>NZ_JACRVW010000004.1:0-259659 GCF_018812085.1 Gluconobacter sp. P5H9_a
CACACCAACATCACATACACCACCGCGGGGTGGAGCAGCCCGGTAGCTCGTCAGGCTCATAACCTGAAGGCCGCAGGTTCAAATCCTGCCCCCGCAACCACACCAATACAGTTCTAAAACCCCCGCTCTCTCACCGAGACAGCGGGGGTTTTCGTGTTGCGCCCTACCGAATCACACCACAAATCACGCGAGACCCCGAGCCCCCAATCGGCTGACTCTTGTAATCATCAGAAAACGCATGAACGACTAGCATTCGTCCGTTAATGAACATAATATTTTGTTGACATCTGTAATAAAACCTATCAGAGAATTGTTATTCGAATAATAAAAATCCCCTCTCTTTTGAAGATTGTTGAGACTTCGAAGGATGTAATGTGTGTTGAAGACTATTTCCTTGATCGTTCCTTTTTATAATGAAGAAGGTGTGATCACAATTTTTGCAAATAAGATCATTCCTGTTTTAGAAAAAATTCCCTCAATAGAGTGGAAGATCGTCTGTATTGATGACGGAAGCAGTGATGCCACACTCGCTCAATTATTAGATCTCTCACAAAAAGATCCTAGGTTTCGAATTCTCGAACTATCTCGAAATTTTGGTAAAGAAGCAGCATTAACAGCCGGGTTGGATGCTGCAGATAGTGATGCTGTTGTTATCATTGATGCTGACCTGCAGGATCCTCCTGAGGTGATCTCTCAGATGGTAGAGGCTTGGCGCGCAGGGGCTGAGGTTGTATTGGGGCGACGTGTCGATCGTTCCACCGACAGCACTCTGAAGCGGAAGACAGCGGCTTGGTTCTACGAGCTTAACAGTAAAATCTCACATATCCAGATCCCCGAAAATGTTGGAGATTTTCGGTTGATGGACAGATGTGTCGTGGATGCGCTCAAGCGGCTTCCGGAGCGCCAGAGATTCATGAAAGGTCTATTTGCGTGGGTAGGCTTTCGCACCGTTACTGTTGATTATGCGCGGTTGCCTCGCTCAGCTGGAACGACAAAGTTCTCAGGTTTTTCACTTTGGAATTTTGCTTTAGAGGGCTTCACAAGCTTTTCAACTATTCCCATACGTCTTTGGACTTATCTTGGAACAATGGGAGCTTTATGTGCTCTCGTGTATGGTTTCTTTATTGTAGTTCGTACAATTTTCTGGGGTAATCCAGTCCCAGGATATGCGTCTCTTTTTGCCGCTATTACTCTTTTTAGTAGCGTTCAAATTATTAGCATTGGGATGTTGGGAGAATATATAGGGCGCATCTATATGGAGACTAAGCAGCGCCCTATTTATGTTTTGAGGAAAACCTATAACTGATATTATTTCTTCAGTTTGGAGTTACTATTTTTACGCTTGAAATTCCAATTCCTAAAAAACGTGGATCTGTCGGCAAATGCACTGGGTGATCAATATCCAGTTTTAGGTGAATATTTTCGGTAGAAAGTGTGGGAATTGTTACAGAATATTCTGATTTTTCTGGGGATACAGACCACTCAGCTAAAACCTGGTCATGTAAGGACACTTTTACTTTTTTCGTTTCTCCTGGTGCCGCCTGCAAATTCAGAATCACTGTAACCGTTTTTGTGTCTTTAGGTACGGGAAGAAACAGAAAGGCTTGGCGTCCTTCATTCCACGTTCCCCAATCCTCCGACCCGGACCAACCGCTTTCCAGAAGCTCTGTGTGGAGCGGGTAATTTGATGACGTGAAAATTGTCTGATTGAGAGGCAGTGGTGTTGAGGACGGTACAGAGGGTAAATTTAGATTTTTTTTGGCGCAGAGAATGAGAGTGTTCACTGCTCCGCAACTGGCCTGTGTACGGTCAATCCAAGACGATGCATTTGCCAGGCGGTGCGGGCCATTAAGAATGATAAGGGTTGTATCGTCGAGATAGTGGGGATTTTCTTGGGCCAGATGGCATGCGCCTTCCGGCAGTGAACGAGCCGTATACATCGTGTTGACGGACGCGTTCTGATAAGCGGCTGCATAGATAAGCGGCATATCCTCTTCAAGGCTTGTGGCATCACATTCAAGGCGAGGATAAATTTCAACATGCTCAAAGGCATGCATTATTTCAAACAAATGACTATCAGCCGCTAATGGAGGGCTTAGCAACTGAGCCTCAGCCATGCGGTCAGACTGACGTAAATCGCGTGTGTCGACCCATTGCAAAATAGCAGCCAGACTGAGGAGGACAGGCCCCCCCCGAGGCCATACCTTGCAGACGCCCCAGACTGCTCCAAGGAGAATGACATAAGCGACTGGCCAAAACATACGTCCTGATGAGCGCATTTGTTCAGCGCCAGGAACCATGATGTGCGTCTGGAAGAGCAAAGTATGAAAGAAGTATATTCTATTGGAGAGAGCAATGACTGTCAGAGCCAGACAGGCAAGCAAAAGACCAATATTTCGGGTCATGCTCTGACGGAAAAGGGTCCATCCTTTTTTGCGACATAAAAGCATGGCCAGGAGAAAGAGAAGGCCGGCTCCGAGATACTGATATCCCTCGTATTGGCCCCCGGTGGCATCAGCTTCTGCTTGTGTAGCCTGCAAGAACAGGCTGGACCGGGCCGGCCAGAACGGTGATGCGAGGTTCATGGAGTAGATTCCATAGCCCCCTCCGCTGGCGCCACCCCAGTAGCCCAAAACTTTTCCTGCCAGCAGAATGCTTGCTCCAGCTGCCAAGGCTGCTGCTGCGCTGGACCTACATGCTTTCCAGCGTTTTTCTCTGAAGAAAATGGATAATGGAATTGCACCCAGAAGCGCTCCTACCATCACCATCAGATAAGGATGCACCAGAAGGGTCAAACTTGTTAGCGCTGCCAGAACCCACGTAGGCTTGGAGGAGCCCTGCGGCTGAACAGCTCTGAAATACAGCCCTATGGCGAGAAGAAGAAGCCAGTGGGCGCAAAGGGCAGTGTGGCTAGTTCTGGCCAAGAACGTTGGGAAGCAAGCGCTGAGTAAACTGACGACTATGGCAGGAAGCAGACGTTTCTCTCCCATCGACCGTAGTGCGAACACAGCGCAAATGGGCTGAAGGCACCAGCATAAGGCGAGAAATAACGTTATGCCCTGCTGCATTCCGGGAAAGAAAATATGCAGTGCTTTAAGAAACAGAGCCTCGAGCGGGATGCTGTCTGTCATGGCGATATTGGTGCCAGCAGGAGCCACCAGACGGTCTGCAACAAGGAGAGGAAAATGCCAGTCCTGCCTCAGGAAGTAGGCTTGTCCGATCATGTGCTGGATGACATCCCCTCGGGCTGCCTGAGCCACAGGAGGAAGCTTCCCGGATATTAAGGGAAGAGGAAACGTCCATAAAGCCAGAGTAATGCCAAGAAGAAGGGGAAATATATAAGCTTTTGCCCGACTAAAGACTGAGCTCGGTAGAAAATTGAATTTGAACAAGAACTTTTACTCTGAGCTGGGGACGGTCAGAGTTTTGTACGGGTATTTTGTAGGGAATACAAAGTTCCGGTTTGTCTAAGGATTTGGAAAACACAGACCTGCACATGAAGCAGTGTCGCTGAAATCTAAGGGAGGCGCCCTTAGTGACAACCTCCTGATTTTCCACTGCAAGCTTTGCAACTGCTGCACCCTTTTGATGGGGCCGGAACAGGTGTGTGTGTCTGAAAGCCGCACGCATTTTTCAGGCGCCCCCAGCTCACTGGAAAGAGACGTGCATACCAGTAGAGTGCTGCAATACTGACTATTAGCATGGCAACGATTGTTTCAATCATCATGCGTCTCCTGCGACAGCCTTGGTGACATGATAGACGATAAAGGCTGCGACATATGCCAAACCAAAAAGATACGCTGTTGCTCCCAGAACGACTTTCATGGACCGGGTTTCCCGTCGCATGACAGCCAGAGTCGAGATGCATTGCGGCGCATAAACATACCACGCCAGAAGCGAGAGAGCGGTAGCAATGCTCCATTGGCTTGAAAGAAGTGGCAGAAGCTTTGCGGATGCAGCGTCTTCACTCACCCCGAGTGCATAAACTGTTGCAAGCGCGCTGACGGCGACTTCACGAGCAGCGAGGCCAGGGATCAGGGAAACGCAGATCTGCCAGTTGAAACCGATGGGAGCAAAAATCGGCAGCATCAGGTGCCCAATCCGGCCCGCAAGGCTGTAGTCAATAGCCGCACCGGTCGCACCGGCGGGGGGAAGCGGGAAACTGGATAGACCCCAGAGCAGGACATTCAGCGATACAATGATCGTACCAACCCGTGACAGGAACATCACGGCACGCTGCCACAGACCGAGCGCTAGGCTCTTGAGATTAGGGCGCCGATACGGCGGGAGCTCCAGAAGGAGTGGATGTTCTTCTGATTTGACGCCACGCGTCATGATGCGGGCGGCGATGATGCCGCTGACGATCGCCAGAGCATAGAGCCCAAACAGAACCAGCCCCTGAATTCCAAAAATTCCGAGAACTGTTTTGTGCGGGATGAATGCGCCAATCAGCAGTGTGTAAACTGGCAGACGGGCGGAGCACGTCATGAGTGGAGCAATCAGAATCGTGACCAGTCGATCCCTCGGGTTCTGGATAGTGCGTGCGGCCATAATGCCGGGAATGGCGCAGGCAAAGCTGGAAAGAAGCGGGATGAAAGACCGGCCACTCAGTCCCGCCAAAGCCATGACGCGGTCCAGAAGGAATGCTGCACGGGGCAGATATCCAGATTCTTCCAAGGCCAGAATCCACAGGAAGAGAATCAGGATTTGCGGTAGAAAAACAATGACTGTTCCTGCGCCCGCGATAACGCCATCAGCCAGTAAGCTCCGCAAGACACCGTCAGGCAGTGGCCTGAGGATGAACTCCCCAAGCATGGTAATGCCACTTTCCAGAGCATCCATGAGGGGTTGGGCCCAGGCAAAGACTGTCTGGAACATTACAAACAGCACGACCAGCAGAATGACCGGGCCCCAGACTGGATGCAGGAACCAGCGATCCAGCCGATCGACTAACCTGGCATGACCAGCAGAGCGATCCGTAACATAAGCCTGAAGCAGACGTCGGACTTCGGCATGAAGGTCCGCGTCCGGGGCAAGCGCTTTTGGCGGGGGTGGAAGAGGACGGTCCAAGGCTTCCAATAGAGGCTGAATACCCTGCCTGTTCAGGCTGATGACAGGCACAATTGGCATGCCGAGTTCTTGCTCAAGCCCGGCAATATCGATGGTCATGCCATTGCGCTTGGCTTCATCCATCATATTGAGTGCAACGATTACGGGGACTTCAAGCTGACGAAGTTCCAGCAGAAAGCGCAGATGCAGCCGAAGATTGGTTGCAGAAATAACGCTGATCAGAAGTTCAGGACGTTTTTCAGTACGGTGCTGACCCAGACAGACATCGCGCGTGACATCCTCATCCGGGCTCGTAGAGGCCAGACTGTAAGCCCCAGGAAGATCCAGAACGCGGATCGGGCGACCTTGCGGCGTGGAGAAAAAGCCTTCTTTTCGCTCGACAGTGACGCCAGCGTAGTTCGCTACTTTCTGACGGCTTCCGGTCAGTTGGTTGAAAAGCGAAGTCTTGCCGCAGTTCGGGTTTCCAACAAGGGCAGTCTGTAACACATGAGTCGTAGGAGACGGCGAGGCGGGAGACGTCATTATGATGGTCAGACTGGGCGGCGCAGAACAATACGCGCTGCTTCTCCTTTGCGGAGCGCAAAACGGGACGTGCCAAGACTAACAGCAATAGGGTCTGCGCCGATTGGACCGGTCGCCACAATTTCCACTCTCTCGCCCGGAACAAAGCCAAGTTCACCGAGGCGGGCAGAAATGGGGTCTGCCAGTGTCAGCTCTTCGACCCGATCAATAATGGCATGATCTCCTTTGGAGAGTGTATTCAGATACCACATCAGTTTCTTATCCCAGTGCCTCCCAGCTCTCCCTTGGGCGTGCTGGCCGTTTCCCTAGATAGGCTCATCCGGCGGGAGCGAAAAGAGAGAGATGAGAATTATTTGCATCCACAGTTTACTTATTGACTGTGGGCCTCAGGATTTTTCTTGCGTGATATCATGTGGGCCGCCTCAAGAACGCCAGAAATAGCCCGTCTGATATGAGCGTGGAGATGCTATGAACGCCTTCGCATGACCGCAGAGGAGCCGTGACCTATGAAGAGTATGACGAGAGAAGACGAGATTCCGGCAGACGGCTGTGTGCATTGTGCCACCAGTGAGGCACCCGGTGAGAAGCGCGTTGAACAACCTCAGAAAAAGGCGCTGCTGAACCGCATTCGTCGGATCGAAGGTCAGGTTGGTGGTATCCTGAACATGGTTCAGGATGACCGTTACTGCGTTGATATTCTCACACAGATCTCTGCTATTAAATCCGCGCTGGATGGTGTTTCCATCCAGATCCTGTCCACGCACGCCAATGGTTGTGTCAGGAAAGCCGTGCAGACGGACGGCGGCGAAGAGGCGATTGACGAGCTTTTGCAGGTCGTGCGCCGGATGATGCGCTGACGCCTCTTCTTTTCACCGCCGGATTTAGCGGTCCTGTGTCGCGTCTGGTGCTGAATCAGCAGGAGCGTCCATGCTCATCGCCTGACAGGCCTTGAGCTGCTGCTGCATCTTCGGGGCCAGGGGCTTGTTCTGCGTCTTGAGGGTTTCAAGGCGCTCGCAGAGTTCCATCTGCTGATCCATGGTCAGGCCTGCCAGAGGATCTGCCTTTACGGCCACTGGTGCCTTTGGTTCGGCTGTGTGGCTGGGGGCAGCATATGCCGCTGTGGCGAACAGAAGAGCGGAAGCAGTGAGAAGAGCTTTTTTCATGATGAGAACTCCTGAAAAGTGAAGATCAGAACCAGCTTCTGATACCGAGGCTGAAGCGTACCGAGCCGGGCTTCTCGCCCTGATCCCGTACGATCCTGCGGGCCTGTGTCAGATGGCCGGAATATGTGACGCCCACATAAGGCGCGAACTTTCGCCATAGCTCGTAACGAAGCCTGAGCCCGGCATCGACGTCTGACAGGCCTGCGCCTGCCTGTCGGGCTGGATCAGACTTCGTATAGAGATTGAACTCCGCCTGAGGCTGGAGAATAAGGCGATTGGTCAGCAGGAAGTCGTATGATCCCTCGACGCGGGCACCAAAGCGCCCACGATCACTGACATACCCTGTGGCCTGAAACTCGAACTGGTATAAGGCCAGCCCTTGAATACCGAAGGCCCCCCACGTCCGGGTCGGGCCATCATCCAAGTCAACACGCACGCCGCCTTGAAGGTTCCAGTATGTGGAAATGGCACGGCTGTAGAGAATATCCTGCTGGCCGTCGCTCAGGTGTCCTTTCTCAAGCGTGCCTTCAGACTTGATCCAGAGTCGGTCATAATCCGTGCCGTACCAGACTTCACCGTCCCAGCGGAAATCAGTGCCGGCGGGGGCATAGCGCCCTTCTGCCTGCTCCAGAATGCCATGGAACCAGCTGCTCTGGTCCATCATCACGGGCATGATGTTGCCAAGATGCGTGACCGCGCCCGGAACCGGAGCATCCGCGGCGTGATACTGCGTGGTGTCTTCGGCATGAGCCATCCCGGTTCCAGCCAGAAGCATGGTTGCTGCCCATGCGGCTTTCATGACACCACCACGGTGCGAAACATGCCCAGATCCATGTGATAGAGCAGATGACAGTGATAGGCCCACATGCCGGGACTATCTGCCGTCACGAGATAGCTCATGCGAGATCCCGGTTGTGAAATGATGGTGTGTTTGTAAGGGCGATAATCGCCTTGTCCGTTCTCCAGTTCACTCCATAGGCCATGCAGATGGATCGGGTGTTCCATCATGGTGTCATTGATCAGTGTGAAGCGGACGCGCTCTCCTTTTTTCAGGCGGATTGGTCCAGATTCCGAAAACTTTCGGCCATTGAAGCCCCAGATATAACGATCCATGTTTCCCGTCAGATGCAGGATAATCTCACGTGATGGAGGCCTGCGGTCTGCACCCGGTCGTGTCGCGCGAAGCTGCCCATAATTCAGGACGCGTCGGCCATTGTTTTCCAGCCCATCCCCTGGGCTGTTTGTCCGATCAATCGGCATCATTGCGACGTTCTGGTTTTCGACATTAATCGGCGGCGGCCCAGGATCGTCGATTTCCATTTTTGGCATGGACATATGCCCCATATGGCTCATGTCCATGTGAGACATATCCATTCCAGGCATGTTCTTCATGTCCGTGCCATGGTCCATTCCGGGCATCGTCATGTGGTCCATGCTCTCTCCCGGCTTCATGTTGCCCATACCCATGTCGACCATGGTGCGGACGGGGCGTGAATCCATGGGCGGAATCAGTGCACTCATGCCCGAGCGAGGCGCCAGTGTGCCGCGGGCAAAGCCTGTTCGGTCTTCGCTTTGAGCAAAGATCGTATAGGCCCGGTCTTCCTTGGGCTGAACGATGACGTCATATGTCTCCGCCACGCCGATGCGGAATTCATCAACCGGAACTGGTTCCACGTCGTTGCCGTCCGCCTGAACGACGAGCATTTCGAGCCCGGGAATCCGCACGTCAAACAGCGTCATGGTGGCGCCATTGATGAAGCGCAGACGCACACGCTCGCCTGGGCGGAACAGGCCGTTCCAGTTCATGTCTGGCGCGTTGCCGTTCAATGTATAGGTGTAGATAGCGCCTGAAACATCCGCGATATCGGTTGCGGCCATGTTCATCCGGGACCAGGCAAGCCGGTTCTTCAGAGCGGCCATGGCGCTCCCTGCGTCACGGGCTTCTTTGGGAAAGGATGCGGCCGTGCGTTGACGGAAGACGTAATAGTCATCCTGCATTTTGAGATTGCTGACGATGTCATGGGGCATGACATCCGTCCATTCTCCCAGAAAGATGACATAATCCCGGTCGCAGGCATTCGGATCAGGACGAATGGGGTCAATGACGATGGCGCCATACAGTCCCATCGCTTCCTGCATGTTGGAATGGCTGTGATACCAGTATGTGCCGCTCTGATGCAGGCGAAAGCGATAGCTGAAAGTCTCGCCCGGTGGGATGCCCGCAAAGCTCAGGCCCGGCACGCCATCCATATTGGACGGGACGCGGATGCCATGCCAATGGATCGACGTTGTTTCATCCAACGCGTTTGAGACGTTCAGTGTAACGGTTTCGCCCTGTTTCCAGCGCAGGATGGGGCCAGGCACTGTTCCGCCAATATTGGGGGCGTGCATGGATTTTCCATCGAGAGAAATATGCGTTCGGCTGACCTTCAGATCCCAGATATTGGAAGGGGTTGAAGGCAGAAGGCCTGTAGACGTGCGAGTGCTCGCTTGTGCTTTGTGAGGCAGGGCGCTTAGGCAGGCTCCCGCACCGAGGCTCGTAACAAAACGCCGCCGCGTCAGGGGGCGTATGGGGTCGAATGAATTGGACATCAGCTGAAAACCGGGAAACGGTGCAGGAAAACCGGAGCGCACGGATGCACACTCCAGCCGCAGCAAAGCTGCGGATCGGGTCGTTTCAGGAAATCAGCTGTTTGGGGGGAGGGGGCGTCGGAATCCAGTCTGTTCCAGACAGCGATGTGTGGCCGGTTTGGGCAAAGCGTCTGGCAATCGCAGGGTGCGCCGACAACGAGGGTGTGTTCGCAAGCGTCAATAGAGGCTCAGCCGACACGGAATGGATGTGGCAGCAGCCCTGTCCATGCCCCGCGTGGTGATGATCATGGAGAATGGGAGTTCCGAGGCCCGGCATACTGTGCTTGTCGCAGGCATCAGACGTCTTGTGTGTCATGGATGCGCAGTGCGGCATGGCCATGGCGTGTGCCCGTGATGCTGCATGCGCCGGAAAGGCACCAGCCATCAGTCCCACCTGCATCAGCAGGCAAGCAATGATGCCAAGCCATGTCCGGGTATGCGTTTTGAGCATCACAGATCCCTGTCTTCCACAGGCGTCTGGATGTCCTTTCGCCTGCCTCCTGCAATGACCCTATACCCAGGCAGGGAATGAATGGAAGAGAGATTTCACCCACAGGGCATACACAAAAAGGAGGAAGGCAGGATTTCTCTTGGATACCCCCCATCCGTACACATTATTTAATACGTTATATTAACGATTTTAATTTCAAAACCGCCCGGAAACCGCATAGGAGAAAAACATATACCCAACAGGGGTATGAAAGAATCGCAGTATTCCAAGGATACTGAACAAGCCGGAAGGGAAATGACCATGACGCAGACCGCACATCTCAAAGTGGAAGGAATGTCCTGCGAAGGATGTGCCAAGCGTTTGCGCGAGGCGCTGGAACACGTGAGCGGCGTCTCATCGGTTACAGTCGTACTGGCCGGGGGGCAGGTTACGGTGGCGTACGATCCCGACGTGGCAACTCCTGCGGGGCTGGCTGAAACTGTTGAAGAGACAGGGTTCGACCTGGTTTCCTAGCGCGTCGCCTTCTCTTTCAGAGAGGCGCACGGTACACAACACCCGGTTCAATCTGTGAAACCAGTCCGGGTGTCATGCTGCAGCGTTATATTGTCAAATCGAAACAAATTGTGCGGCAGAGTTATTTTTTCTGGGCAGGTTTTATGACACATCACGGCATCGACGCATCCAGACGTTTCCTGAAGTTCTCGGTATCCGGGTCTGCCCTTCTTTGCGGGACTGTCCTGATGGGCTCCGTTCCTGATGCTCAGGCTGCTGAACGCGGAGAGAAAACACGCCAGAAAATGTCCCATTGCCGCATTCAGCACAAAGATGCGGGGGGACGGCAGGTCTGCGGGAAGCCGATGGTTTCTCCGGAAACTACAGCAGCTATTGCTACAATACCCGTGGCCCAAAGCCCCGATCTGGCCTCGACCGTAGACGGCGGAACAGAGAACCTGCGTGTTTATGGAACGCCACGCTCCTATACCGCACCCGCCGTAGAGGCATGGGGTAAAACGCTCGTCGCATTGAAGGATATTCCGCACTCTATTTCTGTCATCACACAGCAGCGCATGGAAGATTCCAACATGCTGACAATGACGGACGCCATGCGGCAGATCAACGGCATCCGCGTTCTTCCCGGTTCTACCGCCAACAGTAATTTCTATTCACGCGGCTATCAGCTCACGACGTCCATCGATAATACGCCGAACGCTGCTGGAACGCTGAACAATGCAAGCTTTGACCTGTCCATGTTTGACAGGATCGAGGTTATGCGCGGGTCGGCCGGGTTATTACAGGGCGCTGGCGGAGCTGGCGGCGTTGTCAATCAGGTGACAAAAAAGCCCGGCAAGGATTTTGCTGCAAGCGGAAGTGCCTCGGTTGGTAGCTTCAATAATTATCGCGCCGATGTTGATCTGACCGTTCCGCTCAATCGCTCCAAAACGCTACGGTTCCGTACGGCCGACGTCTTTCAGGACAACGATTACTTCTACAAGTATGCCCATAATCGGATGTGGCAGGCCTATGGCGCCTTGGAATGGGACATTACACCGTCCACCACATTCCTTGTGTCTCATGCGGCCCAGAAGCAGAATATTGATGCACCCTATTACGGGCTCCCCGTCACGACCACGCGGACGCTCTGGTATGGCGGCCGGGATGCGAACCCTACACCTCCCTGGGGTTACAGCAATTACACGACCCAGCAGACGATCGCCTCGTTGACGCAGAAGCTCTGGGGCGACTGGAGCGTCACAGCACGTGGGACATTCTACGACCAAAGCTACAACACGCTTTATAATGAGCCGTGGACCAACATTGATACCCAGACAGGGCGCCTGACCTACAAGGACGCTGGAAACTTTCCATACCGAGGTACGAACACCTCCAGATCTGCGGACATCTACGCAACAGGCAGCTTCCGCCTTCTGCACCGGACGCATCATTTGCTGCTGGGCTTTAATTATAACGCCTACAACACACATGTTGCCTACGGAGCTGTAAATTCAGATGCGCTCTACTCTGATGTCAGCATCAACAATACGGCGGTCGTAAAGAAACCGGCCGCAGGCAGTATTACCTATAATCCGGCAGACGGGGCTGAAGGCACAGACGACAATGCTTATCAGTGGGGGTTCTATGGTCAATTGCGTCTTGAACTGATCCATCATCTTTCGCTGATTCTTGGCGGCCGGGTGTCACGCTTTTCCGAAAAGACGCGGGATGGCAGTCCGTCTCCGGAAAGCCCATGGAAAACCACGGCGAATATTCATGGTCAACTGACGCCCTATCTCGGCACGGTGTATCAGATCACGCCCAACCTCTCCTGGTACGCCAGCTATGCCAGCATCTTCACACCTTCTGTGGGGCGGCTGACCTTCAACGGAGAAGGTTTGACGCCACAGCAGGGCAATCAGGTCGAAACGGGTTTTAAAGGCGAGTACTTCCACGGGCGCCTCAACATCTCGACAGCCCTGTTTCGTATGGAGAGTGTGAACCAGCCTGTGCAGGACCCGGATCACACCAGCTTTTACATCACGACCGGCCCAATCCGTCGGCAAGGCTGGGAAGCGCAGGTGGATGGCCAGATCCTGCCGGGACTGGATGTCTCCATCGGATACACATATCTGGATACCAAGGTTTCCAACCCGAAAGTTTCAGACTTCGGGGGTGTTTTCTCACCGCATCACATGTTCAAGTCCTGGGTGCATTACAATGTGCAGCAAGGTCGTCTGAAGGGACTGAACTTTGGCGCTGGGCTGGACGCATACAGCAATCTTCGGGGCAGTTATGCCACGACAGTTCAGGGCGGTTACATGACGCTCGACAGCGTCATTGGGTACCGGTTCAACAAGCATCTCAAACTTCAGCTGAACGCCTATAACCTGACAGACCGCTATTACTATGAGCGTGCCAGCGGCGTCTGGCAGTTTAACTTCCCGGCCGCTCCCCGCAGTTTCATGGCAACACTTCGTGGCACATACTGAACCCCCGACACCCCCACATTCTCTTTCTGACTGGAAGGTTCTACTCCCCTACTGGCGGTCGGAAGATCGCTGGAAGGCGCTGGGCCTTCTGGGGAGCATTATCGGCTTATCCTTCCTGGATGTTCAGGTCGCAGTGTGGTTTGGGAAATGGGACCAGACCTTTTTTGACACGATGTTCGCGTACCGTGTTGCGGCCTGCATTGCGTTGCTGCCCATTTATATTCTGATGACGTCGCTTAGCGCAGGAATGAGAGTCATCCAGCAATATATGACACAGGTGCTCTCCATGCGCTGGCGCCTGTGGAATACAAGGGTCTACCTACGCCAATATCTTTCTGATGGCGCGTATTATCATCTGGAACATGGTCAGAACCGGGCGGATAACCCGGACCAGCGTATTGCCGATGATCTGGCTCAGATGACCGTCTGGACGCTCCGCCTCGGGCTGGAAGCCATTCAGGCTGTCACAACCTTTTTATCCTTTGCGGTCGTGCTTTGGACGATCGGTGGAACGCTCTCATTTGTCTGGCATGGTTGGCACATCGTCATTCCCGGATACATGTTTTTCGGAACGACGATTTCCATTCTTCTGGTCTCGTTCGTGCTTGAAAAAGCAGGCGGCCCCCTCGTAAGCGCTAATTATCGTCAGCAGCATTACGATGCTGATTTACGCGCGACCTTGCTGGATGTTCGCCGTAACGCAGAACAGATCGCGTTCTATGGTGGAGAGGCTGCGGAGCACTTCCGTTTGTCTGAATGCCTGAACCGTATTGCCAAAAACTGGCGCAGTGTCATGACCTATACTTGGCGCGCCAATACTGTGGTCGAACTCTATACGGGTGGCGTTAATATCGTTTTGTGGGCGCTGCTTGTGCCGAAGCTGCTGGCACATGCTCTGACGTTTGGTCTGTATTCGCGAATCAATTCAGCATTCATGAATGTTCGTCGAAGCCTACAATGGTTCATCGAAAATTACACGGATCTGGCAACGCTTCGCTCCATCCTTCAGCGTCTAGGAGAGTTTGAGCGTGTTGTTGTGAGCCTTCCGGCGGGTGGCATCGTGCGGGAGCCGACAGATGCCGATGGGATTGAAATTAAAGCTCTGTCTTTGGATCGCTCTGATGGCTCTCGCATCGCGGATATAGGAAGCCTCCATATTCCTGCGGGAGAGCGATGGTTCATTAGCGGGCCATCCGGGGCAGGGAAGAGCACTATGCTACGGGCTCTCGCTGGACTATGGACGCAGGGGACGGGGCATATTTCTTTCAATATGCGCGATGCCATGTTCCTGCCTCAGCGCAGTTATGTTCCGGCTGGCTCTTTGCTTCAGGCCCTTAGCTATCCGGCAACCCCGGATCGCTATGCCCGTGAAGCCTGTGAAGAGGCGCTTCTGGCGGCAAATCTGGCGTTCCTTATGACAGATCTGGAGAATGAAGCGGCCTGGGGAGACGTGTTATCTCCGGGAGAGCAGCAACGACTGGCATTTGCTCGGGTTTTTCTTGCTCGACCGTCCACGTTGTTCCTCGATGAAGCAACGTCTGCTCTGGATGAGAAGAACGAGGCTGATCTTTATGCTCGCCTCCTTGAACGCCTGCCTCACATCACCCTCATCAGTGTTGCGCATCACGCAGCCCTTAAAGCATTTCATGGCCAGGAAATGATTCTTCGCGAAAAAAGCGTAACTGTTCAGCGTCTTTTATAATACCATATGGGGGTATATTATTCCCCTTTGTTTTGGAGCCTGTGGCTTCGCGAATTCCGTCCGCTCAGGAGAGTCCCAGATGTCACAAACGGTCAGTTTTCCAGTTGGTGGAATGACCTGTGCGGCCTGCGCTGCGCGGATCGAGAAAGTTCTGAACCGCAAGGACGGTGTTCAGGCAGCCGTCAATTTTGCGTCTGAGCGTGCGCAGGTCGAGCTGGAAGGCTCAGGCACCACAGTCGGGGACGTTATTGCCGCAGTGCGCAAAGCCGGCTTCTCGGTGGATGAGCAGAGTGTGGACTTCGCAATTACGGGCATGACCTGCGCTGCCTGCGCTGCGCGGATTGAAAAGGTCCTGAACCGCATGCCGTCCGTGCAGGGAAGCGTAAATTACGCTGCCGAGCGTGCGCATGTCACTTATGTTCCAGGCATTGTGACGCCTGACGATCTTGCGACCAAAATCGCCAAGGCTGGATTTGGGGCATCTCGTCTGGATGAAGGCAAGCGCGAAGATCCGAAGGCAAAGCGTGAAGCTGTGTGGCGTCGGGAGCGAAACCGCTTTCTGCTGACATTCGTACTTGCACTACCGCTTTTCATTGAGATGTTCGGCATGTTGCTGGGGCGTATGGAGACAGTCCCGCTTGCGGTTCAGTTTGTAAGTGCGACGCTGGTGCAGTTCGTCTGTGGCGCTCATCTTTATCGCCGGGCCTGGAATGCAGTTCGGGGCGGATCGGCGAACATGGATGTGCTGGTCGTTCTGGGAACGAGCATCGCGTATCTGTTTAGTGCCCTGGTGGCGATCCTGCACTTGCCCCAGCCAGTTTATTTTGAAGCCAGCGGTGCAATCATCACTCTGATTTCACTCGGCAAGCTGATGGAAACGCGTGCCAAAGTGCGTACCAGTGCGGGGATTGAAAGCCTGTTGCAGCTTCAGCCGCAAACCGCACATGTCGAGCGGGACGGTGTTCTGGTTGATCGTGCGGTAGCTGATATGCACACCGGAGATATCTTTGTCGTCCGGCCCGGCGAGAGTGTCCCGGTGGATGGCGAAGTGCTGGATGGTGCGTCCGATGTGAACGAAGCCATGCTGACGGGCGAAAGCTTACCGGTGCTGAAGCAGGCCGGGAGTGAAGTTTTCGGCGGGACGATCAACGCGAACGGTATGCTTCGGGTGAAGGCAACAGGTGTTGGCTCGGATACCGCTCTGGCGCGGATTGTTCGCATGGTCGAGCAGGCGCAGGGATCGAAAGCAAATGTCCAGAGACTGGCAGACCGTGTTTCCGGTATCTTTGTTCCCGTCGTTGTCGCATTCGCTGTCGCGACTTTCCTGATCGGATGGCTGGTCACAGGTTCCATGACATGGAGCCTGATTTCAGCGGTTTCTGTTCTCGTCATTGCCTGTCCCTGCTCGCTTGGTCTGGCTACACCGACGGCCATCATGGTCGGGACAGGGCGAGGGGCCCAGAATGGTATCCTGTTCCGGAATGCAGATGCGCTGGAGCAAGCCGAGAAACTTACGACAATCATTCTCGATAAGACTGGAACCCTGACGCAAGGTCGTCCGACTGTCACCCGTTTGCATCCTGCTGAGGGCGTTTCGGCTGACCGCCTGCTGGCCGTGGCCACATCGCTGGAGCAGAATTCCGAGCATCCTCTGGCTCGGGCTATCGTGGACTATGCCTCAACTCACCACGCGACGATTTCGAGTGTGGATGGGTTCAAGGCCATCCCAGGCCTAGGCGTTGAGGCACAGATTGACGGAGAGGCAGCTTTGCTCGGATCTCCGCGCTATCTCACGCAGACCGGCTACAGCCTGGATGCTCTTCCTGTGGCGGCGCTCGAAAATGAAGGGCAGACCGTAATTGCGGTCGCCGCGGGAGGACGCTTGCTTGGCATCGTCGCGTTGGGGGATGGCCTTCGCCCGGATGCCATTTCAACGGTTGCAGCGCTGAAGGCGCGTGGAATCAAGGTTGTCATGCTGACGGGCGATAATGAGCGTGCCGCAGCTGTTGTTGCGCGGCAGGTTGGCGTGGATAATTACCTTGCTGGCGTTTTGCCGCAGCACAAGGCTGAAAGCGTGACGAAATATCGTGCTGAAGGTGCTGTTGTGGGGATGGTCGGGGATGGCATCAATGATGCACCGGCCCTGGCAGCAGCGGACGTGGGCTTTGCCGTCGGGGCCGGTTCTGCCGTTGCGTTGGATACGGCAGATGTCGTGCTTATGAAGAGTGAATTGGCGGCCGTTCTGGATGCCATTTCCCTATCCAGGGCTACGCTTTCGAAGATCCGGCAAAATTTGTTCTTTGCCTTTATCTATAACGTTCTGGGTCTGCCACTGGCCGCACTGGGCATGCTGAACCCGATTGTCGCGGGTGCAGCCATGGCCATGAGCTCAGTCTCAGTCGTTAGTAATTCCCTATTATTGAACCGCTGGAAACCACATTCTCACTGAGCTGGTGTCGTGAGGCGGCGCTGAACAAAGGAGATAAAGGTTCTGGCGCCATGGCTCCAGAGCCCCAGAAAATCATTACTCCCCACATGTCCTGTCAGACCGGCATCCGTAAATTCGGCCTGCCACCGTTGTGCCAGTAGCCGGGCACGATCGTTGGAAAGCCACTGATCGTTCCGGCTGGCCATCATGGCGACGGGAACCGGAGAGGGAGCCTCTGAAAGTGGAGCAAACGCGTTGATGCGAGATGCTTCCGGGTGCGTCGTATGCTCAATATCCGCTGGCGCAACGAGGAACGCACCAGCGACATTGGAGGACTCATGCTGTGCGAGCCACCGCATGGTCAGGACCGCACCAAGGCTATGGGCGATCAGAAGGACAGGTTTTTCAGCCTGCTGAATGGCCTGCGTCAGTGCAGCGTCCCACTCTTCCGGGGTCGGGTTTTCCCAGTCTGTCTGATTCAGGCGAGGCAGGCCAAAAGCAGTTTCCCATCGGGTCTGCCAGTGGTGCTGTCCGGAACCGAAAAGTCCTGGCACGAGCAAAGGCGTGAACTGTGTTTTGATGTGATGAAATTCGGCGGCAAGAACCGTCTCTTCAGACGAGTGCTGAAAGGAAAGCGCTCGAGCACTCGCTGCTAGGTCCAGAGCAGTTGCGCGGCCAGAGAAAAGGTTCATGCCCAAAGCCTCCAGAAACCTGACCGGGGAACAATTCCCGATCAGGATTTGTGATCTGGATTAATAACGAACATAAATCAGAGTTAAATAAAATAACTATATTATAAAGTTATTTTATTTAACGTTTTTAGGCCAGTCCGTCGAAAAGCTGTGTGGAGAGATAACGCTCCGCAAAAGACGGGGCGATAACGACAATCGTCTTGCCGCGATTGGCGGTTTTCTTGGCCAAATTCATGCCAGCATAGAGTGCGGCGCCAGAGGAAATTCCGATGGGAATGCCTTCGACGGCGGCGCAAAGACGCGCTGTTGTCAGCGATTCCTGCTCTGAAACCTCAATCACGCTATCCAGTGCCCGCAGATCCAGAGTATCCGGCTGGAATCCGGGGCCAATACCCTGAATACCGTGGGGGCCGGGTTCATCACCATGTAGAACGGCGCTTTCCCGTGGTTCTACACCAAAGACCTTGATCGCCTTGTTGTGTTTCTTGAGGCCGTGCGCAATTCCGGAAGCTGTGCCGCCAGTGCCCAGTCCGGCTACAACCATATCCACTTGCCCGGCAGTGTCGTTCCAGATTTCCAACGCGGTTGTCTGCTCATGAACTGCCGGATTGGCGTCGTTTTCAAACTGACTTGGCATCCATGCGTCAGGCAGCGTTTCCATCAGCTCTTCTGCCCGGCGGATGGCACCGGCCATTCCGTCATTTGCCGGTGTCAGCTCGGTTGTCGCGCCCATGAGACGCAGCATCTTGCGCCGCTCAATGGAGGCACTTTCCGGCATGGTGACGATCAGGCGATACCCTAGCGCAACAGCCGCGAAAGCTAGGGAAATGCCGGTATTGCCGGATGTCGGCTCAATGAGGGCTGTCCGTCCCGGCGTGATCAGCCCGCGGGCCTCGGCATCGCGGAGCATGGCAACGCCAATACGGTCCTTGACGGAGCCTAACGGGTTGAAGAACTCGAGCTTCAGCAGGAGGCGTCCCTGCAGCTTTTCCTGTTCCGTCAGGCGGGGCAGTGCAACGAGCGGCGTGCCCCCGACTGTCTCCAGGAATGAGTTGTAAACCTTACCGCGCGGAGCGGCATAACCTTCGAAGGGAGCGGGGGAAGACAAGGCCTTTTTGTTCATATCATTTCTGTATCACAGGACGTGGAAAAGGGCAGGATGGAATTTGGCCTTAAAAAACGATAAATAAAAGTAATATGATATATGATTTTTTGAATCACTTATTGTTTATCGTAATATATTGACGATCCGACGTTTCATCCGTTATGAGAGCATGAACTGATCCACCGGAAGGGCATCCTGATGATGTGTCGAATGTGCTGCTGGCAACCACCGTGTTGCAGACTTTCCGCGCGCCGGAATTCTTTCTCTTTTCATTCGTAATTTCCCGACAGCACACAGATGTCGGGCGCTTTTAAGGTTCGACGTCATGCTTGGTTCCACAGTTATCGAAATCAATGGTATTTTTCTCGGCGTTGCCATTCTGGTCAGCGCAACGGGTGCGCGCCGGTTCTATGCCGCCCATGACAGCGTTCGCGGGCTGCATAACCAGACCCTGACAGATTTGTCCGCCCTGCGCCGTCTGGTCTCGCAGCATGCACGGTCCGTTCTGAGGCCGATCTGAAATAAACGATTTACGTTTCTTCCTTTACACCTCTTCTCTTCCCCTGTCGGTCCGCTAGAACGGTAGGCTGAACAGATCGGCAGATGGGAGTGTGTGTGGGAGGAAACGGTTTTCTGCGAATGATCCGCGCGCTTTCCGTCAAGAAAGGCGTTGCTCTTGCAGTCGCGGCATTGGGGCTCGTCGTTCTGGCGAGCTTATGCGCTCCGCTCTACGCCCAAATGGTGGGAGTGGACCCGTTTTCTTCCAATATCGCTGGAACCACCACACGTCACGGCCAGTTGCTGGACCTGATGCAGCCGAACGATAATCCTCTGCATCTGGGTTTGACGCCCCTGGGGCCTGACTGGTCACCGGGCGCCTATATGCTGGGTTCTGATTCCCAGGGACGGGATGTTGCGTCTCGTCTGCTGTATGGCGGTCGAAGCTCCCTGTTGATCGCGGCATCAGCCGCATTGCTGTGTCTGTGCCTCTCGGGAAGTATCGGTATTTGTGCCGGATATTTCGGGGGCTGGGTGGATGTTGTTCTGTCCCGCTTGCTCGATATCCTGTGGGCTATCCCGGTTTACCTGTTTGCCATTTCACTGTCGGTTGTAACGGTAGGGCATGGCCTTCATCTGGGGTTTATAACGCTTGCTGCCGATAGCTTTTTGATTCCCATAGGCATCATTGCGCTGGTTTATGTGCCGTATGCCGCCCGCCCATTGCGAGCCCGTGTCCTGAGTTTGTCACGCGCTGAATTTGTTATGGCTGCCCGGGGAATGGGGGCCTCGGATTTTCGTATTCTCCGACGTGAAATCCTGCCTAGTCTTGCGCCTTCGATGGTTGTTCTCGGGCCTCTCGTCATGGCTCTGTGCCTTCTGGCGGAATCGGCGTTGTCCTTTCTGTCTCTTGGTGTGCAGGCCCCCGCAGCGTCATGGGGAACGCTCATTCAGGATGGAGAAGGCCTTCTCTACACGAGGCCAATTGTCGCCATAGCGCCGGGCATAGCGATTGTCGTGACAGTGCTGGCCCTGAATGTTCTGGGGAATGCCCTTCGGGATCATCTGGATCCGAAGGGAGCCGGTCGATGATACGCAGTTTCCTGTCGCGCACCGGACAAATGGCGCTGGTGATTTTCGGCATTTCCGTTCTGGTATTCTGCATTTTCTTCGCCACTCCCGGAGCAGACCCGACTGCGCGTATCGCAGGGAGGGGCGCCAGCCCACAGGTCATGGCGCGAATCCGCGCCGAATATGGGTTCGACCGCCCGTTGCCTGTTCAGTACGTGCGGATGATGGAGAAACTGTTCGTCAGCAGAGATCTCACGTCTTTCGTCAATCACGGTCAGAAAGTCGTGCCCGAAGTGGTGTCTGCGGCGCCGGTAACGCTGTCCCTCGTTGTGTGGGCTGCCTTCTTCTGGGTTGTGGGATCTCTGGGAATTGGCGTTGCGTCCGCGGTGCTAAGGGATAGCTGGGTGGACCGGGTCCTGATGGTGCTGGGTCTGATCGGGCTGTCCATGCCGGTCTTCTGGCTCGGGGAGGTGATCAATCTGTTCACCCAGAGTCGCTGGCACGATACGTGGCTGTTTCGATGGGTGCCTCCGCTGGGATATGTGCCGCTCTCTCAAAGTCCGATCGGCTGGGCGAAATCGCTGCTTCTTCCATCGCTGACGCTCTCGGTTTCCTTCATGGGACTATATGCCCGCATCCTGCGATCAGAGCTTCTGAGCGCAATGGGGGAAGACTCCATTCGCACGGCAAGAGCAAAAGGCGCAGGGCCGGCTCGTGTCTGGCTCTGGCATGGATTGCGGCTGTCATGGTTGAGCTATGTCTCGCTCTTCGGTCTGGATTTTGCCCAGTTGCTCGGCGGCGGAGCGTTGCTGACAGAAGTCGTATTTGCTTTGCCGGGCGTGGGGCGTCTGACCTATCAGGCTTTGGCCACCCTGGATCTGCCTCTGATCATGGCGACAGTCATGTATGCAGCTGTGTTCGTTGTCATTGCGAATGCTCTGGTGGATGGACTGTATGCGCTCCTCGACCCGCGTATCAGGGATGGTCAGCATGGACGCTGAACAGTTGCTCGATATTCAAGGTCTGAAGCTGGACCTGCCCGGTGGTACGCGGCTCCTTGAAGGTGTTTCATTGCGTCTGAATGCTGGCGAGGCTTTGGGGGTCGTGGGGGAATCTGGCTCGGGCAAGAGCCTTACGGCCATGAGCGTCATGGGGCTTCTTCCCGGCCTGAAAGCATCCGGGCACATCCTCTTTTCTGGACAGGAACTGGTTAACCTCCCGGACAAGGTGATGCGTAAGCTCCGGGGCGCGCAGATTGCGATGATCTTTCAGGACCCGATGACGGCTTTTTTGCCAGTAAGGTCTATCGGGGCGCAGATTGACGAGCAGATCCGTTTGCATCATCGCGTCAGCAGACGCGAGGCCCGTGCAAGGACGGTGCAGCTGCTGGAGCGGATGGGCGTGCCCGATCCGGCTATGGCCGCAAAGCGGTACCCTCATCAATTGTCAGGCGGTCTGCGCCAGCGCGCTATGATTGCGATGGCACTCTCCTGCACACCGGCCCTGCTGATTGCCGATGAGCCCACGACAGCGCTTGACGTTACCGTGCAGGCTCAGATCCTGACATTGCTGCGCGAAATCCGGGAAGACGGCGCCGGGGTCATGCTGATTACGCACGATATGGGTGTTGTCGCGCAGGCCTGCACACATGTGGCAGTCATGTATTCCGGACTGGTGGTTGAAAATGGCCCGGTTCGGGATGTGCTGGATCGTCCCTTGCATCCCTACACTCAGGCGTTGCTAGCGGCCATTCCACCCCTGGACGGTCCCAGACCCGAACGGCTTCCAACCATTCCAGGTCAGCCGCCCACACCTGATCATCGTCCAACCGGGTGTGTGTTTGCTCCCAGATGCAGCTTCGTTCGGCCAGAATGTGCCGTGCGTCCGCCCCTGACTGAAATCGAGGAGGGACGACGCGTGGCGTGTGTCCTGTATGCGGCATGAGTGTTCTGCTGGAAGCGCGCAATCTGGAGAAATCTTACCATCTTGGCCGGGGACGTGTGCTGCATGCTGTCTCGGGTGTTTCTCTGCAGGTACGGAAAGGAGAAGCTCTGGCGCTCGTCGGGGAATCCGGATGCGGAAAGTCGACCTTGGGACGTGCTCTGATTGGTCTGACACAGCCGACATCTGGCAAGGTTATGTTCGACGGGCAGGAAATTTCCGGACTGTCCGATCGCGCAATGCGCCCCTGGCGCGCGCGAATGCAGATGGTCTTTCAGGATTCTTCTGCTGCCTTCAATCCACGCCGAACCGTGGGGGAGTCTCTGGCCGAGCCCCTCCGCATTCATCGTCGTCATGGGGTTAGGGAGCGCGTTTCGGAACTGCTTGATCAGGTGGGTCTTTCCCAGTCAGTCGCCGGGCGTTTCCCGCATGAGTTCTCCGGGGGGCAGAGACAGAGGTTGAACATTGCCCGCGCTTTGGCGCTAGGGCCGGAGCTTCTTGTCGCAGACGAGCCCGTTTCCGCACTGGACGTTTCTGTTCAGGCTCAGATCGTCAATCTGTTTGGGGATCTGCGGGCTTCTCTCGGCGTTGCATGCATCTTTATCTCTCATGATCTGTCCGTTGTCCGGCAAATGGCAGATCGGATTGCTGTCATGTATCTGGGCAGCATTGTGGAAGAGGGACACGGTCTGGACGTGCTGGACCGGCCGGTACACCCCTATACCAAAGCATTGCTGGATGCGGTTCCGCGCCCGGACCGGGCCTTGCCGCCGCCTTTGCAAGGCGACGTGCCTAGCCCGGTCAATCCGCCATCAGGGTGTCGTTTTCATACCCGCTGCCCTATTGCCCAGCCGCGTTGTGCAACAGAGCGTCCTGTACTTCAGCCGTCCGGTGAGGGACGGCAGGTCGCCTGCCATTACCCTCTGTGAAGTTGAAATTCAGCGAGAGGCCGTTTCGAAAGCCAGTGGGTAAAGGGACGCAACCAGTAAGAGAGCCATCGCATAGTTGAAGCTCCGTAACAGAAGCGGCCGATGAAGCCACCGTCTCATGCCTGCGCCAAAGCCAGCCCAGAGCGCGACGGAAGGGCAATTCACCAACCCACAGATGACGCCGGCGATGGCAAGGTTGAAGAAGAACCCTTCCTTCGGAACATAGGCTGCAACAATACCGACGGCCATGACCCAAGCTTTCGGGTTGACCCACTGAAAACCAGCAGCCTGCAGGAAGCTGATGGGTTTTCCTTTCCCATTGGCTTCGGGCGTTGCTGAGGATGTGGCAATTTTCCAAGCCAGCCAGAGCAGATAGGCCGCGCTGGCATATTTCAGGCCAACGTAAAACCAGGGCGCATGCTCGAACAGGCTTCCCAAGCCAAGGCCGAGAATAACCACCATCAGGACAAACCCCAGCGCAACCCCCAGCATGTGTGGGATCGTTCGGCGGAATCCGTGTGTCAGCCCGGAGGACGCCAGCATCATATTGTTGGGGCCGGGCGTAACGGATGCGACAAACGTGAAAAGAACGAGAGGCGCAAAAGCCTGCCAGTAAGTCGGCATGACGGAATTTCCTGTTGCAGACGGGATTATCCTGATCACTATGACAAGAATTACCGGAACAGTACCGGTACAGTTGAACAGGATTCTTTCAGACTGTTCCGGAGGTTTGACCATGACAGTAATGCCAGCTCAGCATGGGACATTTCCCCTCTGGAAGCCCGTCCGTGGTGGTGACACAACGCTGGTTGAGCAACTCGAAACTGAATTCGCCGAGCGTATAGAGACACACAGGCTCAGGCCCGGCAGCCGCCTGCCGTCAGTTCGCAAGATGGCCGAAAGCGCAGGGCTCAGTCGCTATACGGTGATGGAAGCGTATGAGCGTCTTCTGGCGCGCGGGCTAGTTTTGTCACGGCCGGGCGCGGGATATTTCGTGCGCTCACCCGTCGAGCCGCCAGTCTTTGCGGAAGCCATAACGCAGGCGCCCCCGGAGCAGTCAAAGCTCGATGTGACATGGCTTTTGCGCGAAATGTTCGGCACCGGGCAGTCTAATCGCCTGACTGCGGCATCTGGTGTTCTTCCGCCTCACTGGCTGGATGCGGATCTGATCGCCAGCGCCATTCGGGCTGCCGCACGGGAAGATTCTGCGGGGTTACTGCAGTACGGCCACCCCCAGGGGAGCCCACAGCTACGCCGACATATTGCGACCATGCTGGGCGGCCAAGGCATCGCTGCGCATCCGGATCATCATCTGCTGATGACGGCGGGTGTCACGCATGGAATTGATCTTGTGCTGAGATTGATGGTCCAGCGTGGAGATACGGTACTGGTTGAGGAGCCGGGCTGGCCTCTGATTTTTGGTCGCCTGGCTGCTTATGAGGCAAGAATCATCAGTGTGCCGCGGGGACGGGAAGGGCCGGATCTGGAGGTTCTGGAGCGTCTGGCTGCGGAGCATAAACCGAAGCTTTTTCTGATTAACAGCGTCGTTCACAACCCCACGGGATATACTCTCGGGGCTGCAGCGGCGCATGATATCCTGCGTTTGGCCGAGAAATATGACTTCATGATTCTGGAAGACGATACCTACGCGGACTTCCATGACGGAGCTGCTATTCGTCTTGCATCCATGGACCGCCTGCAAAGGGTTATTCTCGTTACAGGCTATGCCAAGACGATGGCGGCCGGTCTGAGAGTGGGTGTGCTGGCGGCGCGTCCGGATATTGTGGCGCGGCTGATGGACCTAAAACTTCTGGCCGGTTTATGTACGCCGCAGCTGGGAGAAAACGTCATGGCGCGTCTTCTGAAAGATGGACACTACGGTCGGCATCTTTCCCGGCTCCGGCAGAGGGTGAATCAGGCGCGCCAGAAATGTGCTGATGCGCTTATCGGATGTGGTCTTACGCTGCCGTATCTTCCGCCTGCGGGTATTTTCGTCTGGGCGGATTGTGGGCAGGATTCTGAGGCCGTTGCGCGGGCGGCATCTGCAAAAGGGATGCTTCTGGCGCCTGGAACATTATTTTCTCCAACGCAGGCACCGTCGAGCATGTTGAGGTTTACCGTCAGTGCTGTGGAGCAGCCCGAGCTCTGGTCTGTTCTGAAAGGTCTTCTCTGAGGCGGCGCACTTAAAAGGCGTCGTTCAATCTGCTGCATAACGAAGCCAGAAGTGTGCTCGGTCGTATGCTCCAGCGGGCGCAATTTGTGCTCTCGAAAAAGCAACGCGTTATGCGTATCTTGGATATGGACGGCAACGCCCTCTTCAGTGCAGGACTCTGCTAGTCTCCCATTTTCATATTCGGGGTTTCCCCATCTTTACCCAGGGTCGAACTTTGACAGTCCAGCCAGCCTTCTTTCGTTTTGCTTTGCGCGTGTTGCCTCATGGAGGGCAAGAATCATGAGACAGGCTGTACAATTCTATCTCGGTGACGAGCACTGCACTCTCAGTGGTCTGAACCCGACCCTGACACTTCTGGACTGGCTGCGTGACCGTGGCCGGACCGGAACGAAAGAAGGGTGTAACGAAGGCGACTGCGGTGCCTGCACTGTACTGGTCGTGCGACTGGATCAGGACCGGCTCGTCTGGCGTGCTGTGAATGCGTGTATCCAGTTTGTCAGCATGCTGGACGGGGCACAGGTTTATACGATTGAAGACCTCGGTACGCCGGACGCACCGCATCCTGTGCAGGCTGCCATGGTTGAACAACACGGTTCACAGTGCGGTTTCTGTACACCTGGTTTTGTCATGTCCATGGCCGCGTATCGCAAGACGCCTGACGCGACTGTCGATGACGCCCAGATTGACGATGCTTTGGCTGGAAATCTCTGCCGCTGCACCGGATACGCGCCGATCGTACGGGCCATGAAACAGTCCATGTCCGCCGGGCCGGACCGTTTCGATGCTCAGATTGAAACGATCACGGAGCGTCTAACAGCCCTGAATGATGGTGAAACCGTTCAGGTGTCTGGCTCAGAAGGCACCCTCACAATTCCGGCGACTGTAGATGTTCTGGCTGACACACTGGTGCAGCATCCCGAGGCCACGATTGTCGCCGGAGCAACGGATGTGGGTCTGTGGGTGACCAAAGGCATGAAGCAACTGCGGCATGTCGTCTCGATCGGCCGCGTTCCTGAACTGCGGAAGATTGAGCGCACGGATGAAGGCCTGACGATCGGGGCTGCCGTGACCTATCAGGAAGCCAAGCCGTTTATCGCAGAACTTCTCCCCGATGCGGCAGAGATGATCCGTCGGCTGGGCTCAACGCAGGTGCGAAACAGCGCGACAGTCTGTGGAAATATCGCCAATGGTTCGCCGATTGGCGACGGGCCACCGATGTTCATTGCCGCGGGTGCAACCCTGCATCTGCGATTGGGCGACGAACGTCGTTCGATGCCTCTGGAAGCCTATTTCATTGCTTATGGAAAGCAGGATCGTCGGCCGGGTGAATTTGTGGAAGCTGTGACGCTTCCTGTGCCGGAGAAGGACGTTCAGTTCCGCGCTTACAAGATTTCCAAGCGGTTCGATCAGGACATCTCAGCCGTACTGGGAGCTTTCTTCATGCACCGGAATGCAAAAGGCGTCATTACGTCCGTTCGGCTGGCCTATGGTGGGATGGCAGCGACACCGAAACGCGCAGCGAATGCTGAAGCGGCTCTGCTCGGCCGCCAGTGGGATGAGGCTGCGCTGGACGCCGCAAGGGATGCGATTGCACAGGACTTCACGCCTCTGACGGATATGCGCGCCACAGACTGGTATCGCCGGACAGTCGCCGCGAATCTGCTGACGCGCTTCTTTGAGGAAACAACGGGCGGCCCGCAGGCGCGTCTGGCCCGTACGGGAGGGCTTTCTCATGTCTGAAGCTCGCAAGATCCCGATGGTTCAGGGCGCGGCCTCAACCAGCATGAAGCATGAAAGTGCGATCCTGCATGTGACAGGACGTGCGAACTACATCGACGATATGCCGGAGCCGAAAGGCATGTTGCATGTTGTTCCCGGGCTGAGCACCAAGGCTCATGCGCGGATCGTTTCCATGGATCTGAGCGCCGTGCGGTCTGCTCCGGGTGTGGTGCGGGTTCTGACGGCAGAGGATGTTCCGGGCGAGAACGAGATCAGCCCGGTTCATGCGCATGATGAGCCCCTATTGGCCACGGATCATGTCTATTACTGGGGCCAGCCGATGTTTGCCGTGGTGGCGACGTCCCGGCAGGCTGCCCGTCAGGCCGTCCGTCTTGCAAAGATCGAGTATGAAGAGAAGCCCGCTATCCTGAACGTTGCTCAGGCGCGGGAAGCTGGCGGTGATCTGGTCTGGCGTCCGCTGGTCATGAAGCGCGGTGATGTGGATGCCGGACTGGCTGCCGCACCGCGTCGTCTGTCTGGCAATATCACGATGGGCGGGCAGGAGCATTTCTATCTTGAAGGCCAGGCCGCTCTGGCTCAGCCGGGTGAGGCTGGGGAAATGCGCGTTTGGTCTTCCACGCAGCATCCGTCTGAAACGCAGCATCTGGTGGCATGTGTTCTGGGCCGGCCGCATCATCTGGTCACGACGGAAGTGCGCCGGATGGGCGGGGGCTTTGGTGGCAAGGAAACGCAGGCCAATGCTGCGGCCTGTCTGGCGGCTATTGCGGCTGACCTGACCGGCCAGGCTGCCAAGATGCGTCTGGATCGTGACGACGACATGATGATGACCGGCAAGCGGCATGATTTCGTCGTCGATTACGATGTCGGTTTCACGGATGACGGCGACATTCTGGCAGTCGATATGGTTCTGGCCGCTCGCTGTGGCTGGTCCGCCGATCTGTCCGGCCCTGTTGTAGATCGTGCGCTGTTTCATGCTGACAACGCGTATTTTTATCCGGACGTACGGTTTCGTTCCGAACCACTGCGCACCAATACGCAGTCCAACACGGCTTATCGAGGCTTCGGTGGCCCGCAAGGCATTGTCGCGGCAGAGCGCGTGATTGAGGAAGTCGCATTCGCGACGGGGCTTGATCCTGTGACCGTGCGACTGCGCAATTTCTATGGAACGACAGACCGGAACATCACGCCGTATCACATGACGGTGGAAGACTCGATCAGCCGGGAAATCGTCACGGAACTGGTACGGCGCTGCGATTATGCAAAGCGCAAGGAAGAGATCCGCGCTTTCAATAAAACCAGTCGTTATATCAAGCGCGGGATTGCCCTGACGCCAGTGAAATTTGGCATTTCTTTCACGGCGACACATTACAATCAGGCGGGTGCGCTGGTTCATGTCTACACGGATGGTTCCGTGCAGGTGAACCATGGTGGGACGGAGATGGGGCAGGGTCTGCACACGAAAATGGTGCAGATTGCCATGCGTGAGTTTGGTCTGACGTCCGATCGCGTTCGCATCACAGCCACTACAACGGGCAAGGTTCCCAACACGTCTGCAACGGCTGCGTCTTCCGGGGCAGATCTGAACGGTATGGCGGTTCTGGACGCCATTACCAAGATCAAGTGCCGCATGATCGCGTTTGCTGCCGAAAAGTGGAATGTCGCGGAAGAAGATGTGCAGTTCCTGCCAGATGGCGTGCATGTCGGGTCGGATGTCGTGACCTTTCAGCAACTGGCGTGGCAGGTTTATTTCGCCCGTATTTCGCTGTCTTCCAACGGGTTTTACAAGACGCCCAAGATTTCCTGGGATCCGGCCACAGGGCGGGGACGTCCGTTCTATTACTTCGCTTATGGCGCGGCCTGTGCGGAAGTGTCCGTTGATCTGCTGACGGGTGAGAACACCATGGACCGCGTGGATATTCTCCATGACGCCGGGCAGTCCCTGAATCCAGAAATCGATGTCGGGCAGATCGAAGGTGGCTTCGTGCAGGGCGCAGGCTGGCTGACGATGGAAGAACTGGTCTGGGATCCTGCGGGTCGTCTGCGGACCCATGCGCCCAGCACTTACAAGATCCCGGCCTGTTCCGATCGGCCACGGATTTTCAATGTGGAGCTGCTGGAAAACGCTCCGAACCAGGAGGAGACGATTTTCCGATCCAAGGCCGTCGGGGAGCCTCCATTTGTGCATGGTGTGGCCGTCCTTCAGGCCATTTCGGACGCTCTTGCCAGCCTGAATGACTACAAGACCTGCCCGCAGCTTGATGCGCCCGCGACGCCGGAACGGGTTCTGCGGACTGCCATGAGCTTGCGTGGCGAGATCGACTGATCATGCTGGAAGCCATCCGCCGCTGGCGTGATGCGGGGGAGGCGGTGGCCAGAATTACGGTTCTGGTCGCCAAGGGCTCCACGCCGCGTGAGGCCGGGGCCTATATGCTCCTCACACAACACGAGCAGGTTGGCACGATCGGTGGCGGGCGTCTGGAGTGGGACTGCATGGCGGATGCCCGGGCCCTCCTGACTGATGGTGCAGACCATCTGGAGCGGCATATCCCGCTGGGGCCTGCCATCAACCAGTGCTGTGGCGGCGCTGTGACGGTGAGCATCGAGCGCATACGAAACCTGGATGACATTGAGCGTCAGGCCTGGAAAGAGCGGGAGACGCTGCCTCAGTTGATTCTGTTCGGGGCAGGCCATGTTGGGAGAGCGCTGGCGAAATCACTGGCGCTTCTGCCCCTCAGGCTTGTCTGGGTTGATGCCCGGCAAGATGAATTCGGGCCTGTTCCGCCAACAGTCGAAGCACAGATCACATCAGACTGGGAAAGCACATTGAATGCAGCGCCTGCTGGTTCGGGCGTTCTGGTGCTGACACAAAGTCACACTCTGGATGCCCTCATTACGGGGGCAGCGTTGGCACGGAATGATCTGCGATACGTCGGGATGATCGGCTCTCGCACGAAACGCAAACGCTTTGAGAGTGCGTTCCGGGCAATCGACATCCCGCAGCAGCAGATTGATAAACTGGTCTGCCCGATTGGAGATTTTGGCGTACGGGACAAGCGTCCTGAGATGATTGCAGCCTTCGTAACGGCAGAAATTGCTGCTCGTCTTCTGGAGGTCTGACGACATCGGGGATGTGAGAATCGTCTATGTAACGAAAGCTTACAAAACCGTTCCGGATATTCGATTTTCAGAGTGGATAATTTTCGATATTTCTGGCAGTTTTCCAAGCCTCGCAGACATCACGCCGTTGTGATGTAACACCACGTTCAAGTGATGCATCTTCTGCGCTTATGGTGAACCTATGAGCACTGACTTTCGGATGCAGCCTGCGCCAGGCAGCAGGTTTCTCTCGACAGCACGACGTGCAGGACAAAAGTTCTGTGCTTCATCCTCCCGTATCCTCCGGACTGGAGTGGCGGCAGGAGTTGTGCATCTTGCCCTCTTTTCAGGGTCTGCCATTGCAGCAGGCGCGGCGATACCGCAGGCCGACAAACCACCATCCCTCACGACAGCCGATCAGGCTTTTGTGGAAGATCTGGAACATCGGACGTTCCGATGGTTCTGGGATACGGCCAACCCCAAGAATGGGCTGATCCCTGATCGGTCTCCCTTGCCGAATGGTGCTGCGAGCATTGCGGGTGTGGGCTTCGGTTTGACGGCTTATGGAATTGGAGCGGAGCGCGGATACATCACCCGCCAGCAGGCTGCCGACCGCACGCTGACCACCCTGAGATTTCTGATTGGTCTGCCGCAGAACGACAAAGTTTCAGGTGCGGCAGGGTACAAAGGCTTTTTCTACCATTTTCTGGACCCCAATACCGGCCTGCGCGTCGCGGACTGGTCTGAACTTTCCAGTGTAGACACAACGCTTCTCATGGGCGGCGTTCTGTTTTCCCAATCTTATTATGATCGGGATACAGCGCAGGAAAAAGAAATCCGCGACATTGCCGATCGCCTGTACCGCCGTATCGACTGGACGTGGATGAAAGCGCATGGCCCTTGGCTGAGCATGGGGTGGTCGCCGCCCAACACGTTCATCACGACGGACTGGAAGGGCTATAATGAAGGCCTGATCATTTATCTTCTCGCCATTGCATCGCCAACGCATCCCCTTCCGGCAGAAACATGGAAGACCTGGACGGCTACTTACGAGGGGCAATGGGGAGATTTTCAGGGCCATAAGCTGCTGAATTTCGCACCACTCTTTGGGCACCAGTACAGCGAATCCTGGATTGATTTCCGTGGCATTCAGGACGATTTCAATCGCAAGCATGATGACGACTATTTCCAGAACGGGCGTGAAGCCGTGTACGCGCAGCGCGCTTACGCACAGGCGAATCCCGGAGACTGGAAGGACTACGGTGAAAATATCTGGGGGCTGACCGCCTGTGATGGCCCCGGAGACATTCAGCAGGATTATGACGGCAAGCATCGCCATTACCTTGCTTACAGTGCACGTGGTGCTGGCCGGGATTACATTCTGGACGATGGCACCATTGCACCAACAGCCGCGGGCGGATCGATTGCCTTCGCGCCTGAAATTGCTCTTCCCGCACTGGAAGAGATGCGAAAGCGCTACGGAAGCCGGATTTACAATCAGTATGGCTTCCTGGACTCCTTCAACCCCTCATTCAAAGACAAGAATGATTACTGGGTCGACGGGCAGCAGCTTGGCATTGATCAGGGACCTATTCTGCTGATGCTCGAAAACTGGCGCAGTGGCTTTGTGTGGAACACGATGAAAAAGAATCCTTATCTGCGTGACGGCTTGAAGCGCGCGGGATTTCAGGGCGGCTGGCTGAACGAAAAAACAGCGTCCAGCCAAGGCGACCGTCCGCTGTAATTTTGTAGGTCGCCTTTGTTAAAAGGCGCGGCCAAGTGCTGCAACGAGCGTTCCGGGCGGAAGTGTCTGGGATGCTCGTTTAGGGCTGGTTTCGTAAAAGATGTGTTCTGGCTCGGGGACTGACACCGTGTCTGGCCCCAGATTAACGGCGAGGGTCAACAGGCTGCCGTCTCCAAGAGTCCAGTACGCAACCACAGCCTTTTCTCCTAGAATATCAGCTCCCGCGCTGTAAGCTCCTTTCAGATGAGGCGTAATTTTGGAATGGCGCAGGGCTAAAAGCTCTTTTGTTCTGGCAAGCCATGCCTGACCTTCCGGTGTGTCCCGTTCGGCTCGGTCCGGGCGAGAAATTCGAAATGTTTTTGGGTCAGTGGGGCTCGGCAGTGTCGCAAGAATGTCCGGGTCCGTCAGGTTGCAGTATTCGGCAAACTGTTCTTCGCGCCCACGACGGACCTTCTCGCCAATAGCGCCGTGAAAATCTGAAAAGAAATAGAACGGCGTTTTTGAGCCCCACTCTTCCCCAAAGAACAGCATTGGCGTCATTGGGCAAAGAAGAAGCAGCGCATAGGCGGCTTTAAAGGCGTTCGGATCAGAAAGGGTGATTAATCTTTCTCCCAGAGGGCGATTACCGATCTGATCGTGGTTCTGTAAAAACGTCACGAATTTTGTTGGGGGCAAATCGCTGCTCGGACTGCCACGCGGTTTCCGACGCGGCGGAAAATATTCGCCCTGCCACGCAAGCCCCTCTGTCAGGACACGTTTAAGCAAGCCGGTTGTTTCGTGATGAAACGGCAGGAAAAACCCCTTGTCCTCTCCGCTGAGCATGACGGTCAATGTGTGGTGCCAGTCTTCGCTCCACTGTCCGGAATAGCCGTCGCGAAGAAGGCCTGCGTCATTGTTCTCATTTTCAAGAATTAAATGAACATGGCGGTCCTTTTCGACAGTCTTGTGAATGCGGCTTTGAAGTTTGTAAAACCATTGACGATCCGTAATGGCCCACGCTGCATCAATGCGGAGGCCGTCGAAGCGATATTCCATCAGCCAGTAAAGCGCATTGTCGATAAAGAAATCCGCTACGATCGGGTTATGGAAGTCGATACCATCACCCCAGGGCGTGTCGTAGCGCGGGTCGAAAAAGCCCTTGGCATATTCCAGCAGGTAATTCCCATCTGGCCCGAAGTGATTGTAGACAACATCCAAAAAGACCATCAGCCCCAGTGAATGAGCATGGTCGATCAGGTCCTTCAGGGCTTCTGGCCGTCCATAAGCTGGCGTTGGGGCATAAACCAGAACGCCATCATATCCCCAGTTCCAGTGACCACTGAAACTGTTGACCGGCATGAACTGAACCGTTGTGATGCCCAGATCCGCCAGTTCCTGAAGGCGGGCTTTCATGCCTTCATAATTGCCTTCGAGACCCAGATGCGTCTCGTAAATGATTGTTTCTTCCCACGGGCGCCCCTTCCAGTCGGGCGTTCTCCAATCATAAAAATCGGGGTCAAGAATTTCGCTTCGCCCATGGACGCCATCAGGCTGAAAGCGGCTGGCCGGGTCAGGAACCGTGACGTTGTCACGGACGCGATAGAGGTATCGTGCCCCGGCACCGCAAGGTGCTTCGGCGACGAATGTTCCATCTGCGTGTCGCCTCATGGCGATGGGCGGAAGGTCCTCCACCTCCACGAAAACTCTCTCACAGGAGGGAGCCCAGAGCGTGAACCGTGTCCGATCGGGAGCGATGAGTTCTGCACCCAGGCGGTTTTTAAACCTGAAGGAAGACATGCGCTGCGTCCTTTGTCTCAGGGAGCTGGAGAAAGATAAAGCACGGCAAGGGGGGGGAGGATCAGTTCGACAGAGTGTGGCATGCCGTGGGCGGGAATATCCTCGGCATACACCTGCCCATGATTGCCGAGATTACTTCCACCCAGATGGGCTGCGTCTGTATTGAGGAGCTCTCGCCATTCACCGCGCCATGGAACGCCGATGCGGTAGTTCATGCGCGGAACAGGCGTCATGTTGCCCACAACAAGAACAGGGCGTGCATCTGGAGACTGTCGGAGCCAGGCAAAAACGGTGTTGGCGATATCATCGGCAACGAGCCACTGAAACCCTTCATGCTCATCATCGGAAGCATGAAGGGCAGGGTGAGAGCGATACAGCGTGTTGATGGAACGAACCGTGTCATGCATGCCGCGGCCATACCCGTCCCACAGCCGATACCATGCCAACTCACCTTCATGATTCCATTCGTGTGGTTGAGCCAGCTCTCCGCCCATGAAGAGAAGTTTTCGGCCCGGATAGGCCCACATTAAGGCATAGAGAACGCGCAGATTGGCATGTTTCTGCCACTCATCTCCCGGCATTTTGGTCAGGAGAGATCCTTTGCCGTGAACAACTTCATCATGGGAGAGGGGGAGGATGAAACGTTCCGAATAGGCATAGACCATACCGAAGGTGAAGTCGTTCGCATGGTAACTGCGCCAGAGAGGATCAAGCTCCATGTAGCGCAGCGTGTCATGCATCCAGCCCATATTCCATTTGTAGGTAAAGCCCAGGCCACCTGTTCTGGCGGGAGCTGTCACGCCTGGCCAGGACGTCGATTCTTCCGCGATCAGCATTGTGTCGGGGTGGAGGTCTTCCAGAGTTTCTGAAAGATGGCGCAAGAAATTGACCGCTTCCAGATTTTCGCGCCCTCCATGAATATTGGGGCGCCATTCGCCTTCTTTGCGGCTGTAATCCCGATACAGCATGGACGCGACAGCATCGACGCGTAGGCCGTCGACGTGGAACTGTTCCAGCCAGTGCAGGGCGCTGCCAGCCAAAAAACCACAGACTTCGTTGCGCCCGTAATTATAAATCAGGGTGTGCCAGTCCTGATGATAGCCTTCCTGCGGGTCTGCATGTTCGTACAGATGGGTACCATCGAACTGACTCAGCCCGTGCTGATCCGCTGGGAAGTGGGCCGGGACCCAGTCGATGATGACGCCGAGACCAGCCTGGTGGCAACGATTAACGAAGTTGGCAAATTGAGCACGTGAACCATGGCGCACTGTAGGCGCATACAGGCTGAGCGGCTGATAACCCCATGAGCCGGAATAGGGATATTCCGCGATCGGGAGGAGCTCCAAATGAGTGAATCCCAGATCCTGAAGATACGGAATGAGCGCATCTCCAAGTTCCTCCCATGTCATGATGTCATTGCCATGCTGGGGATGCCGCCATGAGGGGGCATGAATTTCGTAAATTGAAATGGGAGCCTGACTGGCATGTCTGGCCGCGCGCGTGCTCATCCAGTCTGCGTCGTGCCAGACGAAGTCATCTGGTGCTGCAATAACAGAGGCATTGGCAGGCGGAAGTTCCGTCGCTTTTGCATAGGGGTCAGCCTTGGCGGGAAGGACGCGTCCATCCTGAGAGACTATTTCGTATTTGTAACGCTCTCCAGCGTGTACGCTGGGAATGAACAACTCCCACACGCCAGAGCCATGACGCAGGCGCATGCAGTGTCGGCGGCCATCCCAGATATTGAAATCTCCCACGACTGAGACACGCTTGGCATTTGGCGCCCACACTGCGAAGCGGACGCCGCTCACACCGTCAACGGTCATGGGGATGGCGCCCATCATCTGGTCGATCTGCTGATGCTTCCCTTCTGAAAAAAGATACAAATCCATGTCGCCCAGAAGAAGGCCGAAGCTGTATGGGTCATGGGTGTCCTGCCAGGCATCGGCCCAGCGGATGCGCAGGTGATAGCGGGCGGAGCGGGGGAGCGTGGCGGAATACAGGCCGCGATCATCGATCCGACGCATGGTCTTTTCCAGGACGTGCCCTGATACCTGTTCCACCATGAGATGGACTTCCACAGCATCGGGGTAAAAGACTCTCACAATATCCTGGCGATGATCCCGGTGGCGGCCGAGCAGAGCAAACGGGTCACTGCACTGCCCGGCCATAAGTGCGTCTGTCATGGATTGAAGAACGGGATCGACCGGACGAGCCATTATGCGGAAAACCTTCAGGATCGGGTGCCCGTACGGGACGTGAATGGAACAAGTGAAGACGTGGCTGTGTCGCCCGCGGTGCGCGGCATCCGTGCAACCTGCCGTGACAGCCGTGGACGTGCCGATGCCGGATCGGCCCGGCGTGGGGCGATATCACTGCCCGGCTCTGTCATAACTGTTTCATGGCCGGTCATATCCTGCAGCAGGCGGGCGTATTGCGCGGCTTTGCCATTCCACGACACATCGTGCAGGGCCCCATTCCGCTGCATCCGTGCCCAGACTGCTTTTTGACGAAACAATGCCTGCGCACGGCGGATTGCCAGATACAGCATGTCTTCCGTTGTGGGGGAAAACAGGATTCCGTTTGCAACGCCCTCTGACACGGCGGCTGAATTGGCATCAATAATGGTGTCGCTCAGCCCGCCCACACGGGCTGCAATTGGGATTGATCCGTATCGCAGCGCATGAAACTGCGTCAGGCCGCAGGGTTCAAAGCGCGAGGGGATTAAGGATGCATCGACCGCAGAGTGTAGTCTGTGGCCGAGTGTTTCGCTGTACCGCAGATGGCAGACGAAATTTTGCGGATACCGGCTTCGTAGGGCCGCAAACTCCTGCATGATGCCTTCATCACCCACACCGACAACAGCGAGTTGGATATTCTCCTGAAAAAGGCGAGGGGCCAGCTTTGCGAGAAGGTCAGCCCCTTTCTGTGTTGTCAGACGACTGACCATCCCGAGAAGCAAAGCATCCGATTTCTGGGGAAGGCCAAATTCAGCCTGAAAGACACGCTTGTTCGCACGGCGCGCGATGATGTCTCCAACCGCATAAGGAAAGAAGACGGAGGGATCGGTCATGGGGTTCCATTCCCGAAGATCCACGCCATTCAGAATGCCGGTCAGGGCGTTGGAACGTGCCCGCAGGACGGTATCCAGCCCCATTCCTTCCTCAGGAGTCTGAATTTCTTCTGCATAGGTTGGTGACACACTGATCAGCCGATCTGAAAGCTGGAGCGCAGCCTTCATGAAGCTGATCTGGCCGTAATATTCCAGTTGGTCGAAGGTAAAAGACCAGTCTGGCAAACCGAATGTATGCAGCATTTCGCGGGGAAAGAGCCCTTGAAACGCAAGGTTATGCACGACATGGGCGACCGGCGGTGTCGGGCCGTCCATATAGCGCAGATAGGCGGCGACCAGCCCAGCGTGCCAGTCGTGGCTCAGAACTGCGTCGGGCTTCCAGTTCGGGAGTGTTCCGGAGGCAATCAGGGCAGCCGCTCGGCAGAGGACTGCGTAACGGATGCCATTATCGCTCCAGGGCTGGCCATCTGGAGCAAGATATGGATTGCCGGGGCGGTTATAGAGTTCTGGGACGTCTACGACATAGAGCGTGTTTCCATCGGTCCGGCCTTCCCAGATCGTGACGGTATATCCAAGAACATTATCAATCCGGATCGTTTCTTTGCGATTGCAGAGTGCGTGCAGAACGGCTGGGTAGCCGGGAACGAGGGTGCGCGTGCAGATTCTATGAGGTTCAAGTGCGGCCGGCAGTGAGCCAACAACATCTCCCAGCCCTCCGGTCTTGATCAGCGGATAGATCTCCGCAGCCACAGACAGGAGTTGCAGTTCTCTGAGGGCTGATACGGGCGTATTCGTTGTCATCACACACACACCCTTCTCGCTATCATGCGGAGTTGGATATTTTTTGGCTTTGTCGAGGGCACAACGTCTGATGGATGGTGTTGGAACCGCCTTCACAAATAATTTACAGCCATGTCAGGCCCCGCTCCAGCGTTACCGCCTTGAAAGCTGCACGGCTCTGCCACGGGGCAGGAAAGCTGGCTTGCGTTTTTGCTGGAACAATCAAGATGAGCAGTTCGCGTCAGAAGGGATTACAGGAAGGAAACCCCAATAATCTCGGAGCTACGTATGACGATTCCGGGGTCAATTTCGCCGTTTTTTCTGCCCACGCCAAAGCTGTTGAAGTCTGCCTTTTTGATGAAGACGGAACACGTGAAACAGACCGGATCCGTCTGCCCGAATATACCGATCATGTTTTTCATGGATGGATCCCGGATCTGAAGCCGGGGCAGTTATATGGTTACCGTGTTCATGGGCCTTATGAGCCGGATGAAGGACATCGGTTCAATCCCAACAAATTGCTGATGGATCCGTACGCCAGGGCATTTCATGGCGATCTGACATGGGATCCTTCCCTGTTTGGATATGAGCTGGACCATCCTGACAAGGACCTGAGTTACAGTACGGCAGACAGTGCATCATTCGTACCAAAAGCGATCATCATAGATCCGACACCTCAGCATTTTGACCATCCTGACACACCCTGGACGGATACGGTCATCTACGAAATGCATGTGAAAGGATATACGCGGCTGAATGGTGCAGTGCCTGAGAAACTGCGTGGAACCTATGCCGGACTGTCAGACCCGAAACTTTTGAAAAGTATTCGGGATATGGGTGTGACGGCGGTGGAATTCCTGCCTGTTCAGAGCTTTGTCAGTAGCAAATTTCTGGCAGATAAAGGTCTTAGGAATTACTGGGGCTATAATACGATCGGCTTTTTTGCCCCCGAAAGCCATTACGCTGCAGAGCCTGATAATGCGGCTCAGGAATTCCGGGCTTTGGTGCGTGCCTGTCATGAGGCGGGCCTCGAAGTTATTCTCGACGTTGTTTATAATCATACAGCGGAGGGCAATGAACTTGGCCCGACGCTGTCATTCCGGGGCTTGGATAATGTTTCCTATTACCGGCTCATGCCAGATAGCAAAAGACATTACATAAATGAAACAGGGACCGGGAACACATTCAGCCTGACGCATCTGAACTGCATCCGCTTTGTTGCGGACAGTTTGAGATACTGGGTCAAGGAAATGGGCGTTGATGGTTTCCGGTTCGATCTCGGAACAATTCTTGCGCGTGAGGAAGATGGTTTCCACAATGATGCAACGTTTCTGCGTGTCTGCCGTCAGGATCCGGTGCTGTCGCATGTGAAACTGATTGCCGAACCTTGGGACGTTGGTCCGGGTGGTTATCAGGTTGGGAATTTTCCGCCGGGCTGGGCGGAGTGGAATGACACGTTCCGGGATACCGCTCGTGATTTCTGGCGTGGCGAAGCCAAGTCAGGCGCGCTGGCGCCCAGGCTTCTGGCGAGCCCGGACCGTTTCAACCACAGTGGTCGGCAGACATGGGCCAGTGTGAATTTTGTCACGGCTCATGACGGGTTCACGCTCATGGACTGCGTTTCTTACAACGAGCGCCATAACGATGCGAACGGGGAAGAGGGCAAGGATGGCTCCCCCGATAACCGATCCTTCAATTATGGCGTGGAAGGACCGACAGAAGACCCGGATATTAACGCCATCCGCTGGCGCCAATGCAGGAACATGCTGTCCACACTGCTTCTGTCACAGGGAACGCCGATGCTTCTGGCTGGTGACGAATTTGGCCGTACGCAGCAGGGGAACAACAATGCCTATTGTCAGGACAGTGAGATTTCATGGCTGAACTGGGAGATCGGCAAAGAAGGCGTCCAACTTCAGAGTTTCGTTCGCCGCTTAACGGGATTGAGGCGCCGGTATCCCATTCTTCGGCGCGGGCGCTTTCTGACGGAGGCTTACAATAAAGAGCTGGATGTTCAGGAACTCACCTGGCTGACAGCTAATGGCAATCAGATGATGCCGGAAGACTGGGGGCACGATCAGTGTTTTGGTCTGATGATCGACGGTCGCAGCCAACGGAGTGGCATCATGCGACGCGGGTCAGATGCGACTGTGCTGCTTGTGTTCAATGGATGGAAAGATGCCGTTCCATTCATACTGCCAGAGACAGGAGAAGGCCGGTGGAAGCTTCTGCTGGACACAAACCAGCCAGACGCTGGTAGCGAGATTGAGAAAGAAGTCTTTGACCAGAAGCATGAATACACCGTCACTGGCCGGTCTCTGCTGCTGCTGGAACTGATTTGTCGTGAAGCTGGCGAGTGTGCCTGAGGTCTGACATGGCGGATGAAACATTGCATCCATGTCAGACCTGACGAAGAATGACGGACCCTGTTTTAGGAAAGGACTATCTTATGCGTCTCATTCTTGCCCTGCTTCTGCCGTGGCTTCAGTTCTTCACCATTGGTCGCCCGTTTGCAGGCATTATCTGCCTGTTCCTTCAGGTCACTGTCATCGGCTGGATTCCGGCTGCAATCTGGTCCGTGTATGCGTTGAGCCAGTATCGCACAGATCAGAAGCTGGCTGCTGCACGTCGCGGCTGAGCCTTTAACGGCCCATAAAAAAGCCCCGACGTCGAAAGGCGCCGGGGCTTTTTTTTATATTCTCAACTCGGGTCTTTAGATCGTATCGACGGTTCCACCATCAACCCGCAAAGCTGCGCCCGTCGTGGCAGAGGCGAGGGGCGATGCTGTGTAAACAACGATATTCGCGACTTCGTCCACTGTTGCCATGCGCTGAAGGATGTTGCTTGGGCGGTGCTTCCGGACGAAATCCGCCGCAAGCTCTTCCACAGGCTGAGTGCTGTCAGGGTTCTGGGCCTTGAGCATGTCTTCTACACCCTCGGAAAGGGTCGGGCCTGGCAGGATGGAGTTTACCGTGACATTCGTCCCCGCCATATCCTTGGCCAGACCGCGGGCAAGGCCCAGCATGGCCGTTTTGCTGACACCGTAGTCGATCATTTCAACCGGGATGTTGATGGCGGATTCCGATGCAATGAAAAGGACACGGCCCCAGTTACGTTCTTTCATGCCGGGCATATAGGCGCGGGTCAGCCTGACACCGGAAAAGAGATTAACCTCGAACAGCTTCTGCCAGCTTTCATCCGTGGTTTTGAAGAAGTCATTGGGGCCAAAAATTCCGGCATTGTTGATCAGGATATCAACGGCGCTTTCAGTATTTATAAGCGTGTCGCATCCTTCGGCCGTTCCAACATCCGCAACCACACTGCGAAAGGTACCACCAGGAATACGTTCCCGGAGAACGTCTAGCGCTTTGTCGACGCTTTCCTGTTTGCGACCGTTGATGATGACGGTTGCGCCAGCTTCTGCAAGACGGCGTGCTATGGCGAGGCCGATCCCGCCAGTGGACCCTGTAACAAGGGCTGTACGACCACTCAGATCAATTCCAAGCATGGCGGGTTTCCTTCTTCAGCAGATGGCACATGGCGAAGGAAACGCAGTACGGTCTTGATGGTCGCAAAGGTTTTATGGAAAAGGACACAGGCAGGAGGCTGCGTTCCTGTGCAGATCTGTTAGTGTGAGGTCGGCCCTCGTCCATCCCGGAAAAGCGGCTTGACCGGGAGAGACAGCATGACGGCCGGTTCAGAAGTAGCGCAAGCCAGTGGCAATGCTCTTCCTTCGATCGTGCATCAGATCAGAACAGCTCTTGAAGACTTCTCGGAGCCTCTGCTGGCCCTGGCAGCCAGTCTGGGTGGTGGGGCTGCTGCACTGGTCCTGCGGGATCGTCATCGGGAATGGGTGATAGCTTCTGGCGGAGACAGCAGTTTTCTCGCCGAGCTTGAAAGCGGAAATCCTGAGGGTGTTTGCTGCCTCCCGGTTTATGAAAACGCTCCTGAGGTCTGGCTGTGTGTCAGATGTAAAACGCCGGGGCTGGAGAATGTTCAGGCACTGTGTGCGCGCCATATTGCCCAATCATTTTCGATGGCAGACGGTTCTGGATTGGCCAGTCAGCTTCATCGGCTGGACCGCCGTATCAAGCGTATGGCTGAAGCCGCAGAAATGGGTTTTTTCCGTTGCAACCTGACGCGCCGTATTCTGTTTGGGGATGAACGTTTTGCGCAGATCTGGGGGCTTCCTCCAGAACGTTTGATGCAAGGGCTTCCGATGGAGGACGCATATGCTTGCCTTCATCCGGACGATCGCGCTGCTTATGAGAGCGTTGCAGAAGACGAACTCAGGGAAGAGGGCAGCTTCGAATACCGTGTCCGCCTTATGGTTTCGCATGCGCAGGGGCCGACAATGGTGCGGCATCTGCTCATTCGAGGTTGGCGGGATGATGATCAGCCCGACCGCGAGGATCTGTATTCCGTCGGTGTGATCATGGATGTTTCAAATGCTTCCATGGTGGCTGAAGCGCTCAGGTCCAGTGAAGCCTTTACCCATCTTCTTCTGTCCAGCTCTCCGGACTGCATTCATATCCTCGATCTGGACGGGTGCATCCGGTTCATCAACGCAGGTGGTATCGAGGCCATGGAGCTCGACAGCCCGATTATCCTGCACGGTGTTCCCTGGGTTGATCTGTGGCGAGGTCAGGCTCGTATCATGGCCATGCAAGCAGTTAAGACGGCCTTGAGTGGAGAGGCCGGGCGTTTTCAGGGCTATGCCAGTACCATGCGGGGAAACCGTCGCTTCTGGGATGTCGCCGTTACGCCGATCTTCGGAGAAGACGGAGACGTTCAGCGTCTTCTGGCGACCGGACGTGATCTGACGGAAGTCAATCAATCCAGTCTTCGGCTTCAGCTTGCACTGGACGCAGGTGCTATCGCCGGAACATGGATGTGGGATGACAATTCCTCTCTCGTGATCGGGGATGCCCGCCTGGCTGAAACGCTGGGCCTCGACGCAAAGGCACTGGAGCAGGGTGTTCCAGCTACTGCGTTCTATGCCGCCATTGAGCCTGAAGATCAGGGGCGTGTTGCAGCCGCTATTACGAATGCCCTGCATACGGGCGGACAATGTGATTTCGAATTCCGTGTCCGCACACCGATGGGGACGCGGTGGTTTGAAGGGAATGGTCGCTGCGATCTGACCGAAGACAGACGCCCGCTGCGTTTTCCTGGTATTGTGCTCGATATTGATCACAGCAAGAGACAGTCTCTGCGTCAGGCAGCCTTGGTGGAGCTTGGGGATCGGCTGCGCGCTCTAGAAAATGCTGATGAGATGGAAGGAGTGGCCGCCCAGATCCTGTGTCGCGAGCTCTCCGCAAACTGTGCTGCTTACGGGACAGTCGACGAAGCGGGAACAGGTATTCTGATCGGCGCCATGCGCACGGTCACGCTCGGATCAGGAAGCAAGGTTCAGCATCAGACATCCATTCGTGGATTTCATGCCTTCCGCGATTATGGCGATTACGGACCGCTTCTGGCGCGTGGGCGGACTGTCGCGATTTCGGATGTGCGTCTGGATGCCTTGACCCTCAAGCATGTCGAACGCTTCAAAAATCTCAATATTTGCGCTCTTCTTCATGTCCCCCTGTTCAAGTTTGGCAGGCTGGTTGGCGTGATGTGTGTGTACTCCACGGTTCCGCATGTCTGGACGGAAGAAGAAATCGTTTTCACACGTGCTGTGGCGGACCGCACCCATGCCGCCATGCGCCAGGCCAAGACCCAGCAGGAACTGCGTGAGATGAACGTGATGCTGGAGGAGCGGATCCGCCAGCGAACGCGGGAACGTGACCGCCTCTGGACCATCGCCAAGGACCTGTTCGTTATCATCAGCCGAAGTGGTCACTACATGGCTGTTAGTCCCTCCTGGTTGCGAGCGCTGGGCTATACGCAGGAAGGACTGATCGGGCTGAGGATTGAAGCCCTGTGTCATCCGGATGATCAGGCTGCGGTCTGTGAAGCGTTTGACCGGGTTCGACTCAGTACGCCTGGGTCCGATGTCGCACTGGATGTGCGGATGAAGCACCGGAACGGCACATGGCGGCTGTATAACTGGAATTTCAATAATGAAGGTGACACCATTTACGGTGTTGGCCGCGACATTACTGAACGCAATGATCTGGAAGAGCAGTTACGACAGTCCCAGAAGATGGAAGCCGTGGGCCAGCTCACGGGTGGGCTTGCCCATGACTTCAACAACCTTCTCGCCGGAATAGGTGGAAGTCTCGAACTCCTTGAAACCCGGCTGGTGCAGGGACGCACTGTTGGTCTTGACCGTTATATCACGGCGTCACAGGACGCGGTGCGGCGTGCAGCATCCCTGACACACCGTTTGCTGGCGTTCTCGCGTCGTCAGCCGCTAGATCCGGTTCCTACGGATGTGAATGGTCTGGTGTGTGGTCTGGAGACGCTCTTGCGCGGGAGTGTCGGCCCGTTGGTGTCGATCCAGTTTGATCTGCAACAGGGTATCTGGACGACACGGGTGGATGCCAACCAGCTTGAGAACGCAGTGCTCAATCTCTGTATCAACGCACGGGATGCCATGCAGCAGAGCGGCGGAACCATTCAGATTGTGAGCGCCAATACCTCTCTGGGCCCTGTGGCCAGTCATGAAGCGGGTGTGTCTGTTGGTGACTACGTGCTTTTGAAGGTTGAGGATAACGGCTGCGGCATGGCGGAAGAGACGCTTCAGCGCGCGTTTGATCCGTTTTTCACGACTAAGCCTCTGGGGAGGGGGACAGGTCTGGGGTTGAGCATGATCTATGGTTTCGCCCGTCAGTCTGGTGGGCAGGCGCAGATCAGGTCCCGGCCCGGAGAAGGAACATCAGTCAGTCTGTGGCTGCCCCGTTATGACGGCCCAGCCGACCTGTTGGTAGCAGATGTTTCGAAAGGTGATTTGCTGACAAAAACGGCGTCTGTTCGGCTGTCTGGGAAGCTGGTTCTGGTTGTGGATGACGAGGAAGCGGTCCGCCTTATTGTCAGTGATGTCGTTGGAGATCTGGGTGCGCGGGTTTTGACAGCAGAAGACGGCATTTCAGCTCTGGAACTGTCAGATCGTTTTTCGAATGGCGTTCAGCCCAGCGTGATGATCACGGATATCGGTATGCCAGGGGGAATGAACGGGCGGCAGCTTGCTGCGCGGATGCGAGACAGATTTCCCGATCTGAAAATTCTGTTCATTACCGGCTATGCGGAGCAGAATATTTTGGACGAAGGCCTGCTTGAACCTGGATGTGCTCTGCTGGTGAAACCTTTCAGCACAGAAGCTCTGGCGCGCAAGCTTTCACAGCTCGTGGCGCCAGCCTGAACTCAGGCGGCCGATCAGGCGTTTGGTCTGTAAGAACAAGATTTGAAAAGGAATTTCTGATGAACGATGAGGTGCCATATCTGGATAACCAGACAAGAATTACGCTGAACGATGGCCGCGTTATTCCGCAGCTTGGGCTGGGTGTGTGGAAGACGCCTCCTGAAGAGACAGCAACGGTTGTACGGGAGGCTGTGAAGCTCGGATATCACTCCGTCGATACGGCACGCCTCTATCGGAACGAAGATGGCGTCGGTGAAGGTCTGGCGGACTATCCCGATGTGTTCGTGACAACGAAAGTCTGGAATGACGAGCAGGGCTACGACAATACGCTGCGTGCTTATGAGGAAAGTTGCCGTCTGCTGCGTCGTCCGGTTCTGGACATGTATCTTATTCACTGGCCAATGCCGGAACAGGGTCAGTACGTGGAAACATGGAAGGCCCTTGTGACGCTGCAAAAGGAGGGGCGGGTCAAGTCCATTGGCGTGTCCAATTTCGAGCCAGAACATTTGTCGCGTATCATGGATGCAACCGGCGTTGTGCCGGCTGTCAACCAGATCGAACTTCATCCATTTTTCCAGCAGAAGGCGCTGCGGGCCTTTAACGAGCAACACAACATCCGCACGGAATCATGGCGTCCGCTTGGGAAAGGGCAGGTGCTGGATAATGCCACGATCGGGGAAATTGCTCGAAGTGTAGGGCGGACGCCCGCTCAGGTCATCATTCGTTGGCATCTGCAGAGCGGTCTTATCGTGATACCGAAATCGGCGAACCTGAAGAGATTGGCGGAGAATCTGGATGTCTTCGATTTTACCCTGACAGAGAACGATATGGCGGCGATCGCAAAACTTGATCGTGAAGATGGCCGCATGGGCGCCCACCCCATGACTGCCCGCTTCTGAAAAAGAGATCGTCTTGCGAAAGGGCCGCTTCTGGTGACAGTCGAGGTTCTCCTGTAATGGTGCCGGAACCAAAAATTCCGACGATGGCAGGAGAGTGGTCATGACGACACTGAATGAGCAGGACTTTCGCCGGGCGATGTCCCATTTCGCAACGGGTGTCGCAGTTGTGACCGCCAAGGGCACCGAAGGTGAGCAGGGCGCGACCATCAGCGCCCTGACATCTGTTTCCCTTGATCCGCTCCTGCTTCTGATCTGCCTGCATCGTGGCAGTTCGACCTACAAGGCCATTGCTGAAGCCGGGCGTTTTGGTCTGAGCATCCTGAACAACAGCCACAAGGATGTGGCCATGCTGTTTGCCAGCCGCACGGCAGATAAGTTCGGATCAGACGTCGTGGTGCGAGCGGAAGACGGTACGGCGTTTATTGATGGCGCACTGGTGCAGATGCACTGCGAATTGGTGGAGACGTTTCAGGGCGGTACGCACGCGCTGTTCATGGCAAGGCCCACGTCCATCACCGTTCGTGATGAAGCCCCGTTGCTTTACTTCCAGGGACAGTTGGGAATTGAGGCGTAAGAGCACGCTTGTTTGGTTACAGGCGTGCGACCGTAGGTAATGATTTGAAAAAGTGATGGAAATTTCGAAGGCTTTTCGGAATTTCCAGCTTTCAGTTGTTGAGAATAATTATCATTAGTGTTATCTCCCCGCTCGCTTTTCGGAGATTTTGCGATGCGGGTACGGTCGTGTCTTATTCCCTGTGCAACAGTGTTGCTGGGGCTGCCTTCGGGTCTGGTGTTCGCGCAGGAGCCGGAGAAGGAACGTTCAAAGCATCATCAGCCTGAGCCTGTTCGGCAGGGACAATCGGCTGAGCACGCCCGGGAAGAGCACCTGAAAGTGAAGGGCAGCCATGTCGGGTTGCTTGCGGCTGGCGGAAATGCCGCAACCAAAACGTCTACGCCGCTTGAAGATGTTCCTCAGAACCTGACGGTCATTACCCAGGCGCGCATGGCGATGCTGAACTCACGCAGTGTGTCCGAGGCAGTTCGCTACGCTGCGGGTGTTTCTGACTATGGTTCCAAGGATGACCCACGCGGATATTTCGGGACAATCCGGGGTTTTTCCCCGGATATCTATCTTGATGGAACACGTACGCCCGATGCCGCGTCCTCGCAGTCCTTCAGCGTAGAGCCGTGGGGACTTGAAGAAATGGACGTGCTGCGTGGGGCTTCATCGGCCTTGTATGGCTCCGGGCAGCTTGGTGGCATCATCAATGCGGTCAGTAAACGACCCCGTGAAAATCAACAGAACGAGGTTGCGTTTCAGGCTGGATCTTACAGCCGCGTTCAGGGCGCTGCGGATGTCGGGGGAGCCATTGATTCCGGCAAGACGCTTCTATGGCGTTTCAATGGTCTTTTGCGTAAGTCCGACACCTACGCGAAGAATATCAAGAATAACGAAGTCTATGTGGCGCCGTCCCTGCGATGGCGCCCGGATAGCAAGACAGATTTCACGATTCTTGCGAGCTATGAACAGCTAGATGCAGGGTCAACAGCTCAGTTTCTCCCGTCTGTCGGAACGCTTTTTGCCAGTCCTTACGGGTACATCGCGCGTAATTTCCTGAGTAGCGATGCTGATTATGATGTGTATTCGAAGCGTCAGGTCGCCATTGGTTACAGCTTCACGCGGCGCCTGACCCCGAACTGGACCATCAGCCAGAATATGCGATACGCGCATCTGGATCTGGACTATCGGTTCGTGACGGCTGTTGCCCTGTCTTCCGATCAACGCACACTGACGCGACGGGCGTTGCTACAGTCCGCCAATTACAACAATGTGACGCTGGATACGCGCTCCAACCTGAAGCTCAAGACGGGTCCGGTGCATCATGAGCTACTGGCTGGTGTGGATTTCCGAAGTGATTTTCTGGCCAGCCGCCGCGGACAGAGAACGGCTCCGTCCCTGGATCTGTACCACCCCGTCTATCGCACGATCAGTTGGCCAACCTATGGCACTACGACCAATACGAACGAGACCGAGACGCAGACTGGGATTTACGCGCAGGAACAGGCGGAGTGGCATCATTTCTATCTGACGCTCTCGGGACGAGAGGATTTTACGGAAAGTCTCACTGTCGATAATCGTACGGGGACACAGACCCCTCAACAGAACAACGCTTTCACGGGGCGTGTCGGGCTGCTCTACAAGTCCTCTATCGGCCTGGCGCCTTATGTTTCCTATGCAACATCTTTTCAGCCCCAGGTCGGAACGACGCGTGAGAATACGCCTTTCCTGCCAACGCGCGGAAAGCAGATCGAAGCTGGCCTGAAATATAAGCCGCCGCACGGAACGCCTTGGGGCGAAGACTTCATGCTGACGGCTGATTTCTTCAATCTGGTCGAAACCAATGTTCTGACAACTGACCCTGCTGATTCGACCTATGACATCCAGACGGGCGAACAGAGAACGCGTGGGTTTGAGGCGGAAGGCGTCGGACGTCTTCCATACAGGATCGATATGTTGGCTTCTTTCACCTATCAGGATCCCCGGATTACAAAGACAACCGTTGCGGCCCAGAAAAACCAGCGCCCGGTTGCGGTCCCGTCGCATATGGCATCCCTGTTCCTGAAGCGGGATTTTCGGCTGACGAAAAACTGGGTTACGGGACTAGGTGCAGGTGTACGCTATACGGGTAATACGGCAGGAGCATTGCCGGAAACATTCACGGTTCCAAGCCAGCTTGTCTGGGATTTGCAGGCTCATCTGGATTACCGGCGTTTTGGAATGCAGTTCAATGGGACCAACATTGCAAACCGCCATTACGTAGCAATGTGTACGCGTTCGGTTGCTTGTGCCTGGGCGCCTGGGCGAGCGGTATTCGTTACTTTGTCTTATCGTTGGTAAATGGCTCGTGGTGCTCGAACTCCTTTCTGTAGTCCTGACCGTTCTCGCAGCAGAACTGTTTTACTTGTCGGCGCCGTCTCAGTGTTTGATACGTCGCTCTCTCTCATTGCGTGCAGGCGTAGTGCCGGGGCTGCTCAGTCTGTTGGCTGCGGTAGAGGTAATGGCCCTGAGGATACATCTCCTCACAGCGCTGCTGGTGGTTGGAACCGTGCTGATGCTGTCGTGTAGTCTGCTGCCTCTGGCCCTGGCGCTTTTCAGACCTCAGGGGCGATCATCGTGAGTAGTTCGACACAGGCCAAGCCCCTGGATGGAACCGGGTGGATCGGAAAGGTGCTGGCTGGCCTGATCCTTGGCGCGACGTTGGCGATCGGTTTGATGGGCGTCCTTGGGTTACTGTTTCACGCCGATGCCCAACTCAAGACAGCTACGTCTCAAATCCTGCGCTGGTTTCCCGGGCCTGTCTGGGGGCTCGTGGTGGCATTTTCTTTTCTGTTCCGCTCGCCCCGTCAGGCATGGCTGGCACTGGCTGTTGCAAATGCCGGGGTGTGGGTCCTGTTTTTCCTTCTGCATGGTGTCATGGCATGAAGATTCGCGGGGATGTCGTCCGGCTTTACCGGAACGTTCATAGCTGGGTCGGCATTATGGCGGGACTGTTCCTGTTCATCGCCTTTTACGCAGGCGGCATGACGATGTTTGAATTGCCACTGGGGAACTGGGCCTCTCGCACAGCTGCGTTGCCAGCACCGGTTTCGGCAGATCGCCTATCCGAACTGGTGCAGAAGGCCGAGACGGCAGATCCGTCCATGATTGCCAACCATACTGTGGTTTTGCATCCGGATGAGACCAGTCCATCGAGCCTCATGTGGGTTGTCTCATCAGACAGGGACCATGGGCCTGCACGGACAGTTTATGCAGGTCTGGCCGCAGATGGCACACTCGTTACCCAGACGAGAACGCCCTCGCAGGTCGGGTATTTCCTCAACATCCTGCATCAAAGAATAGGCCTTCCCCTGAACCGGGAATATGGGCGCCTCATCATGGGGAGTGTGGCGCTCTTGTATGCTGTGGCGCTTGTGTCGGGCACGATTGTTCTTCTGCCCTCTCTGGTCCGTAATCTCTTTGCCGTCAGACTGACCGAAAATCTGCGCCGCATGTGGCTCGATTTTCATACATTGCTGGGTGTTTGCTCGCTGCCGTTTCACATCGTGATGGCTGCAACGGCTGCTGGGTTTGCATTTCATCAGCCCATCATGGCGTTGGAGAAAACCCTGTTTCTGCCAGCAGTGTCTACGCATCTGCCTCAGAAAAATCACTCGCACCAAGGTGACCGGCCTCAGGCACTTCTTGAGCCACTGGCGATTGTCGATGCCTTTCGAAAGCAGGTTCCGGGGCTTGAGCCGGACACGCTGGCCTATTCCAGCCGGGGCGGGAAGCTGTCTTTGCACGTGACGGTACAGGATGCGGCACAGATCAGCCGTCGGCCGGATGGGGGGTATGGCGAGGTCAATCCTTACACAGGGCGCCTGATCTCAACTGATTTTCTGCCTAACCATCAGAAGCCGGCATTCCAGGCCCTCACGTTGATCTACGCTCTGCATTTCGGGACTTACGGAGGGTGGCTGATCCGGTGGGGCTATGCCGTTTTGGGGTTTGGGGGAGCATTCCTGTTTTACTCAGGCAATCAGCTCTGGATCTCATCACGCAGACGCCGTGACCGCTCGGCTGGTCTGGCGGAAGACAGCTTTGGAACGCGCTGCCTTTCGGCTTTGACAACAGGCTGCATGATTGGCTGCATCAGCGGTGTATCCGCAGTTCTTGCTGCCGCGCCTTTCTTGCCAGAAGGCGGCCACTACCAGGCAGCTGAGGCCCTGTTTTACGCGGTCTTTTTCATCTGCCTCACTGTCGCTGCGTGTTGGGGCGGAACGAGAAGTCTTCGCCCCCTTCTGAGTGTGGCTGGCGTGCTGACCCTTCTGATCCCCCTGACAGACATGACACGATCTCTGACGTCGGGAACGGCCACGTCCTTGGCTGTGAGTGTGGATGGTGTGGCGCTTGTTTATGGAGTGGTTCTCATTGTTCTGGCCCTCAGAAAGAGCCCGCACAGGGGGACTGAAATGCGCATTCCGGTTACATCATAAGGGGGACGGTAAGCTCCACATTTCCACGGCCGTATCAACGGCCTGCGCAACTGGAAACAGCCGCGAGGGGGCCGCCCCGACATGGCCATGTTGCAGCATGGCCTGTCCATCCAGCTTTGCCCCGATGGCCGGAAAGCGCTCCACATTCGTTTGCGGCATTCGGAACCGGACCCAACGACGTTCCCCATCCACCAGCAGAGCAGTTCCGTCTTCAAACGTGGGGCCATGCGGATCTGAGAGGCGTTCCGCCAGATGAAGCGCCGTACAGGTTTCCCAGCCGGTGCCGATCATCAGCACGTAAGCGCCGCACTGGTTCAGAGCCGCGAGAGGCGAAACAACGCCAAACGGGTCCTCAAGAGGCTGGCTGGAGAGGATGTCTGCAGCGCGTGGACCCCGGGCTGTAAAGGACACCTGCGGATGCAGGCTTCGGAGCGTCCCGGGCCACGTGCGGAAGGCCTCGGTAACTGTGCCAACGCCCCGCGTGGAGGTTGTACGGGGATCGAACGCAGGCATGCTGGCGCGAATGGTGTCCCACCAGGTCTGTGGGACGGGTGGATCACACCATCCGGCGGGATCGCTCAGGTCCGAAGACTGCGCAGGCATGACAATCGTGCCTTCCGGCCCCACAACCTGAAGAAGAGCCTCGATAACACTTCTTGCCCCGCCACAGATCCAGCCAATACGGCTCATGGCTGTATGAACCAGAACCGTCATGCCGGGTTCAAGGCCAATCCGTCTGAAATCAACCGCCAGCCGTGCCTGGGTGACAGGCCCGCGGGCACGGGCAATGGCAGCCGCTTCAGTCATGTCTCAGCCACGGCCCCGATAGCCGGGAACGTCCTGTGAGGGAATCCAGACGCCTGCTGGTGGCTCACCTGTCTGCCAGAAGACATCGATTGGAATGCCGCCGCGGGGGTACCAGTAGGCTCCGATGCGCAGCCATTCCGGATCGAGCAGTTCGACAAGGCGTTCGGCAATCGCAACGGAGCAATCCTCGTGGAAAGCGCCGTGATTGCGGAAGCTGGTCAGGTACAGCTTGAGAGACTTGCTCTCCACGATCCATTTGCTCGGGATGTAATCGATGACGATGTGCGCGAAGTCCGGCTGGCCGGTCACGGGGCAAAGAGATGTGAACTCCGGTGCCGTGAAGCGCACAACGTATTTGCGACCCTGATGAGGGGAGGGCACACGCTCCAGAACGGCCTCTTCCGGGCTGTTTGCGGCGGGCGTGTTACGGCCAAGCTGGCTCAGGGCGTCAGTTCCCGGGGCGGAAGGCCCCGTTGGATGATGGTCGGACATGGTGGATTCTTCTCGCGGAAAGACTGTGTTTTCCGAAGATGTGGACCAGCTTTGCGCCTCACTCAACCCGGCCCCTTTACGAAAAGACTGCGACAGAGTTTGCATATTCGCGGGATTCGGTGCAGAAGACGGCGCAAATTCTTATCTTCGATGCACCGTCTGGAAGACCACATGGAAATCCGTAACATCGCCATCATCGCGCACGTCGATCATGGCAAAACCACGCTGGTTGACGCGCTCCTCAAGCAGTCCGGCTCTTTCCGCGAGAACCAGCACGTTGCTGATCGCGCGATGGACAGCAATGATCTCGAACGCGAGCGTGGCATTACCATTCTTGCCAAGTGCACATCCGTTGTCTGGAAAGACTCGCGTATCAACATCATTGATACGCCGGGCCATGCTGACTTCGGTGGCGAAGTCGAGCGTATCCTGAGCATGGTGGATGGCGCGATCATCCTCGTTGACGCCGCTGAAGGTGCTCTGCCGCAGACGAAGTTCGTTCTGGGCAAGGCTCTGGCCCGTGGCATCCGCCCGATCGTGGTCGTGAACAAGATCGACCGTAGCGACGCGCGTCCGGACGAAGTGCACGAAGAAATCTTTGATCTGTTCGCATCCCTGGGTGCAGACGAGCATCAGCTCGACTTCCCGATGCTGTACGCTTCCGGCCGTCAGGGCTGGGCTGATCTTGAGCTGGACGGACCGAAGAAGGACCTGTCCCCGCTGTTCGATCTGGTTCTGCGCCACGTCCCGACGCCAAACGTCGACAAGGATGCGCCTTTCGGCATGGTTGCAACCATCCTTGAGAGCGACAACTTCCTTGGCCGTATCCTGACGGGTCGTATCGATCAGGGCCGTGCGAAGGTGAACATGCCGGTTCGCGTGCTGCGTCCGGACGGAACGGTTGTCGAAACCGGCCGTCTGACCAAGCTGCTGTCTTTCCGTGGTCTGGACCGCGTGCCGGTTGATGAAGCCGAAGCTGGTGACATCGTGGCCGTTGCTGGTCTGTCCGAAGCAACGATTCCGGACACGATTGCTGACCCGTCCATCAGCGAGCCGCTGCCGTCCCGCCCGGTTGATCCGCCGACCCTGTCCATGACCTTCCGTATCAACGATGGTCCGCTGGGTGGCCGTGAAGGCAAGAAGGTTACGTCCCGTCAGATCCGTGACCGTCTCTTCAAGGAAACCGAAGGCAACGTGGCCATTAAGGTTACGGAAAGCCCGGAAAGCGAAGCTTTTGAAGTTGCCGGTCGTGGTGAACTTCAGCTTGGCGTTCTGATTGAGCAGATGCGTCGTGAAGGCTTTGAGCTGACGATCGGTCGTCCGCGCGTTCTCTTCCGTGAAAACGAAGAGACCGGCGATCGTGAAGAGCCGTTCGAAGAAGTTCTGGTCGACGTTGACGAGCCGTATTCCGGTGTTGTCGTCGAGAAGATGTCCCTGCGTAAGGGTGTGATGCAGGACATGCGTCCGTCCGGTGGTGGCAAGGTTCGTCTGACGTTCCTGATCCCGTCCCGTGGCCTGATCGGCTATCACGGTGAGTTCCTGACCGACACGCGCGGCACGGGCCTCATGAACCGTCTGTTCCATGGTTATCTGCCGTATGTCGGCACGATCGAAGGACGTCGTAACGGCTCTCTGATCTCCGCTGAAGACGGTCAGACAACGCAGTACGCGCTGTTCGCCCTTCAGGATCGTGGCACGATGTTCGTGGACGCTGGCGAGAAGATTTACACAGGCATGATCCTGGGTGAGCACTCCCGCGAGAACGATCTGGACATCAATGCGGTCCGTGAAAAGAAGCTGACCAACATGCGTGCATCCGGCAAGGACGAAGCCCTGCTTCTGACGCCGCCGCGCCGTATGAGCCTTGAGCAGGCCATCGCCTACATTGAAGATGATGAGCTGGTTGAAGTGACGCCGTCCGCCATTCGTATCCGTAAGCGTTATCTGGATCCGAACGAGCGTAAGCGCGCTTCCAAGAGCCGCGAAAGCTGATCTTTCCCCTTAGGGAATAGATTTTGAAAAACGCGCACCGGGCTTCCGGTGCGCGTTTTTTTATGGCTAAGAGTCGAGGGGCAAGAAATCAGGAAGTCCTCGACGGGACTTTGGCGGAATTGAGGCGTATTTGCGAAGAGGAACCTCTATCCCCCTGAAATTTCATAAAGTTAATGCACGACGAAGACGCGCACTGGTGCTAATTTCAAAGCATGGCCACTTCGATTTTTCTGAAATGTGGTCCGTTTTTTAGTTTTCTGGAGCTTTGTTCTCAGATGCGCCTTTTCAATCGTTCCCTAATCGCCGCCGTTTCTGCTCTGGCCCTGACAGCTGCTCCGGCTTTCGCTGATCCAGTGTCTGCTCCGGTCGAAGCAACGCCTGCTCCGACGGCTCCTGCCGCGCCAGCAGAACCGGCGGCGCCTGCCGCCGCTCCGGAAGCTGCATCCACGGATGCTGCAACGTCCGACAAGACGAGCACCACGAAGAAGCATCATCACAAGAAGCACCATCACAAGAAGCACAAGAAGGCTGCCGCTGCTGCCTCCACGACGGATGAAGCAGCACCGTCCAACTAATGGCGGCTTACCCGGTTTTACCGGGCGGTAAGTAGAGGAAAGCGGGATTGGCTCAGGCTGGTCCCGCTTTTTTTGTTTTTACTGTACGGTCCTCTCAAACCTTCGCTTGCAAGACATACAGTCGTTTCAATTTTCCGGGTGTGGATTTCATGGCTTCTTATCTTTTGTCTTGGCATGGGACGCTTGTTTCCAGCAGGGAAGCCTGTTTATGCACAGCATCTTTTGCAGACGTATTGTTGAAAGTGGTCACACCCGTTCTGGTAGAAGGCGAATATGACATGATGCCCAGTTGGGCAGGGTTGTCGCTCTGTCCTTTGCCGGGGGCCGTACGACCGTTGTGTGTTTTGACGATGGGTACGGAGTTCCTGTCCAGTCGCAATGCCATAGACCTGGACTGGGCAGGTTATCATCTGGAATGGGAGAGTTTCTTACCAATCAAGGCCTCTCTGCTTCCTGTCCTGCATGCGCTGCTCTCGCGGAGGTGGTCCATTGGGAATGGACCTCTACAGCTGCCGTGTATTCAGGAATTTTCTCTCTTCATTGGAGATCAGAAATGGCCATTGGAAACACTTCTGGCGACAATCGAAGGGGATACTATTCTTCTGCAGACTGCAGGCGATGAAACCGTCTGGATTTTAGGAGCCTGCCCGTCCGCCCTCTTGTCCAAGCTTTTGCGTGGCGTGTCCGAAAGTTTCGTCGGGGCAGTTTCTACCCCTGAGATTGAAGAACTGCGCAGGCAGATTTTAAGGGTGTCCGCTGCACCGCATGAAATCATTCATCTCCTGTATTTGGCCCGGATGTGTGCAGAGCAGGAAAGACTGACTTTCGGACAAGAGTTTCTAAAATATGCCCGCCTTTATGATGACCGTCCGGATCTAGGCTATTTCCAAGCCGTCTTGGCGGAGCGCATGGGAGATCATGCCGCTGCGACTAAGCATCTCTCGGATGCGCTGGCGCAAAAATTTTCTGATTCGACCATGCTCGAGCAGTTTGATTACCTGCAGACCAGAATGGCAGCAGGAGAGAACATGCTTCTTCTTCTGCCAGAACTGATGCAACAGGTTTCAGGAAGTGGCTTCGATCCTCTTTTTGATTCCCTGATGCTCTCTCAGAAGCTGGCCGCAACAAACAATCAGGATGTGGTGCAGGCCTATAGCCTGATGTTTGAGCAGTTCTGTTTCAGTAAAAGCCGAGACCGTGGTCGGGCGCTTTTGCGCCATGATCAGACTGGTAATGGCGTCCGTTACTGGAGCGAGATTTGTTTGGGGCATGACGCGTGGCTGTCCGGGGATCGAGCTGCCGCAGACAGGCATTATGGCGAGGCCAAGACCCAAGCCATCGAAAACGGGATCGTGCCAATCCACTATAATTGCGGTGTGTTTTCCTGGTTGACTGAAGCTGAGGTTTCTGGCCTTGAAAACAAAGTCGTGGAAGACCGTCTTGGAACCTCGGGATGGACTTGGAAGTCCAGTGTTCTTCCGGGGCAGGAGGACGTTCAGCCAGAGCTTTGTGTGGTTTTCGGATGTGATACTGGATACTTCCAGTTCATTCCCAAGCTAGTCCTGTCTTTGCTGAAAGTGTGCATGGCCCGATCGAAGGGTGGCCGCATCCGGCTCTGTCTGGGTATCGATAGCCCGACGAATGAACAGTTGGAGTGGTTGGAAAAGACGGTCAGTGCATTGTCAGTTCATGATTATGGGCTTGATTTCACCTTCGCGCATGGCCCGCTGACCTATCGTGACGGTGCAACCTATACGGCCATTCGATACCTGATTTTTCCGGAAATTGCCGAGCGCTGGAGCTGTCCGGTCATTACTGCAGACTGCGACGGCTACTTTCCTTCAGACTTTTTGACGGTCTGGGAAGAGATGAAAGCCACGGCAGATTATGGCTTCCGCCTTTATGCATACGATAAGGCCGGGCATCAATTTTTTGGAGAGCCGTGGGGTTTCGGGGCTGGCATCTCCTACTTTGGGAATGCGGAGAAAGTGCCCGACATCGCCCGTTTCCTGCATAATTATCTTCAAATTGCCTACAATCCCGATAATCCGACCAACTGGTGTATCGACCAATGCGCTTTAGTGCAGGCTTACAAGCAGTTTGTAGCACCAGATTGGGAGACGTTGCGTATTCGCTTCATGGATGACGGAACGCCTTTGATGGTGATGCCCCATCATGTTGGTGGCAAGCAGGAGCTGCTTGAGCACGAAGGCACAGTGTCCGCAGAGGACGTTCAGGATTTTCTGTCCGCCTGAGCGGAAGAGTATGGCTGAAAGTTGGTTCTGGCAGATCACGTCAGATCGGTCCGCCAGAGAATGAACGCTGCTATCAGCCTTTATAAAGCCGATAGCAGCGTTGTTTTACAGATAACGGTCGAGAGAGAGATCCAGTGACGGGATGGCTGTCTGTCGGCCGGAGATCTGGTCTGCAACGATCTGGCCGGAGCCCGCTGCCATCGTCCAGCCAAGCGTGCCGTGACCGGTGTTAAGCCACAGATTGCCGTAGCGCGGAGCTGGCCCGACGATGGGGGTGCCATCTGGCGTGCAGGGACGCAGGCCGGTCCAGTAACGTGCAGCAGAAAGGTCGCCGCCGCCGTACATCTCGTTGAACGACAGTTCCAGCGTTTCACGACGGTCCGGGCTCAGGCGTAGGCTGAAGCCAGTCAGTTCGGCTGTTCCGCCAATGCGGATGCGATCCCCGAGGCGCGTGATGGCAACCTTGTAGGTTTCATCATTCACCGTGGATACCGGCGCACGGCTCTCATCTGTGATTGGCATGGTCAGGGAGTATCCTTTGACCGGATAGATCGGCAGACGCAGCTCCAGTGGCTTCATCAGGCGCGGGGAGTAGCTACCAAGAGCCAGCACATACGCATCTGCTGTCAGGCGTCCAGCGCTGGTACGAATGCTCACGATGGATTTGTCAGCCGCTTCGATGGCTTCAATCGTGGTACCAAGACGGAACTTCACACCCTTCTGTTCGGCCATAGCAGCGAGGCGACGTGTGAAGAGATGCGCATCACCTGTCTGATCGCCCGGAAGGCGCAAGCCACCACGCAGACGATGGCGTGCATGGGCCAGACCCGGCTCATGAGCAATGATTTCATCGACGTTCAGAAGCTGATGATCCACGCCACTTTCTGCCAGAAGACGCATGTCCTCGGCAGCGTGTTCGACCTGGGCATCCGTCCGGAAAAGTTGGATCAGACCCTTTTGGTCACCGTCATACTTGATGCCGGTTTCGTCGCGGAGGGCGTCGATTTTATCGCGGGCATACTCCGCAATCCGAAGCATACGGCTCTTGTTAATGTCGTATGCTTTTTCCGAACAGTTCGCGAGCAGCTCGCCCATGAAGCGGAACATGGCTGTGTCGAAGCGCGGGCGGATGATCAGCGGACTGTGTTTGCTGGTCATCCATTTGGCGACTTTGAACGGCAGACCCGGCATGGCCCATGGTGTCGAGTAACCAGGGGAGACCTGACCGGCGTTGGCGAAGGACGTTTCAAGCCCTACGCCAGGCTGCCGGTCAATAACCTCAACTTCATGACCTTCCTGAGCAAGATACCAGGCGGTTGTCACGCCGATGACGCCGGCGCCCATGACGATGATTTTCATGACAGTTCTGCTGCTTTCCGATTGGTAGAAAACCGTATTTTCGATTTGGTACCGATCAGATCAGCACCAGCGGAAACGGTTGTCTACCCCCGGCTTTTCAGCCCGGAACGCCCTTGCTGGTGGAATATTCGAAGTGCAGGGCTGTATCCGGATGAACTATGGCGTGAATGGCATGAACTGCCATCGCACCTTCAGAAAACCCCTGAAGAATTAATTTAAGCTTACCAGGATAGGTTGCCACATCACCGATGGCGAAAATGCCCGGTGTGCTGCTTTCCAAGGTCGCCGGGGTGACCGGAACCGTGTTGCGATGCGTGTCCAGACCCCAAAGTGCGATCGGGCCGAGATCCGTGGAAAGACCATAGAATGGCAGGAGCGTATCAGCGTCCAGATGGCGGGATTCGCCAGCCAGAGTGGTGACTTCCACAGCAGAAAGCTGGCCGTCCGTACCGTGCAGAGCGTGGAGCTGGTAAGGGACAACCTTCTCAATACGGCCTGCTTTGATCTGATCGTCGATGCGGGAGAGTGTTTCCGGGGCACCGCGGAAGCGGTCTCGGCGATGCAGCAGATAAATGTGCTCGGCGACCTCTGAAAGCGACAGTGCCCAATCCAGAGCAGAATCGCCACCACCGGCAACGACAATTTTCTTGCCGGCGAAATCAGCGCGCTTCTTGACGTAATACTGAACTGCACCCGTGCGCTCGTACGCTTCCAGTCCGTCTAGTGGTGGACGGTTCGGACCGAATGCGCCAGCGCCAGCCGCGATGATAACAGCCTTGGCTTTCACGGTGTCGCCACGTGCTGTGGTGAGCGTGAAGTCTCCACGGTGGCCCGTCAGGGTTTCCACGCGGGAGCCGAGCAGACGGGGAACGTCGAACGGCGCAATCTGCTGATCCAGCGCTTCGATGAGTGCGCCGCCCTCAATGGAAGGGTGCGCCGGAATGTCATAAATCGGCTTTTCCGGATACAGCGCCGCGCACTGACCGCCAATGCTGTCGAGCGCGTCAATCAGGACGCAGCTCAGTTTGAGCATTCCGCATTCAAAAGCTGCGAAGAGGGCGGTCGGACCGGCGCCAACAATCGCGACGTCGGTGGAGAGGGTTTGAGGTGAAATCGTCATATCTGTTTCTTAGGCGTTTTGAGTTGAATGGGGTAGACCATCCCGCATGCGGTGCGCCTTTGTCATCCAACATATTAATGCAACAGGCGGAACCGAACGCTCTGCCTGCGCGGTGATGAACGGGCTTGTTCAGCGGGATGTGACGGTTCATCTGCTGGAACTGGTGGGAAACGGCGCGCCCGTCTTTCCGCTGGACGACAGAATTCCCGTAAAATCCCTGTTTGAAAAGCCGGTAAAAATTTTCAATTCCTGGCCACGAATTGTTGGGAAATTGGTGCGCTATCTAAAGCGTCACCGCATCGACACACTTGTTGTTGTGGAGGCCACACATGCCCTGTATGGCGTGGCTGCGGCCCGTCTGGCCGGGTGTCGGTGCATCGTGTGGGAGCACTTCAATTTCAACATTACGTTCAATCGGCGCAAACGGGTCTGGGGACGGCAGATTGCGGCGCGATGGGCTGATGATGTGGTGGTTCTGACAGCGCGTGACAAAGCGCTCTGGCAGGCAGGATTGCCAATCAAAGCGTCTCTGGCTGTCATCCCCAATATGGCCCCTCCGGTCTGGCAGACAGCTTATGCGCAGACTTCTCGTCTTGTTTTGACGGCAGGTCGGCTGACCGATCAGAAAGGCTATGATCTCCTTCTGAAAGCCTGGGCGATTATAGAAGCCGATCAACGCGGAGCAGCCTGGTCTCTGCTTATGCGTGGAGACGGACCGGACCGCCTCATGCTTCTGCAACAGGCGGCGTGCCTGAAGCGCGTGACGATTGCCCCCGCGACCCCTCATCTGGACGATGATTACGGGCAGGCCGCGCTCTACGTGTGTTCATCGCGCTACGAAGGGCTGCCGATGGTTCTGCTTGAGGCTGCCTCAGCGGGAGTGCCAGTGGTGGCGTTGGATTGCGAAACTGGCCCGGCGGAAGTGGTTGTGCCGCAGGAAACAGGAATCCTCGTGCCACCAGAGGATTATATCGGACTTGCTGAAGCTCTTCTGGCTCTGATGGAGCAGAATGAAAAAAGGCGGGCCATGTCTGACATGGCCCGTCTTAAAGCACTGGAGTTTCAGGAAGGCCTCATCATGGATCGATGGATGGGTCTCCTGGGTCAGTCCTGACTTTTTCTTCAGCCTGCTGCCTGAAGCGTTACTTTCCGCTCAAGTGCCATGCCTAGTGCCGTTGTCACAGCGTCTTCAGAGAATGTGACGCTGGTGTATGTCTGTCCGGCTTCAATGATGCCAGACAGAGTTCTGGCGGAGTGCAGCGCCACAATCTGTTGGACCATGTCTTGGGTGGTGGACTGGACGAGGCCACGCAGGCTTTCCGGAAGCGCCAGTCCTTCTGCGGCCACGGGCGTCATGATGCAGGGCACGCCCGCAGACAGGCTTGCCAACACCTTCCCCTTGATGCCCGCCCCGAACCGGAGAGGAGCGACACTGAGGCGCGCCTGATTCAGCACGCTGTTCAGGTTCTGGACATGACCAAGAACCCGGATGCGATCGCTGGCCAGAGCATGGATGCTGTCTGGCATCTCTGCCCCGACCAGAGTGCAGGTAATGGTCGGATCCATGGCCCACACCGCGGGCATGATGTCATGCACCAGCCACTGCACGGCATCGCTGTTTGGGGCATGTGCGTAGTTACCGATGAATAGTACGCCGGTTCTGTCGTGGCTTCTGGACGATGTGCTGGCCGCAGGTGTTACCCATGGAACCACATGCACAATGGCTTGCGGCAGATCTTTTCGAAGCTGGGCTGCTTCCGCTTCAGAGTGCGTCAGGACAGCATCTGCCTGGAGAGCTGCACGGTATTCCGCCACCCGAATCTGATTGGCTTTCGCCATCAGTTCCGGTCGGCCCTGCACTGCGGCCTGACGTGCCAGACGCAGGAAGTGAAGGTCTGCGACGCTGTAGAGGACGTAGGCTTTTTGTTGGTTACGGCGGACGAGTGCCATGTAGCGCGTCGCGATGTCTTCACGGTGCAGATACACGACGTCGAAGCTGTTCAACTGGCGACGCAGAACGTCTTCGACGGACGCAAAGAACGGGAGTCCCTGCACCTTTACACTCGGCAGTGAGTCCAGAGGAGCGGTCATGTCCATTTGGTCAGCGGCTACGAAACAGACGTCATAACCCAGAGTTTCGAGGGCCATCATGTGAGACAGGATCGCCTGCGACCCTGCATCCCGATTGGCATCGGGGCGAAAACTGTCAATGACGAGTGCGCGCTTGCGCTGCGTTGTGGCCTTTGTGGGCATTCCCCGGCGACGGCGCGTGGCATGAAGCGACTGTTCTGCCAGACCACTCAAGGCCAGCGCACGGGACTGTCGGAGTTTTTCCACCTGTCCGAGGAGGAAGGACAGAACCTGATCGCCAGACTGCTCGTCAGCGGCAGCAGACACAGCGCGGGCTACAGTCTGCTCCATATCCGCGTCGAAGGCCGTTACGGGTTCCAGAACCTGTGGCGTGCCCAGAAGTGCACCGTCCTCTTCCCGACGCACTTCCAGAACATGGCGTGTGAGAGGGGACAGGCCGCCGGGCAGGATCACATCGAAGCCGCAGAGCAGGGGCCGTCCGCTCTTGGCAACATCGGGGCGGCGACCGTTCGCCACGATGGAAGCGAGAACCACACCGTTATCGACGATCTGTAGCGTCACGCCATCTTCCGGGTTAGCAGGGTTCGTCGCCCAGCCGGAGATGCGATTGCGTGTAGCGATGTCGATGAAGCCATCCATAGGGGCCACTGGCGACGGTGCCAGAACGGCCTGTGGAATTTTCTGCTCCATCTGGTCCATCATCCAGGGCGTGTTGCCCAAGGGAGCGTGATCGGTGGCGCGACGCACTTCCAGAACGTGACGATCCAGCGGAGACAGACCGCCTGGAATATCAAATCGGAAGCCACAGGCTCCACCAACATCCGGCCTTGCCGTTCCCGTGGTGACTTCGCCGAGAACAACCCCATTATCAAGGATCTGAAGGCGAACGGCGTCAGTGCTGCCCGGAACGCGTGCCCACCCTTCAATATGAGTGTGGGTTACAACGTCCAGGAAGCCTTCCAGAGGGCCCGTTGCCACACGTGTTTTCGTCGAAAGAGCGTTCAGGCGTGTCCGAATGGCGGCTAGCTGAGCGCCTTCTTCAACACGTGGCGCACAATAGCGGGCCTGAACCTGCTCTGCCGCAGGATAGAGCGCATCATACTCGGAAGCATTGTGGAACATGCCGCGAGAGCTATCGTCCACAAAGGTTTCGGACTCTGCACCGTTCGCGAAGATGACGTCGTGGCTTTCCAGCTCAATGTGGAAATAAGCCACCTCATCCATGCGTTCTGCCTGAAGGATGCTTGTGCCGTTGACCAGAGCGACTGCGGGGATCAGAACCCCGTCCAGATACATGGCGTGGAGTGGCGAAACGGACAGATCCTGTTGTGGCAGATTATTGCCTAGAGAACCGCTACGGAAGATGACCGGAAGGATGTCACGGTTCCCATTAGCGAACGCGCCCGCATAGTTTCGGCGACCAATCCAGTGGATGGCTCGGAGACCGTTCGAACGGGTCTGAACAAGATCACCGATTTCGAGCTGTTCGACCGGAATCTCCCCGCGGTTCGTCAGAATGAGCGTGCCGCGGCAATAGCACGGCGTCCCTTCGGCCAGCAGGAGTGTGCCGCCTGTACTGTCAGACTGAACTGTGAAGAAATCGGCGGCGTAATCGCTGTCGAGGGCTATCGTATAGGTGTCTGTGCCGTTGGAAATTTCCAGCGTGGATGGATCAGTGAGCGTTGCCGTAGCACTTTCGGACCATGCGAGTTCTGGCAGGTCCACTTTTGCACCACTGGAAAGATGGATGTTTCGGGTCGTGCTGCCTGCATAAAGTGCAAGACGGCTTCCATCTCCAACGCTGACATTCGTGGCCGTACTACCGCTATGGACGGCAGCGCTCTGGCTGCTTGTCAGAGTAACGTCAGACAGGGCTGTGCCGTTCGTAGCCCTGTAATCCGTCATTTCCAGAAGGGTCAGGGACGGATCGTGATCTGACTCTGCGTCGAGTTGTCCCGTATTAACGTGCAGGGTCTGGAACTGGCCCGCATTCGCAAACCCGTCCGTTCCGACCGTATGGTCGAGTGACTGCGCGTTGCCTTCATAGATGTAGGTGTAGCGATTGCTTGCATCTTCTTTGGTCTCCATGTCCGTCAGGCCAGCATTGGCATAGATCTGGTTGGCGTCGCTCCACGCCACGTCATTGAAGTCTCCAAGGATGCCGATCTTGGCGGTAGGATCGCTCGAAAGCTGGTTCTGGACGTAGTTCGTGATGTACTGGGCCTGCGCGATACGGTTGTTGACCGTCGCTGTCGTGCCGCCATGGTTTACTGGTGGCTGGGTCGCACCATACAACTCCGAACTTCCGGCCTGCGAGGACAGATGCACGTTAATGAGCGTGACATCCTTGCCATTGAACTCGAAGGTTCCAACCAGGGGCAGGCGGGTGTTCTTAAACGTGCCGCTCAGTTCCTCACTGCCGATGGTGGTCACGGGTTCTTTCAGTGTGACGCGGTCTGCGTTGTAGAGGAAGACGCTGCGGATATTGCCGCCGGAGATGCCACCCTGCGTGCCATTTGCTGGATCGACCTGAGCCCAGGAATAAGTGGGGCCCCCGGCATCAGCGATGGCTTTGACCAGAGCGGCAAGGTTCTGCTCAGCGCTGACAGTTCCATCGTTAGTGACGCCACTGTCATCCTGAATTTCCTGAACAGCCAGAACATCCGGACTGTCGAGATTTTTGACGATGATCTGCGCGACCTGCTTTAGACGGTCCGCATTTGCCGGGTCCAGGGCGTTGAAATTCTCGATATTGTAGTCGCTGACGAGAAGGTTCTGCTCGTCCTTGTGGAAGGTCGTAACTGGCGCAGGCGTTTCAGTGTGAATGACCGTGACCTGTGTGGTCGGGATCAGTTCATAAACGCCGTTGTAATACGTTAGAACACCCGTGATATCGCCGAGCTTGTCGCCTACTTCGGCACTGATGGCAGAGCCAGGAGTGACACCGCTATCGTAGTAGATCTCGACGCGCTGGGTGTTGATGCTGCTCTCGGTGCTCTGAAGAGCGCCAGTCGGCGTGAGCAGTCCATTGCCGTTATCCGGCACGACCCATGTGGCGTTAGAGGCTGTGGCGCCGGTGGCCACAACGTCATGCAGGGTAATGACCTGACCGATGAGGCTCCGGTAAAAGTCCAAAGCGTTGGTGTCTGGATTGAGGGAAGCCGTACTGGTGTTGAGGTCGATCGCCTGTTGCAGATCGCCGAGATAGGATGCCGCCGGAACGGTGAGGCCACCTTGACCCACCACCGCTGGGGTAATGGCCGTGTAGGCAGCACCCGTGTCTGTGTAGGAGACGAGATTGAGTTCCGGTAAAGTGAGGGACTTGCTCCAGGATGTACCGGAGTAATTCGTGACAGTGCCGGTTACGGAGACTGTTGTGCCAACAGTCGGGAGCGTTGCGTTTTTTCCGGCATAGACAAACAGGCCGGTACTTCCGACGTTGCTGGCGTCCTTGCTGGACTGCTGGATCCAGAATCCGATACTGCCATTCGTATCAATGGCTGTGACGACACCCGTGGTGGTGACGCTGCTGCCCGCTACCGTACTGTAATAACCATTCCCGTTAATCTGCTGGATCGTCAGAGATGTTGGTGTTGTCGGGGTAGTGGTGCCGGAGTCATCACCGCTGCCGCCTGATCCCGTGTCCGACCCGGAAGAGCCATCGTCAGACCCAGAGGAACCTCCGGCATCAGAGCCGTCGTTTGCAGCACCGGGTGTTACGAGAACTGTTCCAGCGGCAGGCGTTGTGCCGTAACCCGCAATGCCAGAAAGAGCTGGATCATCCACAGTCCAGTCTGATGCGCTGTCAGTGTCCCTTCCGTCAGGAATGCGGGAGGCGCCGGCAATTAATTTGCCTGTGAGAACGGGCGCGTTCGCGTAAGTTGGATCGCCCTTTCCGCCATCTGAGACCGCAATGGTGTCACCGATTTCAGACCAGGGCGTAGAGGTGAAAGTGCCTGTGTTGGCCGTGTCCAGATCGTCTCCCGCTTTGCCGGTAAAATTCTTGACCAGGAGGACAGTTTGCGTGCCGTTCTGCAAAGAATTCGTCTGGTATGGTGTGACCCAGTAACCGTTACTGTTAGTGACGCCGAGCTGAAAAACATTATCAATTTTACCGGAAGCCGTTCCATCGCCGTCTACGACGATTAGCGACCATTCACTATAATCCGTATCTGCATCACCCTTGATTTCTATAAATTCGTTCGGATCGCCAGAAAGACTTGGGTTAAACATGAATTCATTGATGAGCAGCGTGGATGTCATTGTTAAATACCCTTGCTGGAATAATTTTTCAGAATCGTTACTGAAAAGTTAAAAAACATTTCTGACTTTGCGTAATAAAGAGTCAATATGCGCTGTTTGTATTTTTTAAAAAATCACAAAACATTCACTTCATTTCGTTTTGTGTCTTATTTTATGCTTTTAGAGAGCAATGATCTGTTGTCAGAAACCAGAACACGAGGGCGCTTGCTGGATGGCGCGTAGAACGTCACATTGAGGGGATGCAGATAAGCCTCCCTGATCAGACCTCGACCGAACATCTTGCCGCCCGAATCGCGACGCTTTGTGCCGCCGGAGACTGCATTGCCCTGTCGGGTGGGTTGGGCGCTGGGAAGAGCACTTTTGCCCGGGCCTTTCTACGGTTTCTAGCAGGCGATGCTACGATGGAAGTTCCCAGCCCAAGTTTCGCGCTGGTTCAGCCTTACGACACCTCCGCCGGGCCGGTTTTTCACTATGACCTATGGCGGCTGGATGGGCCGGATGCGCTGTATGAACTGGCCTGGGATGAAGCCTGCGAAGGCATCATGCTGGTGGAATGGCCAGAGCGCGCTGAAGATCTCCTGCCTGCCAATGCGTTGCATCTGACGCTCACCTCGGGCGCGACAGAAGACGAACGGTTTGCAGAGCTAACCGGCTGGCCGGACGAGCGCCTGAGCGGGATTGCGCTATGACCGTGGTGACAATTGCCGGTACCGAACCATTTCTGGATCGGGTCGCTCATGAATGGCTGAAGCAGGACCCTGCCGCTGGAACGGATGGTCCGGGCCTGCTGCTCGTACCGAGCCGTCGTGCCGGACGTGCGTTGATGGAAGCATTTCTGCGCGTGCTGGATGGCAAGGCATCCCTCCTGCCGCGCATTGTTGCGATCAATGACGTGGACGAAGAGGCGCTGGCGTCCATCGGGATTGATGTCTCGCTGCCTCCTGCGGTTGAGCCACAGAGACGGCTTGCCGTGTTGTCCATGCTGATCCTGCAAACGCCAATCGTCAGTGTCGGAGTGGACAAAACCAAAGGTATTGATCGGGCATGGCCTCTCGCCAAGGCGCTGGCCGACCTTATGGATGAGGCCGAGCGCAGTGGTGTTGATCTGGCGGAAAGCCTGCCGGATGCTGTGGAGGAACGCTTTTCAGAACACTGGCAGCAGACGCTGAAATTTCTGGAAATCGTCACGACGATTTGGCCGAAATGGCTGAAAGAAGAAGGTCTGTCGAACCCCGTTGCCCGTCAGGTCGCGCGTCTGAAAGCGCAGGCAGCGGCGTGGCAGCATGTTCCGCCCCACACGCCTGTCTGGGCGGTCGGGTTCGCAGATGGGTCCGCAGCGGTTTCAGATGTGCTGGCGGCGGTGGCGACGTTACCAGCCGGACTGGTGATTCTGCCGGGGGTTGATCTGGACCTGCCTCAGGCAATGTGGGACGCGCTTCCTGCGTCACACCCACAGGCAGGTCTCAGGGAAATTCTTACGGATCTGGGGCTGACACGCGACAATCTGACGGACTGGGACGGCGGCAGGGACCGGGCCAGAGAGCGCCTGATACGTGGCGTCATGCTGCCGGAACAGGGGATTACGGCCTGGGGGCGGGATCTGAACCCGCGTAATATTTCTGGCCTGTCTCTGCTGCCTGCACAGGATCAGCAGCAAGAAGCGCAGTCCATCGCGTTGATCCTTAGGAATGTGGTGTCCGTCCCCGGCCAGACCTGCGCGCTTGTGACGCCAGATCGTAGTCTGGCTCAGCGTGTCGGGACCGAGCTTTTGCGGTTCGGGATTTATGCTGATGACAGTGCCGGTGAGCCTCTGGCGCAGACGCCAGCCGCCGTGTTCCTGCGCCTGATCGCCACGGCAGCGGAGGCGCAACTGTCCCCGGTGGCTCTGCTTTCCGTTCTGAAACACCCTTTAGCGTCGCTTGGGCGAACACCGGGCAACTGTCACGCCTCGGCCCGTCGGCTGGAGCGTCTGTTGCTGCGTGGACCCGCTCCTGCACCGGGGATTGCAGGCCTTAAAGCGGCGCTTGAGACTTATATTCAGAACCAGCGTGATCCGGACAATGGGGCAAGCGCGGATGCTCCTGATGAGCCGGAAGGGCCAGCAGCGTTCATCGCCCGGATTGAAGCCGCTTTCGAGCCTTTGCTTGGCCTGTCTGGCGCGGTTCCACTCCCTGAATTGCTGGAAGCCTTGATTCATACCGCCGAAGCTCTGGCTGCGACCGAAACAGAACTAACCGCAGAGCCTGAAGAAGGGCTACGTCCGGGCGGACGCCTCTGGATGGGGGATGATGGTGAGGCGCTATCCCGCCACTTGGCCGCTTTGATCCAGCATACCGGCATCCTTCCACCCCAAAGGCTGGCGCATCTGGATTCCTTTTTGAACACATCCATGGCCGGGCAGATGCTGACGGGCCTGCGCGCGCATCGTGGCGGTGTGGAACTGGCCCATCCGCGTGTCACCATTCTCGGTGTGCTCGAAGCGCGTCTGTTGGCGTTCGATGTGGTGGTTCTGGGTGGATTGAACGAAACGGTCTGGCCACCTGCAACTGATCCGGGGCCATGGTTGAGCCGCCCGATGCGGACGCGTGTTGGTCTGCCGTCTCCCGAGCGTCAGATCGGCATCAGCGCTCATGATTTCGTCTCAACGGCTCTGGCTGCTGGGGAGGTTGTATTCTCCAACTCCGCCCGACGGGACGGCGCCCCGGGTGTGCCCGCCCGCTGGATGGTGCGAATGGAGGCGTTTCTGGGTGGTCGTGGGCAGAAACTGCCTATGCATCCCGCCCTCGAATGGCAAAAGGCCATGGACCAGCCGCTAGATGGTGCGGAAACCGTGGCACCCCCTGAGCCAAGGCCACCAGTCGCGTTGCGCCCGCGGCGTCTGAGCATCACGGAGATCGAGACGTGGATGCAGGACCCGTATGCCATTTACGCCAAGCATATTTTGAAGCTGAAGGCGCTCAAGCCACTTGAAGAAGGTGCGGAACATGCGGATTTCGGCATGATCGTACATGAGGCTATGGATCGCGTTCTCAAGGACTATCCGGATCGTTGGCCGCAGAATGTGGCCGCCTCCTTGAAGCGTGCCTTCGCGGAAGAACTGGCCAAGGCCAATATGCGACCTGCGCTGGTCAGTTGGTGGGCCCCAAGGCTGGAGCGTATTGCAGACTGGGTCGCCATACAGGAGCGGACCCGTCGAGAACAGGAATACGCCATCGCGCGGCATATGGAAGTGTCTGCGTCCTTCAAGATCGAAGCTGCACGCGCACCGTTCGAACTCCGTGGCCGGGCAGACCGCATTGACGTTGATGAAGACGGTAAGGCGACGATCTTCGATTATAAGACCGGCTCTCCGCCCACTGGGAAAGCCGTGGAAGGTGGCTGGTCCGTTCAGCTTGTTCTGGAAGGGGCATTGCTGGCCAAGGGCGCTTTCGAAGGCGTTCCGGCTGCCGAAACGAAACAGCTTCTGTACTGGCATCTGACCGGCGGGGATGATCCGGGGAAAGAAAGCGAAGTTCCAAGCCGGAAGTCCAGCCTTGATGCGGCGGCCCTGATTGGTGAGGCCATGGAAAAACTACGCGGCCTCATCGATGAGTATGACCATCCCGATCAACCCTATCGCTCCCAGCCCTGGGCCGGACATGTACCGCGCTATACGGATTACGCGCAGTTGGCACGGGTGGATGAATGGCGCGCGGCCTATGCGGAAGGAGACGATTCATGAGCGAGATCCGCAACCGCGCTGACGTTATTGCTGAAGCTGATCGCACACAGCTTGCCGCGTCTGATCCGATGGCATCGGTGTTCGTGTCTGCGTCTGCTGGATCGGGCAAGACCAAGCTGCTGATTGATCGTCTGCTTCGTCTGATGCTGCCCCTTGAAGTGGACGCGGATGATGGGTCGATTGTGTTGGCCGAAGGGGCAAATCCGTCCCGCATCCTGTGCTTGACCTACACCAAAGCCGCCGCCGCCGAGATGGCCAATCGTCTCCAGTCCCGGCTTGGTGAATGGGTGTCGCTTCCGGATGAGCGTCTGGGCCGGGAACTTGAGAAATTACGTGTTCCCAACACGGACGAGACGCGTCGTGCGGCCCGGGCGCTGTTCCTGAAGGTTCTGGACCTGCCGGGCGGTCTGCGGATCGAGACGATCCATGCGTTCTGTCAGTCTCTTCTGCGTCGTTTCCCCCTTGAAGCCTCCGTTGATCCGCATTTCACCCTGATGGAAGATACGGATACGACGCTGGCTTTGCGGGAAGCCATGGAAGACGAACTCGCCAAGGCTCCGAAAATCGTGGCCGAAGTGGCGGGGACCATCGGGATCGACCGGTTCTTCCAGCGGATACGTGCTCTGAACATGGAAGAAAGCCGCGTTCGTCCCCTGCTGGACCGCTGGCAGATCCTGCCGGACGCTGTGCTGAGCGCTTATCGGGGCGCCCTGAAAGCCGGGCAGGAGGCGGCGTCTGATCTGGAAGGGTTGATCTGTAAGCCTCGCAAGGAAGCGGAATTGCGGGCCGGACTTCAGGCGGCGCTCGGCGTGGTCACGGCCGCTGCGAAACCAACTGTGGAGCAGATGCTCCTATGGCTTGGGACGCAGATAGAAGACCGTTCGGCACCTGTCTGGAGCAAATGTCTGCTGACGGACAAAGGCACCGTGCGGCAGATGAACCGCATCATCAGCAAGAAAGCACAGGACGCCGTTCCTGACATCGTGCCGCTGCTGGAAGAGGAAGGCCAGCGCTTGCTGGACCTGACCGAGAGCATCAAGCGCGCCGTGCTTCTTTCCCTGAATCGCGCGCTTCTGTCTCTTGCCGCACCAATGCTGTCCAGCTTCCGCGAGGGCAAGGCGGCGCGTGGACTAGTGGATTACAACGACCTCATTCAGGAAACGCGGAACCTGCTGGAAGATCCGGGTGCGGCCTGGGTGCTCTATAAACTGGATGGCGGTATCGACCATCTGCTGCTGGATGAGGTGCAGGACAATTCTGGCCTTCAGTGGGAGATCGCCGGGGCTCTGACATCCGAGTTCTTCTCCGGTGAGGGCGCGTGGGAACAGGGGCCGAGACCGCGCACCGTGTTTGCGGTCGGCGACTACAAACAGTCCATTTACGGATTTCAGGGCGCTGATCCTGAACAGTTCCATAGCTGGAGAGCCGAGTTTGCGCGCCGGGTTCAGAATGCGGGTCTGCCGTGGCGTGATCCGGATCTGAACGTCTCGTTCCGCTCCGTCACGCCCGTTCTGTCTTTCGTTGATGCTGTCTTTTCCCAACCGAATGCCGCACATGGCCTGCTGGAGCGGGGGCAGGAGACACTGCTTCCCCATGTATCCGCACGTCCGGGGCAGGGTGGGCGCGTTGAACTCTGGCCGCTCGTTCCGGTGTTGGAAGGCGAGGACGATGATGAAGGTCTGACGCCCTGGCAGGCTCCGAAAGCCAATACCGGCCAGCGCAGTGCACCACAGCGTCTGGCGGAGGCCCTTGCCGGGTGGATCGATCAACAGATTGGCCGTTCGCCGCAACCGGGACAGGCGCCTTTGAAAGCGGGTGATGTTCTGATTCTCGTGCCGCGCCGTTCATCCTTCCTGCGATCCCTGATCCGGGCGCTGAAATCGCGGAATGTGCCGGTGGCGACACTGGTGCGCGTCGGTTTGACGCAGCAGGTAGCCGTGCGCGACCTTATGACGCTCTGTGCTGCACTGCTTTTGCCACAGGACGACCTGACGCTGGCGGCGGTTCTGACCTCACCCCTCGGTGGACTGAGCGATGACTCGCTGATGGCGCTGGCGACAAAAGACGGTCGCGCCCACGCCCTTGGTCCGAAAGGTCAGCCTCTCTGGACTGTCCTGCGGGAACGTCATCGGGAGCGTGCGGAGTGGCAGGCGGCATGGACCATGCTGTCCGCGCTCTATGCACGGGTGGATTATGCCACGCCGTATCGCCTGCTGGCCGAAGCCCTTGGCCCGCATGGTGGGCGCACAAGATTGCTGCGTCGTCTCGGGCCGGAAGCGGCTGAACCGGTGGACGAATTGCTGACGGCCGCCCTGCGCTACGAAGGACTGCATCCCCCTTCGCTTCAGGGGTTCCTGCATTGGCTGGAAGCTAGCGAGATCACCAGCAAGCGCGAAGCGGAAAGCGAAACCGGGGCTGTCCGCGTCATGACCGTGCATGGATCGAAGGGATTGCAGGCCCGTCTGGTCGTGATGCCGGATACGCTGTCCCGTGCGCCAGCCAGTGGCGATTTCCTGTGGGAGGAAGCGGCCGGGCTGGACCTTCCGATCTGGGTGCCGAAGAAAGATGCCGGAACGGATGTCACGATTGCCTTGTCTGCTCGCGATGCGGAGAAAGCGCGGGCGGAGAATAACCGTCTGCTCTACGTGGCCCTGACGCGCGCCAGTGACTGGCTGGTGATCTGCGGAGCCTCCACGAAACGCCAGCCGGAAGAGACAAGCTGGTATCGTCAGTGTCAGGCCGGGTTCGAAATGCTCGCCAATGCGCGATCCGAACCGCTGGGACTGGGTTGGGACGGAGACCGTCTGGTTCTGGAAGAAGAGCGGAGCGTGGCTCCCGCGCCCGATGCCGCGCCGCAGATCGTCGCGCCCATGCTGGACTTGCCGGTCTGGCTAGGACGTGCGCCTGACTGGCGCACGGAAGTCGCACCCACAGAAGACGCCATGACCCGGCCTCTGGCGCCAAGCCGCCCGGATGGCGCGGAATTTGGTGAAGTGCCCGCAGCCCGCTCCCCGCTGGAACTGCTTGCGGGCAGGCCAAAGCCTGTTCGGGAACAGGCCATGCGGCGCGGCACGATGATCCATCGCCTGCTTCAGCTTCTGCCTGAAACGCCTTCCGAAGACCGGCTGGCGCTCGCAACGCGCTGGCTTTCCAGGCCTGCGCTCGGGCTGACAGAGAACGAGGTTGAGCGTCTGACGGATCAGGTCATGGGCGTCCTGCATCATCCGGATCTCGCACCTCTGTTTCAGGCAGGCAGTCGGGCCGAGCAGCCAATATCGGGCATCAGTGAGGGGCGCGTGGTTCTGGGGCAGGTGGATCGTCTGTGGATCGGGGACGGAGAAATCTGGATCTGCGATTACAAAACGAACCGTACTCCCCCGATTCGCGTTGAGCGTACACCCGTGGCCTATGTGCGACAGATGGCGGCCTATCGGGCAGTTCTCCAGCAACTGCATCCCGATTTCACTATCCACTGCTCCCTGGTCTGGACGGAGGGGCCCTCTGTGATGGTTCTTCCAGATGAGCTTCTGGATCGTGTACTGGAGGCGTCTTGATTTAATGGGCAGGCTCTTGCAGTCCTGACCAGAGAAGCCGATATCGGTTTACAGAAACACGTTTCATCACAAGGAACACGTCCATGAGCGCAAACACGGTTGCCGTTACGGATAGCAGCTTTGAAACAGACGTCCTGAAGTCTGACGGGCCGGTTCTGGTCGATTTCTGGGCAGAATGGTGCGGTCCGTGCAAGATGATTGCCCCGGCGCTCGAGGAAATCGGCGCTGAGTATCAGGGCCGCCTGAAGGTCGCGAAGGTCAACATCGACTCCAACCCGGAAGCCCCGACGCAGTATGGCGTTCGCAGCATTCCGACGCTGATCGTCTTTAAGGATGGCAAGCCGGTCGCCCAGCAGATGGGTGCGATGCCGAAGAGCCAGCTCAAGGCCTGGATCGAAAAGTCCATCTGATCTGACGGCTACTCGCTGTTCACTGTCCTTCATTAGAGGGCAGTGGGGGCGTGGTCAGAGGCGATTCCTTTGTGTAGGATCGGGCCATGCGTCCGAAAGCCTCTGATTTCCCGTCCCCCGTCATCGTAACCTCCAGTGAAGAGGTTGCACGGCTCTGCAACAAGCTGAAGCAGGAGCCGTTCGTTACCATTGATACGGAATTCGTTCGGGAAAAAACCTACTGGCCCGAGCTCTGCCTCGTGCAGCTTGCTGGTGCCGAAGACGTCGCCGTTATCGATACGCTGGCACCGGGCATTGATCTTGCTCCGCTGGGCGAACTCCTGGATGAGCCCGGATGCATCAAGGTTTTCCATGCCGCACGGCAGGACCTTGAAATCTTCCTTCATATTTTCGACCGGCTCCCGCAGTCTTTGTTCGATACACAGGTCGCAGCAATGGTGGCCGGATTTGGCGATCAGGTCGGCTATGACAGCCTCGTAGGGGCTATCACTGGCAATGCGATCGACAAGGCTCATCGGTTCAGTGACTGGTCAGCCCGCCCCCTGACGAAGGCGCAGATTGCTTACGCAGCAGCGGATGTGACGCATCTTCGCACAGTCTATCTTGCACTTCGCAAGCAGCTTGAAGAGGAAGGTCGCCTGCGCTGGGCTGATGCTGAACAGGCTGTTCTGACGTCCGAAGAGACATTCCGCCCTGATCCGCGCCGTCTTTGGGAAAAGCTGAAAGCCCGCACGAATAATCGCAGAATGCTTGGTATCCTGCGTGAGATAGCAGCATGGCGTGAAAAAGAGGCGCAGAACGCCGATATTCCCCGGCAGCGGGTCATTCGGGACGAAAGTCTGCTCGAAATTGCTGCGATCAAGCCGGAAAACGTTGAGACGCTAGCGCGTGTCCGTGGTGTAACGCGTGGCTTTGCTGAAGGACGTATGGGGCAGGGGCTTCTGGAAGTCGTTCGTGTCGGTGAAAATCTTCCAGAATCCGAGCTACCCAAGCCACCGTCCAAGTCTGATCGTGGACGGCCATCAGCGGCACTGGTTGCGCTTCTTCGGGTGCTTCAGACAGCCAAGTGTGAAATGCACAAAGTTGCGCCGCGTCTGGTGGCGTCTTCCGAAGATCTGGACCGGATTGCGCTTGGTGAGACAGATGTCGGTGCTCTCAAGGGCTGGCGTCGTGAAGTTTTTGGGCTGGATGCGTTGGCGCTCGTACGTGGCGAGATTGCACTGGCTGTCGTAAAGGGATGTGTAGAGCTTCAGCGGGTTGCACCAGACGGTGAACCTGCGGACGCGTGACAAGCACCTTCGACGCGGGCATGACTTTCTGGTAAGGAACGTCACCCAAAAGATTCCGGTCCTGTAAAAAGGGTCGGCGGGTAACAGGATAGTGGGCCAAGACAGGCCCGGATGCGCGACAGAGGAACGATATATGGACTGGACGGACGAGACGATCGCCAGACTTCGCGAGTTGTGGAGTCAGGGACTTTCGACCGCCGAAATCGGCCGCCAGCTTTCCATCACGAAGAATGCTGTTGTTGGCAAGGCGCATCGCCTTGGCCTGCCGCCTCGCCCGTCACCCATCCGGAACCGCAAGGTCAAGGATGGCGAAACGCCGTCAACGGAAGTGCCACGGCGCAAGCCTCCCACCCGGAAGGCTGCAGCACCTGCCGAAGCAACTGCTGACCTTTTGGGTGACAAAGTAGACGCCAAGGCCACCCCAGCCAAGGTAGATGCGCCCAAGGCCGCTCCTGCAAAGGCAGCAGAAACTGTGGCGGCCCGTCCTGTGGTTGCTCCAGTTGCACGCGCAGCTGCGGTTCCACCCCTGAAGGCTGAAGCGCCCGCCAAACCTCCTGCTCCGGAACCCCGTGTGGCTCCGCCGGTCCGTCCGGCTCCGCCGCCGCGTTTTACGGCCAGCATTGATCGTCCGACGCGTCGTGGGCCGTCCTGCTGTTGGCCGATCGGTGATCCGGGCACCCCGGGGTTCCATTTCTGTGGCGCGACCCCTCTGCCGGGTAAGCCCTACTGTGCGGAACATGCGGCCATCGCCTACGTCAAAATCCGCGATCGTCGCGATTAAAAAAAAGCCGTCCAAATGGACGGCTTTTTTTATTGGCTATTTCTGGCCATCCGTCTGTTCAGGGATGGTTCGCCAGATCTCCCATTGGCAGGGAGGGAAGTTGCCTGTCATGGCCGAGGCCGGGCGTCGAGGGTGCGGTTCCCGTGAGGTTCTCGAACTGCTCCGGATGCTGTGATGCCGTCACATCTCCAACAGCTCTCGGGTGGTGCAGATTGTCATACTGAAGCGGCGCGATAGACAGCGTCTGGTCCATGGTTGGCAGGGCCTTGACGGACCACCCGCCACCCAGGCTGCGGATCAGATCCACATCTGCCGTATAAAGGCGCGTGGCGACCTCCACCTGATGGATGCGGCTTTCCAATGTGTTTTCCTGACTGAAAATCGCTTCCAGGTATGTGCCCACGCCACCTTGATAAAGAGTCATGGTCATATTCTGGGTGTCGAGATTGGCTTTGACGGCTTGCTCCAGGGCAGTGTTTTCTTTGGAGAGGCGCTCGGTCCGGGACAAGCCATCTTCGACTTCGCGGAAGGCATCAAGAACCTTCATGCGGTATTCGTCGCGCGTTTCTCGGTATGCAGACCACGTTCTCTGAAGTTCCGCCCGACGCAGTCCACCGTCAAAGAGTGGCATGTCGAGGCTGGCGCCATACGTCCAGAGTGAATTGGCCAGGTTGGCCAGATCGAAGCCATTGGATGCGAAGCCGCCGCCGAGCTTCAAAGCGATATGCGGGTAGAATGCCGCACGGGCAATGCCGATCTCCCGGTTGGCCTGTGCCATTTCGCGTTCAGCTGACGCAATGTCCGGGCGGCGTTGCAGCAGTTCGGAAGGCACGGTGGTTGGGATGCTCGGCTGGATGAAGCTGAACGTCTGAACCTGCGGAATATGGAACGCCGATGGAGACGAGTTGGTCAGAACGGCAATGGCATGCTCCGTGACCTGGCGGGCCGCCTGAATATCCAGCTGAGCAGCCTGCGTTGTGTAAAGCTGTGCCTGAGCACGGGCCAGATCCAGACGGGGTGCGGCCTGATTTTGAACCTGATTCTCAGTGATTGTAACAGCCCGCTTATAGAAGGCGATGGACTGTGAGTAGATCGCATCCTGTGCGTCATAGCCACGCAATTCGATATAATCGCGCGCCAGTTCAGCCTGGGTGCTCAGGCGCGCCATGGCGAAGTCTGCGGCGCGTTGCTGGGCAAACTGCTTCTGGGACCGAACGCGGTTACGGATGGACGACCAGAAATCCGGCTCCCAGGACACGAGGCCGCCGTAATCCTCTTCCGTTTGCGTGAGCGTGGCGCCATTGCGGAACAGACGGTCAGCAGACTGTTTATTGTCGGACGCACCGGCTTCCAGGCTGGCATGGGGAAGCAGTTCGGACCGTGCCGCTGCCACGAGCGAACGTGCCTGAATGAAGCGCTCTGCCGCTGCCTGAATGTCCCCGTTGTCTGCGGTTGCGCGTTCTTCAAGCTCATTCAGAAGTGGATCATGCAGCATGATCCACCAGTTTTCCGGCAGGAGCGTATCAGCAGGCGTGGCGACCGCGAACGGTGCCTGACCCTGCCAGCTCGCCGGGACAACGAAGCTGGGGGCCTTGTAGGTCGGGGCGAGATCGCAGGCTGACAGCCCCAGAAGAGAGAGGGCTGAACCGCAGGCGAGTGAAAAACGGCGAAGGATGGGGCTGATCATTGGTCTTTCCCATAGCCTGACTGGTTATAGCCGCGCTGACCTTCCACGACATTGACCTTGTCGCCTTCCAGCACATCGGCTGGCGGGTTGGAGATGATGCGGTCTGTCGGGGAAATGCCATTCTGGATTTCGGTCGACGTGTCGGCCATGCGACCAACGGTGACGTTCCGGTAATGGACGCGGCTGTTTTCATCGACGACGGCGACCTGCATGCCCTTTTCTTCGAAGACGAGAGCACTGGTCGGGATTTCGTAGAGATGTGCGTCTTCATTGTGGGATTTCAGAGCGGCTGACGCAAAGGTCCCGGGCCAGAGCACTTCATCCTTGTTCTCCAGGGTGAACTCGGCCACGGCCGTACGGGTCGTCGGATCGAAGCCGCGTGATGTCGTCAGGTAATGCGCTTCAAACGTGCGGCCACGATACTGGGGCACACTGATGGTCGCCGTCAGATCCGGCTGCAGAACATAGGAGAATGTTTCTGGCACCGACACGAACAGACGCAGCTTCTGTACATCTGCAACCGTGAAGAGTTCGGATGCGCCACCGGTTGAGTTCAGGCCGCCGCCGCCATTGTTGACGTAATCACCGACGTTGATGTTACGCGCCGTCACGACGCCATCAAACGGTGCAACGATGGTCTTGAACTTCTCAAGAGCTTCGAAGTGATCAACGTTACGTTGTGCTGCATCCACTTCTGCATGGGCAGACTGTTCGTTTGCGTTGGACACCGAGACGGACTGCCCTGAAACGGACTGAGACCGCCCCATGGCGCGCCAGCGCTCGGCCGTCACGGTGGCGAGGTGGTACTTCGCCATTACAGAGTCCAGATCTGCCTTGGCCTGCGCATACTGTGCATCAAGGGCAGGGGCATTGATTTCGGCCAGAGCGTCGCCAGCCTTCACGTGTGCACCGTAGTCCTTGTACCACATCTTCACATAGCCAGAGACCTGCGGGTAAATTGGCGCCTGATACCAGGCATCAATCGTGCCGGGGAGCGTCAGGGCGACCTTTTCAGGTGACTGTTTGGGCGTGACGACCGCGACGTTCTGGATTGCGCCAGCTTCAGTGTCAGCCTTCAGTTCCGTTGCCGCATGGGTTTTTTCGACAACGATGAAGCCCACGTAAAGCGCGAGAACGCAGCTTCCCGCAATGGCGAAGATTTTCGGAGAGCTGGCCATTAGACAGTTTCCTTCTGACGCGAAGAACGATTGTGGAGGATGGCGTAAACGCAGGGGACAAAGAGCAGCGTAGAGATCGTTGCGACCAGTAGACCGCCGATGACAGCCTTACCCAGTGGCGCGTTCGTGGAATTCGAAATGGCCATCGGGATCATGCCGACAATCATGGCGAGTGCGGTCATGAGCACGGGGCGGATACGGCCAAAGCCGGCTTCCAGTGCTGCCTTGAGGGCGTCACCATGGATTTCGAGGCGTTCACGGGCGAACGAGACCACGAGGATGGAGTTGGCCGTGGCCGTTCCCATGCACATGATGGCGCCCGTGAGAGCCGGAACGGACAGACGCGTATTTGTCAGGAACAGAGCCCAGGCAATACCGCCCAGAGCACCCGGCAGAGCCGTGATGATGATGAACGGGTCCAGCCAGGACTGGAAGTTCACAACGATCAGCAGATAGATCAGCACCACGGAAACGCAGAGCCCGAAGACAAGCTGGGAATAGGCCCCATGCATGGTGGTGGCTTGTCCGTGGACGTCGATTTCAGCCGAGCGCGGGACGTTATGTGCGTCGGCCGCCAATACCTTTTTCACGCCGTCCAGAACGGAACCCATGTCCGTGCCCTCGACGTTTACGTAAATGTCCATTTCGGACATCGAGTTGTAGTGAGACACTTCGCCCGGTGTTCCGGCTGCAATCACGTTGGCAACGGCACCCAGAAGCTGCGGGTCGATGTTCTCCGTGTTGCCTTCACCCTTGTCCACCGGAATAGTCAGCAGATCGCTCAGATGCGTCATCTGATCCTGTGAGGTGTAAAGGTTCAGCGGGAAGGTGACGTTGTCTTCCGGGTCAAGCCAGAACTGCGGGTCCACAACGGCTGAGCCCGAGAGCGTGTACAGTTCGTTCTGGGCAATATCGGCTTCCGTCACGCCTGTTGCCTGACCGAAGGTCCGATCACCGTTAACCATCAGCGTCGGCGTGGACATGGTCTGCTGGATGGTGACGTCTGCAGCACCTGGAACCTGACGGATCTTGCCAATGATGTGACGGGCATAATCGTAGTTCAGCAGGGCATCTGGCCCGGAGATCTGAACGTCAATCGGCGCAGAAGATCCAAAGTTCAGGATTTTCTGGGTCAGATCAGCAGGCTGGAATGTAAAGACCGTGCCGGGGAAACGCTGTGACAGATCCTTGCGGAGCAGCTTGCGGTAGTCCCAGACAGGGGAGGCGTCATTTTTCAGGGCAATCGTCAGGTCGCAGTCCTGCGTTCCGACGCTTGGTGTCGGCATGAACGCCTGATTGTGAGGGCCTTCTGGCAGGCCGCAATCAGAAATGATGCTTTCAACCTTGCCTGCCAGATCCTGATGAATGCGATCATCCACGAGAGCAGCAATACGGCCAGCAACCTCGATACGCGTTCCCAAAGGTGCACGCATATGCATCTGGAGAGTGCCGGATTTCACTTCAGGGAAGAAGTCTCGCCCTGCAAAGGCATAGAGTCCGGTTGAGGCAATGGAAATCAGCATGAAGATGCCGACGAAAGCGCCACGGCGGCTGATGCAGCGCTCCAGCAGGCTGCCATAGCCATCGCGAAACCGATTGAAGCGGGTTTCGAATCCGGCCTGGAACCGGCCAAAGAAGCCTTTGGGTTCAGGGTGGCCATGATCGGTTTCGCCATGCGCCCCATGATGAACCTGTCCTGCGAGAAGATACTTGGCCATGGTGGGCACGAGCGTACGGGACAGGATAAAGGACGCGATCATCGCGAAGATGATGGCTTCTGCCATTGGCATGAAGAGGTAGCCTGACACGCCATCCAGTTCGAAGAGTGGCAGCCAGACAATGCAGATGCAGGTTGTGGAAACGAAAGTCGGGATGACGATCTGGTTCGCCGCATCAATGATGGCGAGTTCCAGATCCTTGCCCATTTCAAGGTGGGTATCGATGTTCTCGATCATGACGGTGGCGTCATCGACGAGAATACCGACAGCCAGTGCAAGGCCGCCCAGTGTCATCACGTTGATCGACTGACCCGCCCAGCCCAGCCCGATGAGCGCACACAGAATGGCCAGCGGAATGGATGTGGCGATGATGACTGTGGAGCGCCAGGAGCCAAGGAACAGCAGGACCACAATACCTGTCAGGAACGCGGCCGTGATCATTTCCTGAACGACGTCCTTGATCTGGTCTTTCACCATCACGGAGGCGTCTTCAAGGATCGAGACATGCACATCAGGCGGCAGAATTCGACGCAGACGCGGAAGGAGCGCCTTGGTCGCAGCCACAACATCCAGAGTGGAGGCGGTACCACCCTTCTGGGTAATGACTTCTACAGCCTGACGGCCCTTCACCAGCACCAGGTTTGTCTGAGGATGCCCACCGCGATAGACGTCCGCAACGTCCCTCACATAGATGACCGCATTGCCAACCCGTTTGACGGGGATATTGGCGATGTCTTCCATGCTCTGCGGGGCTGCATTGGTCTGCACCATCCAGTCGGTCGCATCGATCTTCTGATCACCGGCCGGCAGAACAATGTTCTGCTTGCGCAGGGCAGCCTGTACGTCCGCAGCAGCAAGGTGATGGGCACGAAGCTCTGCCTGGTTCATGGAAACCATGACAAAGCTGTCCATACCGCCATTCGGGTGAGCCACGACGGCACCCGGAACGGTTGCGAGCAGCGGGCGAACCGTAATCACGCCCAGTTTGAACAGATCGGACGGTGTTTGTTTGTCAGATGTGATCTGTAGGGCAATGACCGGAACCTGAGACGGGTTCAGGGCCATGATCATTGGTGCAGGCACCATGGGCGGAAGGCCCAGGAGCACTGTCTGCGAAATTGCCGTCACTTCTGCTTCGGCTTCCCCGATGGGCGTGCCGGGCTGGAAGTAAATATCTACAATCGACCGGCCATAATAGGAGTTGGACTCCATATGCTCGATGTTCTGAACTGTTGTCGTAACAGCCAGTTCGAAGTTGTAGGTAATACGGCCAGCAAATTCCTGTGGCAGAAGACCTGGATAGGTCCAGACCGCTGCGACGACCGGAATCTTGATATTGGGGAATACGTCTGTTGGCGTCCTGAGGATCGAAAGGATGCCAAGCATCACAATCAGAATCGACAGGACGACGAACGTTAAGGGTCGTCTTAGCGCGGTGACAACAATGGCATTCATTGGTTGGCGCGTCCTGATGCGGTTTAGGTAGATGCGCCGATATACACATTATGTTGTAAAGCTGGATTTAAACTCCCATTTAATACAGAGATTTAATTAAATGCAGATTTAATCTGTTGTTTGATGCCGTAAATTCTATACGGCGTGTAATGAATATATATTTATTAAAAGCAAATTTATTATAGAAAAAACGAATTTGTATCGGAAGTTTTCTTTTCTGGTCATTGTGTATACGAAAAAGCCCGCTCCCCAGTCATGGGAAGCGGGCTTTTCGATACCTTCAGAAAAAGATGGAGGCTGAATCAGCCTTCAGCTTTTTCCTCAGCAGCTTCCGGAGCAGCCTTCGCAGGTTCCACGATCGGGGAACGTGGGGCGACGCCATCCGTGATCATTTCGAGCTGACCAGTGATCTGGCCACCATCTTCAACCTGCAGACGACGGCACTTTGCCTTGCCGATCAGACGACCGCTGCCGCGGATGGTGAGGCTGCCGTTGACGGTCAGGGTGCCGTCAATCGTGCCGGCAACTTCTGCATCTTCAACTTCGATAGCACCGCGGAAGACACCGCCCTGTGCAACAACGACTTCCGCCGCCTGAATCATGCTGGACTCGACAGTCCCTTCAACGACCAGGCGCTCGGCATCCTGAACCGAACCCTGAACGCTGATACCACGGCCAACGACCAGCGTCCGACGATCCGGACCCGTCTGGCGCGGTGCTCCCGGTACGCCTGCTGCACCCGGACGGGGCGCAGTTGCCGGCGTTGCGCCCGGCAGGTTGTTCGGGGATGGCGGCGCCGGGAAAGGGGTACGACCCATAGATGCGGGGTCCTTCTGCTGGTTGGGCTGCGGGCTGGCTGTTCCGGATCCGGACGCAGGAGTGGTCTGGCTGGAAGCATCCGGCCGGTTGGGAAAGATGGGCTGCCCGGCGAGCTTGCTTGTCTCGGCAGGCTTTGCGTCTTCTTCCGGTTTGCGTCTTCTGAACAAGGAAACCCCGCTACGGATCTGGAAAGAACAAGGACTATGTCTCGGCCGCTCGACACCGGACCTGCTGGTGCAGGGTTCGTCAGGAACGGCCTCTGACAAGGCTTACACGGTCACGCCCCGAACGGACAACCCGCGCTTGCGTGCAAATGTCATAATCTGACATGCGCACAACAGGTGAGTGCATTCGTCCCGGGTGTTGGCGTGTTCCCAGAGGGCACCTATGATCATGTTGATTTAATGGCGCAGATGGCGTCTTGAACGATTTTTTGCTTTTTTGTGAACTCTGGAGCCTTAATGTCAGCCCCCAAGCATGATCTCCTCTGCATCGGCAACGCGATTGTCGATGTTCTTGCCTCTGTTGACCCGGCTGTTATTGCCGATCTTGGTGCAACTCCAGGCAGCATGACGCTCATTGATGCGGCAACTGCGCAGGACATTGAAAACCGTATTGCTGTTGAACGTGTTGCCGGTGGCGGTTCTGGTGCCAATACGGCGGTGGTTGCGGCTCGTATGGGCGCAAAAGTCTCTTATCTTGGCAAGGTTGCTGAAGATCAGGCCGGGACGCACTTTACGCAGGATATCCGCGATCAGGGCCTGACTTTCCCGTCCCAGCCACTCGCTGCGTCTGAAAAAATTCCGACCGCGCGCTGCATCGTGCTCGTGACGCCCGATGGACAACGCACCATGTTTACCTATCTCGGAGCCTGTACGGAATTCACACCGGCAGACGTTCATGAAGAGACAGTCACGGATGCTGCCATCACGTACATGGAAGGCTATCTTTACGATAAGCCCCATGCTCAGGCTGCTTTCGAACATGCTGCTACGCTGGCCCGCAAGGCTGGCCGTCAGGTTGCTCTGACGCTGTCAGATACGTTCTGCGTTGGCCGTCATCACGCGGCATTCCGTGGGCTTGTTGCCGGTCACGTCGATATTCTTTTTGCCAACGAAGCCGAGCTTCTGGCGCTGTACGAAACGACTGATTTCGAAGACGCTCTGCGTCAGGTTGCTGCAGAAACCCAGCTGGCTATCGTCACGCGGAGCGAAAAGGGCGCTGTCGTCATCAGCAAGGGTGAGCGTCACGATGTTCCGACTACGCCAGTCAAGGTTGTGGATACGACCGGCGCGGGTGATGCATTTGCGGCCGGATTCCTTGCTGGCCTGAGCAAGCAGCATGACCTCGTGACGTGCGCGAAGCTAGGCAATCAGGCTGCTGGTGCCATCATCACGCGCTTTGGTGCGCGGCCGCAGGAAGATTTTGCTCTGCGCGCCTGAGGGCAATACGTGATCCGGGGAAGTTATTTCCCGGATCATCCCATAGCCCTACGCTTCAAAGATGTTTCTGGGCCAATCCTGACTGGCCGACTTCCTGAAGATAGGTCCAGAGTGCATCCAGATCGCTTTCCGAAATGGCGCTTTCCGGAAAAGACTCCATGTGTTCGCTTGGCCACTTCCTGACCTGCTTCGGGTTGCGGATGATGGCCCGGAAGCCTTTTGGGGTTATGTACTCTGTTACCGGGATGGGGCGCCCGAGATCCGGTCCCATGCTTCCCTCGCCAACGCCCATGAGCTGATGGCAGGGCAGGCAGTTTTCTGCAAAAATGACCTGGCCTTTTGCGGCGGGTTCGCTCGTGCCAGACGGAAGCTCATTACTTGAGGATGGGGTTATGGCAGCAAGTTGGTCGACCCATTGTTCCTGCTTGATGATGCCAACTTCTTCACCGGTCCACACAAGGGCAAACGGTCCAAGGTCATGACCATGAGGACGGCGTTTAGGCCATTCCTTGTCTTCGATGGCGATCCACGCAGTGACGTGATGTTTGCGGGCCTGTTCGAAAACACTTCTGGGAATTTCCGCCGTAAAAAGATCTGTGGCCTGAAAAGCCAGCGCATCATCCTGATGGATCAGCGCTGAAAGCGGGATCGCGGGAACGTCTGGCCCAAGAGGCTGCTTGATATGGGACAGATCGAGCCTTTGGGTCTCGGGGCGATGCAGAAGCTCTTCAACACTGAACTTGTGAACGGTATCCCCGTCCTTGACGCTCAGAACTGCGGACGGATTAGCCCAAGCTGGCGAGGCCACCAGCCCTGCGAGAAAAAACAGTCGCTTGAAAAGGTCCCGTCCGTTCATTCTTGCTTTCACTCGTTAAAATCCCTGTCAGTTCAGAAGCTTGGAGACCCTCGGTATCATAATGGTCTCGGAACGGAGTGAGTAAACAGCAAAAAAGCGAGCGGTCCGACGCCTTAAAGATCCGACCAGCCAATCCGATCTATCTTTTCCTGTGTGAAAGCGTCGCGAACACCGGAATCGAGAAGCGCCGCGAGTTCACCCTCCTGATCGTACGTGGGCATGAAGCGATGCATCATGGCGTTTTGAGCTGTGGCAGGGTGGAAATAAATTTCACTGACGCCGTGGGGAAGTTTCGGAATGAGGGCTTGAATGCGGTCAGGGGTCATATGGCCAGACCAGCGCAGCCCGAAGCACCAGTCATTGGTCTTTAGGCCTGCTTTGTGGATCTGATGGCGAAGGACTCCAATCCAGCGACGCAAGGCGCGATCACCGATGCTATCTTTTGCGTCCACAGGCTCAGGTGGCTCAAACGGAGAGCGCACAGCTTTCAGACCATGCTCCAGCCCCGATTCAATCAGGAAGCGCCCGACAGTGGGGTGGAGATGCATATGCTTGTGAGCATTCGCGTGATCCAGCGGAAGGCCTGTACGGGCAAAGACGCGGTACTGCGCTTCAATTTCACGACGAATGGCGCTTCGGGCATGAGGGCTGAAGAAATATTCGACGCCTAGCCGAACCTGGTTGCGACCAAACCAGCCCTGTTCATCCGTGATGGCGGGAAGATCCAATACGGATTTCCCTTCGATCGCGACGACGTGCAAGCCGACTTTCAGGTCAGGCATGGTTTTCGCCCGACGGACAGCGTCCGCTGCGGCATCTCCAGCGACCATCAGGCTTGCCGTTGAAAGGACGCCCTTGCGATGGGCAGCCTCAATAGCTTCGTTGACTTCCAGGCTCATGCCGAAATCATCGGCGGAAACAATGGCGCGACGGGTCATGATGAAGCTCCGGAACAGGGGGCGAAGGTCATGAAAAAAGGGGCATGGCTGCCAAGCCATGCCCCTTTTCGAGAAAACGAGGCCGTCAGGGACGGTCTCAGGCCGCGTGACGGTCCTTGAGGAACTGAAAGAATTCCACACCTTCGCGCAGACGACGCTTCATCATCTGCGGGCTGCGGATCATTTCGTTCAGGATGGAAGCGATCTTGGAGCCGCGGAAATAGAACTTCCGATAGAATTCCTCGACGCTTTCGAAGATTTCCGTGTGTGACAGGTGCGGGTAGTGCAGGGGAGCAATCTGCACACCGTTCTCGTCAATCAGCTCGGCCGCATCGACGTTTAGCCAGCCATTCTCGGTTGCCTGCTTGTGGAGTGCCGTGCCCGGATAAGGAGCGGCCAGGGAAACCTGCAGTGTGTGCGGGTTGATTTCCTTGGCGAAAGCGATGGTCTCCTGAATGGTTTCCTTCGTCTCGCCCGGCAGACCAACAATGAATGTGCCGTGGATCTTGATGCCCAGCTTATGGCAGTTCTTCGTGAATTCCTTGGCGACTTCGACGCGCATGCCCTTCTTGATGTTGTGAAGGATCTGCTGGTTGCCACTCTCATAACCCACGAGGAGAAGACGCAGGCCGTTCTCCTTCATGATCTTCAGCGTGTCGTAAGGGACGTTCGCCTTGGCATTGCAGGACCACGTCACACCCAGCTTGCCCATCTCGCGGGCAATGGCTTCTGCGCGCGGTAGGTCGTCCGTGAAGGTGTCATCATCGAACATGAATTCCTGTACTTCCGGGAAGTACTGCTTGGCGAGACGGATCTCGGCAGCAACATGCTCCGGGCTACGCGTGCGGTAGCGATGGCCACCAACCGTCTGCGGCCACAGGCAGAACGTGCAGCGGGATTTGCAGCCACGGCCCGTGTAGATGGAAATGTACGGGTGCTTCAGATAGCCGATGAAGTAGTCGTTGATGTTGAGATCACGCTTGTAGACTTCCGTTACGAACGGAAGGCTGTCCATGTCCTCAATCATCGCGCGCTCTTTGTTGGCGATGATCTCGCCGTCAGCATTGCGCCAGGTGATGCCGTCCACTTCTGCCAGTGGCTTGCCCTCGGCGATTTCCTTGATCGTGAAATCGAACTCGTTGCGCGCCACGAAGTCGATCGGGCCACCCTGTCTCATGCTCTCGTCAGGCTGCACGGCAACCTTGGCGCCGACCATGCCGATCATGATCTTCGGGTTGGCGTCTTTGATCATCTGCGCCACGCGGACGTCTGATGCGAAGGACGGCGTGGAGGTGTGCATGACGACGAGGTCGCGATTCTTCACGTCCTCAAGGATCGGATCCATGCCCATCTTCGCTGGGGGGGCGTCAATCAGGCGGGAGCCGGGCACCAGAGCTGCCGGTTGAGCCAGCCATGTTGGAAACCAGAAAGACTTGATTTCACGCTTGGCCTGATAACGGGAACCAGCACCACCATCGAAGCCGTCGAAGGAAGGAGGCTGGAGAAAAAGGGTTCTCATCATGATCGGACACTCCTGTGGGTGGTGGCGCCAGACTGGAACGCTGTGGCGCGCGCCGAAGATTTACGTTTTCTTCGGGCGATATGGACCGTTCTGCCGCGCCATGCAACGCGTGACCCTCTTGCACTGCCCACCATGATGGCTGCGGAGAGCCAGTCACGGATGACCAGAAGAGGGATCGCAGCGGGTAAAGGACACTCCGTTGCACGGTCTATAATGCGGCTTCCAAGGCCACGAATGGCCCAGGTCAGCCCCAGCAGAAGCCAGGTCCACCATGTATTGGGACGAAAAAGAACGGCTGTGACGGCCCAGAACAGCGGAAGCTGAATGGAAGACAGGCCATAGCCGACGGGTTCAACATTCTTGACGGTTCTGCCCCAGCGTAACTCGTGAGAGAGCAACTCGCTGAGGGTGTGTTCGCCAACAGTGGTATGGGTGAGGGACGGCGCAATGGCGATGCCCTGACCACGCTGACGGACAAGCTGACCAAGTTCAGCATCGTCCGCCACGTGATCGACAAGAGCTTCCAGTCCGCCAATTTCAGTCAGTGTCTGTCGTGTGAGAGCCATGGTGGCGCCCAGACAGTCCTGACGACCCAGCAGGCGTGACATCATCACGCCTGGCAGGAAATTGTGGTTGATCTGACAGGCGCCAAGTTGCTGGACCAGCGTTCCACCAGCTGTGCGCCCGGCATAAAGAGTCGTCACAAGTCCGACACCGGGAGCTTCGAGGCTGGAAACAACATGCTTCAGGTAAGTCGGAGCGCAGTGAATGTCAGAGTCTGAAATGACCAGAACATCGTGCTGCCCCTCATCAAACATGTTGATGAGGTTGCTGACTTTCCGGTTCGGACCATGTTCCGCAGCATTGATGACAATGCTGACAGGGACATGCGGATGTTTCTGCCGAAGATCCTGAACGACGGACAGAGCCGTGTCAGCTTCGTCGTGAACGCCAAAAACAATCTGGAAGTCCGGATAGTCCTGCGTGAAGACACTCTCAAGCGCTTCCCGGAGCAGAGGCTCATTGCCGTGAAGAGGCTTGAGTACTGTAACAGCTGGCCAACGCCTGCCCGACATGCGGACGGCCTCGTCCTCTCGACGTTCCCGCGTGCGGAAACGTGCAAGAAGGGTAGCCCCCGTAAGGGCCTGAATATTTCCGGCTACAGATACGAGTGTACAGAAGCCAGCTGCGATGGAGAGAGGTAAAGGCACGGCGGTCTTTTATCTCCCCTTCACATCAGGAAGGAAGAGCTTCGTAGCCGCGCGGGACTCAATCATGCAGGAATTTGGTCGTTTTCCGGTCCAGCAGATCTGCAAGACCGCTTGCACCGCCCTGGGACAGGGCGCCACCGAAATCGGCGCGTTGAGCAGCAACCTGGCTGATATGGGCGTCCAGAAGAATGTCCGTGATGCGCCAGCCAGATGAACCATTGGTCATAATGTAATCGATTGGTGTGCCGCCGTCAGTGCCACCGCCGATAGTCGTGTCTACAATCTGGCCGCCCGTTGGATTAGGGCGTGTCTGGGGCAGGATTGTGAAGACAGCGTTACTTCCCGGTTTGAAAGAAGATGCATATCGCGCGATTGTGAACTGACGGAACGATCCAAGCAGACGGGTGCGATCAGCTGCGCTCAGATTATTATAGCGCACCCCCACAGAGCGACGCAGAATGGCCTCAAGATCAAACGCATGGTCAACGGCCGGCGCAATCACTGTGGCGCGTTGCTGTGCGGTCTTGCCCGTCGTCTGCGCAGTTTTCAGAGCATCATACAAACCCTGAATTGGCGCGGCTGGCGCGGATACAGAGCTTTCGCTGGCTGCTGGGGCGGTCTGGGCTTGCGCTGCTGCCACCGGGACGCCTGCGAAGAGGCTGGTCACAAGAAGGGACAGAGTCGCGTTCTGGGCAAATCGGGAATTCATGGTCATGCTTTCGTCCTCTGAGACGTTTTATGCAAGAGGTCATGCTCTTACTGCACGGTATCAACCGCCGGATGCGTAAATCGTTCTGTGGTCGAATGGCCACATCACTACATAGAATTGCAACCAACGACATTGAGGCCCACATGGCAATGAGGCTATAGCCAGTCAATCAAGAGTCCGATGCGCCTTCTCGGTGCCGGTTAACACAAACCGACATTGCCTAGGCCATACGGGCCTCATTCAGATGTTTAGGGCCCCGGCGCGCTGTCACGGCGCACACTGTCGGTGGCTAGAACCAGAGGATTATAATGGCCGTTCCTTTGATGCAGGCTGTCCGAGTCGGACGGTACGTTGTCAAGCAGCACCTCACGGGCCGCAAGCGATATCCGCTGGTCCTGATGCTCGAACCGCTGTTCCGCTGCAATCTGGCGTGTGCCGGTTGTGGTAAGATCGACTACCCGGCGCAGATCCTGAACCAGCGTATGAGCTTGCAGGAATGTCTGGATGCCGACACGGAAGCAGGCGCCCCCGTCATTGCCGTTGCAGGTGGTGAACCCCTCCTGCACAAGGAAATGCCTCAGATCATCAAGGGTCTGATTGCGCGGAAGAAGTACGTTTACCTCTGCACAAACGGCCTTCTTCTCGAGAAGAAGCTCGATGATTACGAGCCATCCCACTTCTTCTCCTGGGACGTGCATCTGGACGGCGACAAGCTGATGCATGACTCGTCGGTCTGTCAGGACGGCGTGTTCGAGAAGGCGACGGCAGCAATCCGGGCCGCCAAGGCACGTGGTTTCCGTGTGTCCATTAACTGCACAGTCTTTGATGGTGCGGTTCCTGAGCGTCTGGCTGCGTTCTTCGATGAAGTCATGGCTCTAGGCGTTGATGGCATCATGACCGCTCCGGGCTATGCTTACGAGCGCGCTCCGGATCAGGCACACTTCCTGAACCGCCAGAAGACCAAGCAGCTTTTCCGCGATGTCTTCCGTCTGGGTAAGGGCAAGAAGTGGCGCTTCACACAGTCGCCGCTGTTCCTGAACTTCCTTGCTGGTAACGAGAACTACCACTGCACACCTTGGGGCAAGCCGCTTCGCACCGTGTTTGGCTGGCAGCGGCCCTGCTATCTGCTGGGTGAAGGCTATGCCAAAACCTTCAAAGAGCTGATGGACGATACCGAGTGGGAGAAGTATGGTACAGGCGCATATGAGAAATGCGCTGACTGCATGGTTCACTCAGGCTACGAATCCACAGCTGTGATGGATGCCGTTCGTCGTCCCTGGCATATCGCTAAGGTCGCACTGTTCGGACCGGAAACTGAAAAGCCGATGGTTCCGGAAATCTCGCTCGCCAATCAGCGTCCTGCCGAATACGGCTATGAAGCGCAGGTTGAGCAGCAGATGGAAAAGATCACGACAGGTGGCAAGCCAGCTCGTGGTCCGCGTGTCCGTGTAAATGGCCGTCCGGCAGCCAATACTGTGACGGCAGCAGCTGACGCTGCTGACTGACACAGTCTTTTTCTGACTGGATGATGCAGAAAGACCGACCTTCGAGGCCGGTTTTTTTGTATTCTGTCATACAGAACTACGAGTGTGGCATGAATGTCATGGTGTCGAACGGCAGTCCTGACTATCATCAGGGTCTCATTACTCCGGCCGGACCATGTTGACCCCGATCTTTGTTATCTGCCTGCTTATTCTTCTGAACGCTGTTTTTGCCATGGGAGAGCTGGCACTTATTTCAGCCAAGCGCCCGCGGCTGGAAGTCCTTGCAAAACAGGGTTTCCGCGGTGCGCCCGCAGCTCTGCGCCTTGCGGAAGACCCGCATGCGTTTCTTCCTACCGTTCAGATTGGCATGACGCTGGTTTCGATTCTGGAAGGTACGTTTGGCGGAAGCCAGATTGAAGCCAACATCCGGGAGTGGATAGCAACCGTTCCCGCTCTGCACCCCTTCGCGGGTGAGCTCTCGATTGTTCTGGTCGTGGCGATCATAACTTTTGCGATGCTGGTGTTTGGTGAACTGGTTCCCAAGCAGATTGCATTGCAACAGCCTGAGATCATCGCGTCTCGCCTGTCCTGGCTTCTGGTGGTCGTTGCTCGCGTCGCTCAGCCTGTCGTGTGGCTTCTGAGCGGCACGTCATCGCTTGTACTGCGCCTGCTTCGTGTTGGGCCTCTGACCCGTGCCGCTGTGACGGAGGAAGAACTCCGAGCTGTTTTGGCTGAAGGCGCGCGCGCTGGTGTTCTGGAAACGGACGAACAGGCCATGATCGAACGCCTGCTCCGGCTGGCTGACCGTCCTGTCCGAGCCATCATGACACCTCGCAACGAGCTGTTCTGGGTAGACCGTCACGCTGACCAGGAAACGCTCGTGCGTAAGCTCAGGCAGTCATCCTATGCGCGTATCGTAGTGTGTGAGGGGGACGTCGATCATCCGGTCGGTGTCATTCTTGCCAAAGACATCATGGACCGTCTGTTGCTGGGAATGCCGGTGTCCATTGAGGCAGCATTGCGCGAGCCCCCTGTCATTCCTGATAGTCTGAGCGCGCAGGACATGATTGAACGCCTGCGTGGTGTAAATATCGGCATAACTTTTGTTCTGGACGAATACGGCTCTTTCGAAGGCATCGTGACACCGTCTGACGTTTTCGAAGCCATTGTCGGTGAAGAAAAGACCGAAGCCAATTCCTTCGAACTCCAGGCTGCCGAAGGCGGAGATGAATACCTGTTTGATGGATTCATGCCTGCCGATGAGCTCCGCTCTCGCCTGGACCTGCCGGAGCTGCCAGGGGGAGGCAGTTATCATACTCTGGGTGGGGTAATTCTGGCTTTGTTGCGGCGTGTTCCAGCTAGAGGCGATAAGGTCGCCTTTGAAGGCTGGCTGTTCGAAGTGCTGGAAATGGATCGCCGCCGCGTCTCGAAGGTTAAGGTTAGCAGGCAGGTTCTAGCGGAAGACTAATTCTGCTTCTGGTTAGGCACGGCTAATGAACAGTGCCTGCCGTTGTCCTTCCTCCTGGGCATACGTCCCTGTATGCCCATAGCCCTGAACCATTTCTGACGGTGGAAAAGTTGTCAGGAGTTCTATGACGCGTTTCTGCGAAGAAATTGCGTGCTGGAGTAACTCGCCGTTTCGCTTTCCCAGCGCGATCATCTCTTCCAGAAGACTACGATGCTCTGGAGACAACGGTGTGCCAGCAAAAGTGCACGCATCCTTTTCAGAGGCCGTTGCGATTGCTGCTTCTAGTTCTGCTGCTGTGTCCTGTTTCTGTGGGATAAGCTTCAGGGCGTCAGAAAGTCGTGCTTCTGACAGGGCATTATTTTCAAGTGCCAGAATCGCAATAAGCTTTTTCATTGCTGAGATGATGGACGTGGTCATCATTTTTGTTCCTGCATGGCCAGCATCTGTCGATCAATGGCGTCTGTCATGCCCAGACCGCCGTTATTCTCCATCTGCTTCGCAATTTGCTCCACCAACATGGGACGGAATTGCTGCTCTCCCGCTCCTCCACTGAACATATTCTGACTGTCATCGCTGGATTGGAACATGGGTTGAAGCATCTGGTTGAGGGTCATGGATTCAAAATCCCTCGCTGCTTTAAGGGTCTTTGCAGCATCCGGGGCATTGTCATGAAGGGCATAGCCCTGTGATAGCGGCTTTAGGTTTGAGACAGTCATCAGCGCATCTCCAGTTCTGCCTGCAGGGCTCCATCCGCTTTGATGGCTTGCAGAATGCTGATCATGTCACGTGGGCCAACCCCGAGTGCGTTCAGGCCCGACACCAGTTCTCTTAAGGTCGTTCCACCTGGAAGAACGGCCAAATGACTATTCTTGCCCGTGTCAACTTTGACGTTGGTACGAGGGACAACAGCAGTCTGGCCGTTTGAAAACGGCCCAGGCTGAGAAACCTGTGGGGTTTCCGTGATCTGAACTGTCAAATTACCCTGCGCAACCGCCACTGTGCTGATACGGACGTCGGCACCCATGATGATTGTTCCGCTGGCTTCGTCCACGATGACCTTAGCCGGGTTATCGGGCGTCACCAGCAGGTCTCCGATGCGAGACAACGTAGGCACCGGGTCACGGGTACTGAGGTCCAGCAGGACTGTTCGAGGGTCTTCGACAACAGCGATGGGACCTATTGTGCGGTTGATAACGGCTGCCATTCGGCTTGCTGTCGTCAGATCAGGGTTCCGTAGGCTGAGATGCAGGTTTTTGCGGTGACTGAGATCGAACGGAACCTCACGCTCTACAACTGCACCATTTGCGATATGGCCACTGGTCGGAACGTTGCGGGTCACGGAAGCAGCAGCACCGCGGGCACTAAAGGCATTTGTCGCCAGGCTCCCCTGCGCGACGGCGTAAACTTCGCCATCTGCTGCCATGAGAGGGGTAACGAGGAGTGTGCCCCCTGTCAGGGAGGAGGAATCTCCGGCTGCTGAAACCGTGACGTCGATTCTATTTCCGCCATGGGCAAATGCTGGCAGGTCTGCCGTGACCATGACTGCTGCGACGTCATGAGTCTGTAACTGTGTCTCCTGGTCCCGAATATTAACACCGAGCCGGTTGAGCATGGAAATCAGAGTCTCTCGGGTAAAAATGGAATTTGTCAGCCGGTCCCCTGTGCCGTTGAGTCCCACCACGAGGCCATAGCCAATCAACTGGTTGGTTCTGACGCCTTCCATGTCCGTGATGTCCTTGATGCGGACAGTAGCAGCCAGCGTCAGAGACGGGATGCACAGGATAAAAGCGCAGAAAATAGCGGTTAGGCGCCGAAAAATGGGATGAGAGCTGAAGAGGACAGACATGAAAGTTCAGTGAAATCCTGACGGGTTAAACTGTAACAAAGACCCTTTGACACTCAGGATGACGCGGTATCGTAAAGAAACACCTAACACGGGCGCGGAATTCTGCGGTTGAAGGAGATATGGAATAAAGATCTACGGGGTTGGCGAAATGATCTGTGATGGCTATAAGCCGCGCGTTATCGCCCGCGGCTATCGATCGGACGTTGGCGGATTAGCTGGGATTGGATGCGCATGATTACGCTACCGCCGGATTATACCCCTTCCGACGAAGAAGAATTCATGAACCCCCTCCAGGTGGAGTACTTCAGGCAGAAGCTTCTGCGCTGGCGTGCGGACCTGCTGAAAGAGGCTGACGGCACACTCGCCAGCCTCTCAGAAGGCGGGATTCATGAATCTGACATTACAGACCGTGCAAGCGTCGAAACGGATCGTGCTTTCGAGCTAAGAACCCGTGACCGTGCGCGTAAGCTTATTGCCAAGATCAATATGGCTCTGCTGCGGATCGAAGACGGAAGCTACGGTTTCTGTGAGGAAACCGGCGAGCCTATCGGTCTGAAGCGCCTGGAAGCACGCCCGATTGCTACACTTTCCATCGACGCTCAGGAACGTCACGAGCGCATGGAAAAGGTACATCGCGACGATTAAGGGGGTTGCACTTGGCGCGCTGAAGAGATACGAAGCGCGCCAAGGCACCGGTACTGCTGCTGTAGCTCAGTGGTAGAGCACTCCCTTGGTAAGGGAGAGGTCGACAGTTCAATCCTGTCCAGCAGCACCAGTCTTTTCCCAGAAATTCGTTGAAGCTTTGCTTGGCCTTGGCTGCTACGGTAGGCCACGTGCCACATCAAGGTTTAAGAGGCATTAACTGAGCGAGCCAGATAAGGCCGTCACTGCGTGCTTGAGTATGATGCCCATAAAGCATTTCAATCTCGCCGCACGCTCTTTCCTAAGAATTGCGCCATCATTTCGAACGGAACACCGCTTGTTCAGCGGTGTTCGTTGTCTACGCCGACTATATGGTGGGCTGGCGATATGAGAACAGGCCGCTGCGCCTCTGCAGCCATCCTTGGAGCTTTTATCCAAAACACAGATACGTACTTACGGCCTATAAAGCCTTAGAAATACGTCAGCAAAGTTTGGACCCCAGAATCAGGCAGTCCGTCTTCCAGTCATTCTCTGGATAATTACTTAGAGATACCGGCGAGCTGTAGATTGTTAGGCTAGCCATTTAGCAACATTCTGCAGGCTTTGAGTGAGTAATTCTTCAGCCCGTTCCTGAGTCTCAGCTTCCACATAGAGGCGTAATTCCGGAGCATTGCCTGACGGACGTAAATGAATAATGTCGCCCTGCTTGAACGTCATACGTATGCCGTCCGTCTCATTTACCTGCGTCACAGGACCACACATGGTCACGAATCCCAGCATGTTGGCCACACCAGGAATATCGTCACGGAGTATCTGAAGCTGTGCTCTGCTGCGTTCCGTAGCGATCTCTTTCAACCGGTCACTGACTGTAAAGCGGGGTGGAAGGGTGGGGAGAAGCCCTGCAAGACCGTCCTGACGGCCCTGTGCTGCAATGAGCGCACAAAGCATGGGAAGAACCGCATCCCGCGTTGGGAGGGACCGAAGTATTTTTCCATCCTGAACAATATTACTGGCTAACAGGAAGCCGCCATTGGCCTCATAGCCCATGGAAGGCACGAAGCCTTCTGCCGCTGCATCCATCATTGCGGAGACAACAAATGGCGAGCCAATTCGTGTCCGTCGGACAGAGGGGACAAATCCTGATGCTTCAAGCGCGGTGTTGCTGCTGATTGGAGTTGCGACTGCTGCAGCTCCCAGCTTCCGGGCAGCCAGAATACCCAGAACGTCTCCCCGGATCCAGCGGCCTTTTTGATCGGCCAGAAGAGGACGATCCGAGTCACCATCTGTGGTAAGGATGGCATCATACTGCCCTTCTTTAGCCCAGTCGCGCGCCAGATCCACGTCCTCCGGACGCACGGCTTCCGTATCCACGGAAACGAATACATCAGAGCGTGCTAGTGGAACCGCTTTTCCGCCCAGAGCTTCGACAATGGTGACCAGAACGTCACGACCAACCGCGGAGTGCTGGTAAATCCCCAGTGTCAGACCGGACAAGGAGGCGGCACCAAAGAAGTGACGATAGCGCTCTATGTAATCGGCAATAACGTCGGTGACGGCAGGAAGTGTGAAGTCTGTTGTCAGATGACCCTGTGCGTCAAACCAACCCTCAGGCAGAACAACATCCTGTGTCCGCATGGCAGCTTCATCGTCTTTCAGGAATTCGCCATGGGCACGATTGAATTTGATCCCGTTGCGGTCATCAGGAATGTGACTGCCGGTCACCATGAGAGACGGGATCCCGCGAGAGAAGGCGTAGAGGCTCAGGGCAGGTGTCGGTACGAAACCACAGAAGACTGGCTCACCCTTCATCCAGGCAATTGCAGCGGTGCAGGCCCTTAGAATGCTCGGTGTACTGGGGCGAAGGTCACCAGCAATAGCCACAGATGTTCCGGGAGCAAATTCCCCTAGTGTTTCAAGGTGCTTTAGGTACCCCACAGTGTAGGCAAAGCACACAGCATCTGTCATGGCCGTAACAAGGCCGCGGGCCCCGCTCGTTCCGAATGGGACGCCAGACTGCACCATCCACTCTGAAATCTTCATATCTCAATTCTATCCCGTCTGAGTGGTAGCTATTTAATAATTAGTATCAGAAATTTACTCGTAGGTTTTTCTGATAGCGCCTAGCCCGTTTGAAAGCCATTTCGCGGACTGTAGGTTTTAAGGCATTTCGACCAAATCTGGGCAAAATCCTAACGTATTTGGAAGGAAGCAAAAACAGGCGTCTGTCGTTTGATACGCTCGTGCGTGGAGTATAGGAGCCTTGGTCGACCAGCGGTCCCGGAGAAGGGGCTGTGCATCCTCACTGTCGGGATCGAACCGGCTCTTATGAGATCGTCCTGCGGTTTCTTTAAATTCGTGCCGTGCTCAAAGAGAAACAATCCTCAATATTGTTTCGATGTTAAAGCGAATGCGCTCTGCCTGAGCGGCCTCAGACATCAGTTCCCGCTCGAAAATGATCGATCCTGTATATTGATTTGTGAAGTAGTAGTAGCTGACTGCTGCAATGGTGATATTGAGCTGGACGGGATCAACGCCCTCTCGAAAGAGGCCTTGTGCCACCCCACGCTTCAAAATCGTGTCGACAAGGCCGACGAAGCGTCGACTGACAATTTTGACGGCATCGGAGGACTTTAGATGCCGTGCCTGAGCCAGATTCTCGCTATTCACCAGTGAAATGAATTCAGGATTCTGAATGTAGTAGTTCCAGGTAAAGCGGACGAGTCGTTCCAGAGCTTCTCTTGGGTCCAGACTATCCAAATCCAGCTTCTTCTCAGATTCCCGAATATCAAAATATGCGTTTTCCAGAACAGTTTGGAAGAGCTTCTCTTTGCTTTCAAAATAGTGATAAATCATGCGCTTATTGGCATTGGCTTCTAGCGCGATTGTATCGACACGGGCTCCTTCAAGGCCATTTTTCGCAAATTCTTTCTTTGCTGCCTCGAGAATCCGGCTCTTCGTAGCCTCGGCGTCGCGGATGCGAGGGCGGGACGACTGTGTGTCTTGGGACTGTGCACTCAACGGGAAATCTCGCTTTTTGCTAGAGCCGGGCCTGAAGCTCCCGCTTTATGGCCGGAAACGCGCAGACGTCAAAACATCACATAAAAAATAACATATAAAAGAGATTTATCTATCACTATAACGTGATTTATGGGATTTTCCATTATGCGCTACCAAAGTAACCAGATGGTGCGGAGAGCGATTTAATCTCTCCATGATGGAGGGGTGAAATCAGGAAGCAGGAGTGAGGAAAACATTCCGCACAGTAGTTTTTTTCGGAAACATTTTCGGAGAAACAGCCTTCTTGTGGAGGGTCCTGTCCACAGCCCACATTTTGAAAATGAGGTAAAGCTCCCTCCAGCGCACCGCCGGTCCTAGGCGGTTTGATATTATCTTTACCGTTAAACAATCCTGGTGCGCTCGACTTCTGCTCACGGGACAATCTGAAACGACGATGCGTCATTGAATGCTCGTCAAAAAGACAGGGAGAAGCCGTCAATGAACAAGATGGCACAGAAACTGGCTCCATCCGGAGTGGCTCGTGACTTTGGGTTTTTCATCGATGGTGAGTGGCGCCACGGACGTGAGATGTTCGAGCGCAAGTCTCCCAGTCATGATGTTATTGTCACGCGAATTGCACGTTGCACGGAAGACGATCTGAATGATGCGGTAGCGGCAGCGCGGCGTGCATTTGAAAACGGCACATGGGCTGGCCTGGCGAGTTCGGAACGTAGTGCGATTCTGTTGAAGGCGGCTGAGCTTCTGAAGCAGCGTCGCGATGACATCGCCTTTTGGGAAGTGTTGGAAAACGGCAAGCCGATCTCACAGGCCAAGGCCGAGATCGACAACTGTATTTCCTGTTTTGAAATGGCTGCGGGTGCCGCGCGTCTTCTGCATGGTGATAGCTTCAACAATCTGGGCGAAAGCCTGTTCGGCATGGTTCTGCGGGAGCCGGTGGGTGTCGTTGGCCTCATCACGCCCTGGAACTTCCCCTTCATGATTCTGTGTGAGCGCGTGCCGTTCATTCTGGCATCAGGCTGCACGGTCGTCGTGAAGCCTGCAGAAGTCACCAGCGCCACCACGTTGATGCTTGCCGATATTCTGGCGGAAGCCGGCCTGCCAAAGGGTGTCTATAACGTCGTAACCGGCACCGGAAAGAGTGTCGGTCAGGCTCTGACGCAGCATCCGGATGTGGATATGCTGTCCTTCACTGGTTCCACGGGTGTTGGCCGGTCCTGTATCCATGCGTCCGCAGACAGCAACCTCAAGAAGCTTGGTCTGGAGCTTGGTGGCAAGAACCCGATTGTCGTTTTTGCGGATAGTGATCTGGAAGATGCGGCCGATGCGGTGGCGTTCGGGATCAGTTTCAACACCGGGCAGTGCTGCGTCTCGTCCAGCCGCCTGATCGTTGAGGAGTCTGTGGCCGACAAGTTTGAGAAGCTTGTTGTCGCCAAGATGGAAAAGATCCGCGTGGGCGACCCGTTTGACCCGGAAACGCAGATTGGCGCCATTACGACGGATGCTCAGAACAAGACCATTCTCGACTACATCGAGAAGGGTAAGGCCGAAGGCGCGCGCGTTCTGTGCGGTGGTAACAAGGTTGAGCTGGGTCGTGGGCAGTACATTGCGCCAACGCTCTTCACGAATGTGAAGCCGGATATGTCCATTGCGACGGACGAGATCTTTGGCCCTGTGCTGTCCGTCTTCCGGTTCAGCACGCTTGAGGAAGCGATCTCCCTGGCCAATGACACGGTTTATGGTCTGGCCGCGTCTGTCTGGACGAAGGACATCAGCAAGGCCCTGAAGGTGACACGCAAGGTTCAGGCCGGGCGCTTCTGGGTCAATACGATCATGGCTGGCGGCCCTGAAATGCCGCTGGGTGGTTTCAAGCAGTCTGGCTGGGGCCGTGAAGCGGGCATGTATGGTGTGGAAGAATACACCCAGATCAAATCCGTTCACGTAGATCTCGGCAAACGGACGCACTGGATCGCATAATGATGACTGGTTTCGATTACGTTATCGTTGGCGGCGGCTCGGCAGGATGTGTTCTTGCCGCCCGTCTCTCCCGAAACCCGGCGGTGCGCGTCTGCCTGATCGAAGCAGGCAAGCGTGACACCAATCCGCTCATTCACATGCCGGTTGGCTTTGCGAAAATGACGACAGGCCCCCTGACATGGGGGCTTGTCACCACACCGCAGAAGCACGCCAATAACCGCCAGATCCCGTATGTGCAGGCGCGTGTTCTCGGTGGTGGTTCATCCATCAATGCCGAAGTTTTCACACGTGGCCATCCATCTGATTTTGACCGGTGGGAGCAGGAGGGAGCTGACGGCTGGGGCTTCAAGAACATTCAGAAGTATTTCATCCGCTCTGAGGGAAATTCTATTCTTGCGGGATCATGGCACGGAACGGATGGTCCACTCGGCGTGTCGAACCTGGATTGCCCGAACCCCGTCAGCCGCGCCTTCGTACAGAGCTGCCAGGAAATCGGAATTCCGTATAACCCTGACTTTAACGGTCCAGTTCAGCAGGGTGCTGGTATTTACCAGCTGACGGTGCGCAATAACCGGCGCTGCTCTACGGCCGTTGGATATCTGCGTCCCGCTCTGAAGCGTAAGAACCTGACGGTGATTACTGGCGCGATGGTTCTGAAGGTCGTCTTCGAGGGGAAGCGTGCAGTCGGCGTGCAGTACATTGCGGACAAGCAGATGCACACTGCGCGTGCTGAGCAGGAAGTGCTGGTCACGTCCGGTGCAATCGGAACGCCAAAGCTGATGATGCTGTCTGGTGTTGGTCCGGCTGCACATCTGAAAGAACACGGTATTCCCGTTGTTCATGATCTGCCGGGTGTGGGTCAGAATCTGCAGGATCACTTTGGTGTCGATATCGTCGCTGAGCTGAAAGGCCATGACAGTTTCGACAAGTACAACCAGTACAAGTGGATGATGTGGGCTGGCCTGCAATATTCGCTGTTCAGAAGTGGTCCAGTGGCGTCGAACGTCGTGGAGGGCGGAGCCTTCTGGTACGGCGATCCGGCTGCAAGCTGCCCGGATCTTCAGTTCCACTTCCTGGCGGGGGCGGGTGCGGAAGCGGGTGTGGCGTCTGTTCCGAAAGGGACGTCCGGCATCACGCTCAACAGCTATACGCTCCGTCCAAAAGCGCGTGGGTCTGTCACGTTGCGTTCGTCTGACCCTCGGGAAGCACCGATTGTGGATCCGAATTTTCTGGGTCACCCGGACGATCTGCGGACAACGGCCGAGGGCGTTCGCCTGAGCTATGAGATGTTCGGTAGCCACTCGCTGCAAAAATACATCAGCAAGGTTTGCCTACCAGAAGGCGGCGGCCGTACGCTCAAGGCATATGAGGATTATGCCCGCCAGCAGGGACGCACATCCTATCATCCAACCTGTACGTGCAAAATGGGCCGGGACGAAATGGCGGTTGTTGATCCACGCCTGCATGTGCATGGACTGGAGGGCATCCGGATTTGTGATAGCTCGGTCATGCCATCACTGCTTGGGTCTAACACCAATGCGGCAACGGTCATGATTGGTGAACGAGCGGCGGACTTTATTCTGGGGAATGCTTGAGAACGATAACCTTCTCAAGCGGCGCCTCATGCATCGCGATTTTTACAAGATCATAAGTAACTAACAAGATAGTTATAGTGGATCAAAGGCAATGACCAAGACCAGAACCGCAGCGGAAGCCGTCAGTCTTATCAAGGATGGTTCCACCATTGCGATCAACGCATCGTCCGGGCTTCTGTGCCCCGACGACGTTCTGAAGGCGCTCGGGGAACGTTTTGAAAAGGAAGCGGCCCCGAAGAACCTGACGACGATTCATCCGATCGCGACGGGTGACATGTTCGGGACCAAGGGCGTGGATCATATCGCCCAGCCTGGCATGATCAAAAAGATCATCGGCGGGTCTTACCCGTCCGGTCCGAGCAATGCGGAGCCGCCGCTTATCTGGCAGCGCATTCTGGCCGAGGACGTCGCCGCTTATAACCTTCCATCTGGCGTTATCTTCGACATGCTGCGCGAAGGTGCGGCCCTGCGCCCCGGCGTGTTGACGAAAGTTGGTCTCGATACCTTCGTGGACCCGAAGCGGGAAGGCGGGGCGATGAATGAGACCGCCCGCTCGAATCCCATCGTGCGTCATATGGACTTCGAGGGCGAAGACTGGCTGTATTTTCCTGCGCTCAAGCCGGACGTTGCCATCATTCGCGCTTCGACTGCGGACGAGAATGGCAATCTGACATTCGAGCAGGAAGGCGCCACCCTTGGTGCCATGGAAATGGCTCTGGCGGCTCATAACAACGGTGGACTGGTCATCGCGCAGGTCCGCCGCGTGGCAGAACAGGGCACGTTGAAGCCGCATGACGTCAAAGTGCCGGGTATTCTGGTGGACGTGGTTGTGGAAGCTCCGGATCAGCTTCAGACCACTGCCACGCCTTATGATCCTGCAATTTCCGGCGAGATTTTCCGGCCTCTGTCGTCCTTCGCTATTCCGGATTTCAATCCGGGCAAGGTGATTGCGCGACGTGTGGCGCAGGAGCTGAAGAATGGCTGGGCGGTCAATATCGGCTTCGGGATTTCCGCCAATGTGCCGCGCATCCTGCTGGAAGAAGGGCTGCATGGTAGCGTGACATGGGTTATCGAACAGGGACCGGTTGGCGGCGTTCCGCTGCTGGATTTCAAGTTCGGTTGCGCCAGTAATGCCGAGGCCTTCGTCGCCTCTCCTCACCAGTTCAGCTATTTCCAAGCGGGCGGCTTTGACTGCTCCCTGCTGTCCTTTCTTGAGATCGGGGCTGATGGGTCGGTCAATGTCAGCCGCCTTGCTGCCACGCCGCATCGGACGGCAGGGGCGGGCGGTTTCGTAGACATTACGGCACGGGCGAAGCGCATCATCTTCTCAGGCAATTTCAATGCCGGAGCCAAGATGCACATTGAGGACGGCCGGCTCGTGATCGATCGGGAAGGCAAGATTTCCAAGATCGTGCCAGAGGTGGATCAGGTCAGCTTCTCAGGGCGCAGAGCCACCGAAACAGGGCAGGACGTGACGTATGTGACGGAACGCTGTGTTCTCAAGCTCCTGAACGGTGAGCTGACGGTCACGGAAATCGCGTCGGGCATCGACTTGCAGAAAGATGTGCTCGATCAGGCATCCACGCCTCTGAAGGTTTCTCCTGAACTGAAGGAAATGGATGCCGTTCTGTTCAGGGATGCCGTGATGGGGCTCAAGCTCTGAACGCCCCAGGCCGTCTTTTCCGTGAGTGGAGTCTGAAAGAAGCCATGACAGTCGACGATCACAGTTTCCTGACAGGTCTGTTCAATGCCGCCATTACCGCGGCTGATGCAGACCTCGTGCTGGCTGCCAACCTGCCGGAACGCCCGAAAGGCAAGACGGTCGTGGTTGGGGCCGGGAAGGGGGCAGCCCAGCTTGCCGCAGCCTTTGAGCGCGTGTGGGATGGTCCGCTGGAAGGCGTTGTCGTCACCCGTTATGGCTATGGCTACCCTACAGAACAGATTCGCGTTCTGGAGGCTTCCCATCCGGTTCCGGATCAAGCCGGTCTGGCTGCAACGGCGGCTTTATTCGAGGCGGTGCGTGGATTAGGTCCGGATGATCTGGTCGTTGCACTGATCTGCGGGGGCGGCTCGGCCTTGCTGCCGTGCCCGCCAGAAGGGTTCACGCTGGAAGATGAGGCGGAGCTCAGCCGGGTTCTCCTGTCTTCTGGCGCGCCGATCTCTGTCATGAACAGCATCCGCAAGCAGTTTTCGGGGATTAAGGGCGGTCGTCTGGCCGCTGCGGCTTCCCCGGCGAGAGTCGTTTCACTCATAGTCTCGGATGTGCCGTTCGATGATCCGGCACAGGTGGCCTCTGGACCAACCGTGCCTGATACGAAAACACGCGAAGACGCGCGGCATATGGCCAAGGCCTGGAAGCTCGCACTGCCGCCTAAAGTGCAGGCATGGCTTGACGGAGAGCTGGGGCAGGCGCCGCGTCCGGAAGATCCGGCATTCGCCGGGAACGAAGTTCGTATTGTGGCGTCGGCTCATCTGTCTCTTGAGGCAGCAGCAGCAGCGTCCCGGAATCTTGGAATTCCAGCTGTTATCCTGTCCGACGCGATTGAAGGGGAAGCCCGGGATGTCGGGAAGGTCCATGCAGCGATCGCGCGTGAAGTGATTATTCGTAATCAGCCATTCCAGAAGCCGGTTGTCATCCTCTCGGGGGGAGAAACAACGGTGACATTGCGTGGACGTGGACGGGGTGGTCGCAACACGGAGTTTCTCCTGTCGTTTGCGCTCGCGGCTGAAGGTCTCCCGGTTTCCGCACTCGCTGCGGATACAGATGGAATTGACGGGTCTGAGGACAATGCCGGTGCCTTTGCAGATGGGAAGAGTATGGGACGACTGCGGGAACGTGGAATTAACCCGTCGGTCCTGCTGGCGGAAAACGATGCCTATACTGCCTTTGAGGCATTAGATGACCTGTTTGTGCCAGGTCCTACCGGGACAAACGTCAATGATTTTCGCGCTATTCTGCTGAGGTAGAAAAAGATGGCGAAGTAAAAAATGTTCCTTAACGAGAACGAATTCATTCTGGGTATTATGAACATCAAGTTCTTTTGATTTCAAAACGCAGAATGGCCTTGAAAATAGATCAGTCACCATAATAACTAACTGGTTAGTTATTAAATAAGGGAATCGGGTTATGTTTCTCAATGAAATGCAGGAGCAGGTTCGCGAGACCACACGGTCCTTCGTGGATGAAGTCATCCGCCCTGCTGCTGAGGCCCTCGACCGTGAAGAACGCTTTCCGGCCGAAATTTACGAAGAAATGGGCCGTCTTGGCCTGTTCGGCATTGCAGTTCCGGAAGAGCTCGGAGGGCCTGGCTTCGATACCCTGACCTATGCCGTCGTGATGGAAGAACTGTCCCGCGGCTATGCCAGTATCGCCGATCAGTGTGGCCTGGTGGAACTGATTTCCACGCTCCTGGTGCGTCACGGCACGGATGAGCAGAAGAAGCTGCTGCCAGACATTCTCTCCATGAAGCGCAAGGTTGCCTACTGCATCACCGAGCCGGAAGCCGGCACGGACGTGTCTGGCATTCGCACCACAGTTGAACGTGATGGCGATGGTTGGATTTTGAACGGTGGAAAAATCTGGATCCATAACGCCCCGGTGGCGGATCTTGGGTTCGTTCTGGCGCGGACGGACAAGGAAGCCGGAAACCGCGGAATGTCCATCTTCATTGTGGACCTGCATGCCAAAGGCGTTGAGCGAGGCCCGAAAGAGCACAAGATGGGTCAGCGGGCCAGCCAGGTTGGTGCGCTTGATTTCTCCGATGTGCGCCTCGGCCCGGATGCTCTTCTGGGCGAGATGAACCGTGGCTTCCACATGATGATGAGCGTGCTGGACAAGGGACGTGTTGGCATCGCGGCGCTCGCTGTTGGGATCGCACAGGCTGGTCTTGAAGCCGCTGTCGATTATGCCGGAACGCGCAAGCAGTTCGGTAAGCACATCTCCGAATTCCAAGGTGTTCAGTGGCTTCTGGCCGATATGGCCAAGGACATTGAAGCTGCCCGTCTGCTGGTTCATTCCGCTGCGGTGAAGATCGATAACGGTCAGGACGCCACGCGCTCCTGCTCCATGGCAAAATGCTTTGCTGGTGACGTGGCTGTGGCCCGGACAGCGGATGCTGTGCAGGTCTTCGGTGGCTCCGGCTACATCCGTGGCTTTGAAGTTGAGCGTCTGTATCGCGATGCCAAGATCACGCAGATCTATGAAGGCACGAACCAGATCCAGCGCATGATCATCGCGCGTGAACTGCTCAAGAAGGGCGCCCGTACATGAGACAGGTCGCTCTCGTCACCGGCTCTTCACGCGGGATCGGCCTCGCCGCCGCAGAAGCGCTCGCTAAAGAAGGCTTTTCTTTAGCGGTCAATGGACCGGTTGATGATGCAGAACTGCGTGCAGCCGTGGCCCGTCTGGAAGGGCTGGGCGCCAAGGTTGTGGCCGCCCCGTTCGATGTGTCCGACATCAGCGCCCATGAGGGTGTTCTGGCGCGGATCGAAGACGAACTCGGCCCGCTAACAACGCTGGTGAACAATGCGGGCGTCGGCGTCCTCCAGCGGGGTGACCTGCTGGAAGTGTCCGAAGCAAGCTGGGACCGGTGCCTGACGATCAATGCGAAGGCAGTGTTCTTCCTCTCGCAGGCTTTTGCAAAGCGCCTTCTGAGCCGGGAACGGTCAGCCGATGCGTTCCATTCGATCGTCAATGTCACATCGTCAAATGCGACGGCTGTGGCGGTGCAACGATCAGAGTACTGCGCGTCAAAGGCTGCGGCGGCCATGGTGTCCAAGGCTCTGGCTGTGCGTCTCGGGATTGAGAATATCGCGGTCTATGATGTTCAGCCTGGCCTGATCGCTACAGAAATGACGGCTGCCGTCATTCAGCACTACCGCCAGCGCGCGGAAGAGGGGCTGACCCTGCTTCCCCGTGTTGGAGAGCCCTCGGACATGGGGCGCATCATTGCGGCCCTTGCCACCGGGAAACTGCCTTACACCACAGGCCAGGTCATTTCGGCAGATGCCGGAATGCTTGTGCCGCGCTTCTGAGAAACGGTTATGAAGATCATCCTGCCCGACGAAACCGGCCGGAAGATGGATTACCATCTGATCGGTACTCCTGTTCCTCGCAGTGTCCTTCCTGCCAATCCGGCCCGGATCGTCTATTCGGCGGCCCATGTCGTCGCAGATCCGTTCACGGATAATGCACCGTCTGGCCGCGCTACGATCGACTGGAAGAAGACGCTTGAGTTCCGTCGCTATCTCGTCGGCATGGGCCTCGGAATTGCGGAAGCCATGGATACGGCCCAGCGCGGCATGGGTCTGGACTGGCCTGGTGCGCTGGATCTGATCCGTCGCACCAAGGCCGAACTTCCGGATGCGATGGTCGTGAACGGTGCGGGAACAGACCATCTGGACCCCAAGGACGCACGGTCCGTCGATCATGTGCGCGCAGCATATCTGGAACAGGTCGAGGCGATCCAGAAGGTTGGCGCACGCGTCATTCTGATGGCCAGTCGTGCTCTCGTTCGCGTGGCGTCCAGTGCTGAGGACTATAAGCGGGTCTACCGCGAGGTGCTCTCTGCCTGTGATGAGTCTGTCGTTCTGCATTGGCTGGGCAAGGATTTCGACCCGGCTCTGGCAGGCTATTGGGGCACGGATGATTTCAATGAGGCGCTGGAAACAGTCCTGAGCATCATTGAAGAAAACGTTGCGAAGGTGGACGGCATCAAGATTTCCCTTCTCGACAAGGAGAAGGAAATCATCATGCGCCGTCGCCTGCCAAAGGGCGTGCGGATGTATACGGGTGATGACTTCAATTACCCGGAACTGATCGCTGGTGACGAGCAGGGCTACAGCCACGCACTTCTCGGCATTTTCGATCCGATCGCGCCGCTTGCGGCTCGTGGTGTGAAACTGCTCGGCGAGGGGGACGTGAAAGGCTTTCACGACGCTCTCGACCCGACTGTTCCACTCGCTCGTGTGATCTTTCAGGCCCCGACGCAGTACTACAAGACGGGTGTGGTGTTTCTGGCCTGGCTGAATGGCTTTCAGGATCACTTCGTCATGCTGAATGGTGCGCAGTCCATGCGGTCCCTCCAGCATTTCACGGAGATCTTCCGTCTCGCTGATGGTTGCGGCCTGTTGCGGAACCCGGATCTGGCTGTGCACCGCATGAAGTCGCTTCTGTCGGTTTACGGGGCCTGATCATGCGGGACTTTCGCCACGATCATTCGGCTCTCGCCCTCAATACCGCAACGCTTGGCCATAACGTGCCGGGTGTTGGGGCAGGGTGGTCACCGGAACAGACGATCGACGCCTGTGCTGAACGTGGCATCGGCGGGATCGTGTTCTGGCGGCGGGAGATCGAGGGCCGGGCTGCGGAAATTGGAGACCGGGCGCGTCAGGCCGGGTTGCAGGTTGTCGGCCTGTGCCGGACGCCCTTTCTGGTCGGTCCGCTGGGGCTTCAGAGCGAAGAGGCGATCCTGTCGGATTTCCGTCAGTCCATCGATCAGACAGCCGCACTCGGGACCGATGTTCTGACCATCGTTGTCGGTGGTGTGGAAACCGGCACGAAGGGCGTGGCTCACAGCCTGGACATCGTGGTGGACCGGATGGCGAAGGCCATTCCCTACGCTGAAGCCTGTGGCGTGAAACTCGCATTGGAGCCGCTGCATCCGGCCTACGCCGGAGACCGCTCCTGCCTCACGACTACCCGTGACGCCCTGGATATCTGCGACCTTCTGGCGTCGGATAGCGTGGGCGTTGCGATCGATATCTACCATGTGTGGTGGGACACGGACCTGCCACGCCAGCTCGCTCGTGCGGGAAACCGCATTCTGGGCTTTCACCTCTGTGACTGGCTCGTTCCCACAACGGACATCCTGCTTGACCGCGGGATGATGGGGGACGGCGTTGCAGACCTGCGGGGGATCCGCAGGGAGGTGGAAGCCGCCGGGTATTCCGGTTTCTGCGAGGTGGAAATCTTTTCCGCGAATAACTGGTGGAAGCGCCACCCGGCTGACGTGCTGGACACGATGGTCGAACGCTTCCGCACTGTCTGCTGACCCATCGGAGGGCATCATGAAGATCCTCGTCCCTGTCAAACGTGTCGTCGATTACAACGTCCGCATCCGCGTAAAGGGTGACGGATCTGGGGTCGAGCTTGCGAACGTCAAGATGTCGGTCAATCCGTTTGACGAAATCGCCATCGAAGAAGCCGTCCGTCTCAAGGAGAAAGGCATCGCCACAGAAGTGGTCGCTGTCTCTATCGGTGTGCCGCAGGCAAAAGAAACACTGCGCACCGTGCTAGCCATGGGCGCGGACTGCGCCATTTTCGTCGAAGCCACGACGGATGTGAATGTGGATATCGAGCCTCTCGCCGTCGCCAAACTGCTGGCGAAGGTGATTGAGGATGAGAAACCAAACCTTGTCATCGTAGGCAAACAGGCCATCGATAATGACATGAACGCGACTGGTCAGATGCTTGCCGCCCTGCTGGGCTGGGGCCAGGCCACCTTCGCATCATCCGTCGAGATTGAGGGCGACAGTGCAACCGTCAGCCGTGAGGTTGATGGTGGCCTTCAGACGATCCGCGTGAAGCTACCCGCCATCATCACGTCGGATCTGCGCCTGAACGAGCCGCGTTATGTCGCGTTGCCCAACATCATGAAGGCCAAGAAGAAGCCGCTCGAAGAACGCAAGGCGTCTGACCTCGGCGTGGACATTGCGCCGCGTCTGAAGGTCATCCGCACGGTTGAACCGCCTCAGCGTCAGGCTGGTGTGAAGGTCAGTTCCGTTGATGAGCTGGTTTCGAAACTCAAAAATGAAGCAGGAGTGATCTGATGTCTGTTCTGCTGCTCGCTGAAGTGGCCAATGGCCACCTCGTAACCGATACCGTTGCCAAGGCCCTGTCTGCCGTCAAAGCGCTGGGCGATGTGACGGTTCTCGTTGCCACCCAGAACGGCGCGGAAGCTGCCGCCGAAGCTGCAAAGCTTGAGGGTGTCTCCAGGGTCCTGCTGGCGGATGATGCGTCTCTGGCTCATGAACTGGCTGAACCTGTCGCCGCCCTCATTGTGTCTCTGGCATCCGGGTATAGCCATATCGCTGCGGGCTCGACGGCGTTCTCCAAGAACGTTCTGCCACGTGTTGCGGCTCTTCTGGATGTCATGATCCTGTCAGACGTAACGGCTGTGAAGGATGCCGAGACGTTCGATCGTCCGGTCTATGCCGGCAATGCGATCCAGACGGTGCAGTCCTCCGATCCGGTGAAGGTTTTCACCATTCGCACGGCGGCCTTCTCGGCTGTCGGCGAAGGTGGCTCAGCCAGTGTGGAAAATGTCTCCGTTCCCGCTGATCCGGCGCTGTCGTCCTGGGTGGAAGACAAGGCAGTTGAGTCCGAACGTCCGGAGCTAACGGCTGCCAAGAATATCGTCTCAGGTGGTCGTGGCGTCGGATCGAAAGAGAACTTCGACACCATCGCCAAGCTTGCGGACAAGCTGAATGCTGCCATCGGCGCCAGCCGTGCGGCCGTGGATGCCGGATACGCGCCGAATGACTGGCAGGTCGGGCAGACGGGCAAGATCGTGGCGCCTGATCTGTATATCGCGGTCGGTATTTCCGGGGCGATCCAGCATCTGGCCGGCATGAAGGATTCCCGGGTGATCGTCGCCATCAACAAGGACGAAGACGCCCCGATTTTCCAGGTCGCGGATTATGGGCTGGTAGGAGATCTCTTCACCATCCTTCCCGAACTGACGGCAAAACTCTGACAGCCCCCGGCAGCCTGCAGGGAGGAGAAAGACCATGACTACGATCGAACGGGAAAGCATGGACTATGACGTTGTCATCGTCGGCGCTGGCCCTGCCGGTCTCTCCGCGGCGATCCGGCTCAAACAGAACGAGCCGGGCCTCTCCGTGGTCGTACTGGATAAAGGGTCTGAAGTCGGGGCGCATATCCTGTCAGGCGCGGTCATTGATCCGTGTGCGCTGGACGTGCTGCTTCCAGAGTGGCGGACCATGGATGCGCCCATCACCGTGCCGGTAAGGGAAGACAATTTCTTCCTGCTGACAGAAAAGAGCCAGATCCGCCTGCCGAATGTTCTGATGCCAAAGCTCATGGGCAACCACGGGAATTACATTGTCTCGCTGGGGAATGTCTGCCGCTGGCTGGCACAGGTCGCAGAGGGGCTGGAAGTGGAAATTTTCCCCGGTATGGCGGCAAGCCAAGTCGTTTATGACGATCAGGGTCGCGTTACGGGTGTAGTGGCTGGCGAGTTCGGTAAAAACCCGGATGGAACGCCGGGTGATGCCTACGAGCCTGGTATGGAACTGCGCGGGAAATACGTGTTCTTCGCCGAAGGTGCGCGGGGATCACTGGCTCGTCAGTTGATGGATCGTTTCGCGCTTTCCGAGGGCAAGGACCCGCAGAAATTCGGGCTGGGCCTCAAGGAAATCTGGGAGATCGATCCCGCCAAGCATCATGAAGGCACGGTCACACACACCATGGGCTGGCCGCTGAACAGCAAAGCAGGTGGCGGGTCCTTCATCTACCATCTCGACAACAATCAGGTCTGCATCGGGTTCGTCGTCCATCTGGGCTATGAAAACCCGTATCTGGACCCTTACCGTGAGTTTCAGGAGTTCAAGCATCATCCGATGGTGGCCGAACTGCTGAAGGGCGGAAAACGCGTGGCTTATGGTGCGCGTGCGCTATCCGAAGGTGGTTGGCAGTCCATTCCGAAAGTGACTTTCCCTGGCGGCGTTCTGCTCGGGTGTTCCGCCGGGCTGGTGAATGTTCCGCGCATCAAGGGCAGTCATAACGCCATTTTCTCTGGCATTGCTGCTGCCGATGCGGCCCGCGCAGCGCTGGCGGCTGGGCGCGCTCAGGATGAACTGACGGATTATGAGGAAGAACTGCGAAACGGCCCTGTCGGGACAGACTTAAAGGCCGTCCGTAACGTCAAACCTCTGTGGGAGCGGTTTGGCCTCCTGGGCGGTGTGGCGCTCGGTGGTCTGGATATGTGGATGACAACTCTGACCGGGCATTCTCCCTTCAGAACGCTCGGGCATGGAAAGTCCGATGCCGCGGCAACGGGGTTGGCTGCCAGTTTCAAGCCGATTGAATATCGCAAGCCGGACGGGCAACTCAGCTTTGATCGCACAACCAACGTGGCGTTCTCCTTCACCAATCATGAAGAGCGCCAACCCTGCCATCTGACCCTCCGCGATCCATCCATTCCGATCCAGGTGAACTTGCCGCTCTACGCTGAGCCTGCCCAGCGTTACTGCCCTGCGGGCGTGTATGAGGTTCTGCGTCCGGAGAATGAACAGCCACGGTTTCAGATTAATTTCCAGAATTGTGTGCATTGCAAAACCTGCGACATCAAAGATCCGAGCCAGAATATCGTTTGGACAACGCCGCAGGGAGGTGATGGACCGAACTATCCAAACATGTAAATTCAAATAAAAATAAATATAATTCTTCTCTTTTATTTGATTTTACTTGAATAAACAACCTGAGAACATGCTGCGTTGAAAGACTATTCCCATAATGGGAATCTGAAGTAAGGAATAAGGCAATGAGTGGCATCGACCTTTCGGCACCACCGCCGCCAGTGTCTCTGAATGGTAAAAGTGTCCTGACGGCAATTCTGGCTGCTGTTGCGGGTCTGATGTTTGGTCTCGATCTGGGTGTGATTTCAGGGGCTCTGAAATTCATCGGTCTGGAATTCAACGTCACGGACTTCGGCAAGGAGTGCATCGTCTCATCGATGATGGTTGGTGCGGCGGTAGGTGCCGTCTGCGGTGGGCGCCTGTCCTATCTCTTCGGCCGGAAGCGGCTGCTGCTGTCTTCAGCTGTCCTGTTTGTTCTTGGGTCGCTGCTGTGCGCACTGGCAACATCCGTCACGCTGCTGATTGTGGGGCGTATGGTGCTTGGCGTGTCTGTTGGCATCGCAAGCTTTACCGCTCCCCTTTACATCTCCGAGATTGCGCATCAGCACTACCGTGGGTCCCTGATCTCGGTTTACCAGCTCATGATTACGGTCGGGATTTTTGTAGCGTTCATCTCTGATGCGCTGCTGGCCTATTCCGGTTCATGGCGCTGGATGCTCGGCATCGTCGCTATTCCAGGCGTCGTGTTTCTGCTTGGCGTGCTGCTGCTGCCTGACAGTCCCCGTTGGCTCGTATTGCGGGGCCGTAAGGACGAAGCCTTTACGGTTCTGCATCAGTTGCGTGGCCATGAAGGCGACGCACGTGCCGAGATCTCGGACATTGAAGAGCAGCTTGCGCAGATTGAAGGCGGCTATGGCCTGTTCAAGGCCAACGCCAATTTCCGCCGCTCTGTTTTTCTGGGCATCCTGCTCCAGACCATGCAGCAGTTCACGGGCATCATCGTGGTGATGTACTACGCCCCCCGCATCTTCGAAGTCGCAGGCTTTGGCGATAACGCAGCCATGTGGGGCACAGCCATTGTCGGTCTGGTGAATGTGCTTTCGACGTTCATTGCCATCGGCTTCGTGGACAAATGGGGTCGTCGCCCGATGCTGGTTGCCGGCTTCATCATCATGACGATCGGCATGGCTTCAGTTGGCACGCTGCTCTACTTCGGAACCGGCAATAGCGAACTTGCGCGATATGGCGCCGTGATCATGCTGCTGGCCTTCATCGTCGGATTTGCGTTCTCTGCCGGTCCGCTGGTGTGGATCCTGTGCTCGGAAGTTCAGCCCATCAAAGGGCGCGATTTCGGCATCGGTTGCTCCACCTTCACGAACTGGGTCACGAACATGATCGTCGGCCTGACGTTCCTGACGCTCCTGAACACCATCGGGAATGCCCAGACCTTCTGGATGTACGCGGCGTTCAATGCGTTCTTCATCTACCTCACCCTGAAATTTGTGCCTGAAACCCGCGGTGTTTCCCTTGAGCAGATTGAGCGGAATCTGATGGCGGGCAAGCCACTCAACCGGATCGGTCTGTGATCCTGCCCCTCGGCACGACTGTCCCGGCGCTTTCACACCTGCCGGGACAAACCGCCTTTGCGGCGGTTTTCCCTGACGGAGACCAAAGACAATGACAGTAAAGATCGCCATTAACGGTTTTGGCCGTATTGGCAGACTGGCCCTTCGCAGCATTCTTGAAAGCGGCCGGGATGACGTTGTGCCCGTCGCCATCAATGGCCCTGGGTCTGTTGAAGACAAGATTCACATGCTGACATATGACAGCGTGCATGGCCGCCTGCCAGGGGAAATCCACGTCGAGGGCGATATGCTGACCCTGACCCATAACGGGCGGTCTTACGGTCCCATTCGCATTTCATCCGAGCGTGATCCGTCGAAGGTGCCATTTGACGGTGTCGATGTGGCTCTTGAATGTTCCGGACTGTTCACCACCAAGGAAAAAGCTTCCACGCTTCTTCAGGCTGGTGCCCGGAAAGTCCTGATTTCAGCGCCTGGCACGGATGTTGACGCGACCATCGTTTACGGCGTGAACAATGACATGCTGAAGCCGGACATGACGGTCATTTCCAATGCCTCCTGCACAACGAATTGTCTGGCGCCGCTCGTGAAAGTGCTCGACGACAATTACGGTATCGAGTGCGGATACATGGTGACGATCCACTCTTTCACCGGAGACCAGCAGATCGTTGACCGGCGCCACAAGGACCTTCGCCGGGCAAGAGCCGCGTCGCTCAACATGGTGCCTACGTCCACGGGAGCGGCCAAGGCAATTGGTCTGGTTCTGCCGCATTTGAAGGGCCGGCTGGATGGCACGTCCATTCGCGTGCCAACGCCCAATGTTTCGCTGGTATCGTTCGACTTCCTGTCCCGCCGTCCACCGGAAACGGCCAAAGACGTCAATCGCGTTATGCAGGAGGCTGCTTCGGGCCCCTTGAAAGGTGTGCTGGCCTATAGCAGCGCCCCGTTGGTTAGTAGCGACTTCAACCATTCGCCTGCATCCTCGAATTTTGACGCCACGCAGACGGCCATCATGGAATGTGGGCGAATGGTTCGCGTCTGCTCATGGTATGACAATGAATGGGGCTTTTCGAACCGCATGATCGATACGGCTGTTCTGTTCGGCTCCCTGTAAACGGGCGACGGCATTTGTTTCAGGATGTGTTTCGGCGCATAAAAGCACTTTCCTGACTGGAGAGTGCTTTTGATGATGTCCCATCTGAGACTTCTGGCTGCAATGGCGTGTTTTGGTGCGCCACTTCCTGCTCTGGCACAGGCGATAGCGCCGATGCCGGCAAGCTGTGACAACGCCAAATTCCTGAGTGACCAGCAGACCTTCGAGCAACGTGGCGCCACCCGGACGGATCTTCCCGAGCATATTTGCGGGCGCGTCATCGCTATTGCACCCCATGCGAAGCGGACCCGCAGCGGATGGCATGGCTATTTCTACCTAGATGTAGGGCAGGGCGTGTCCATCCGGATTGTCTCGGGGCTTGATGAAATGACTGCCCCACAATGGCCCTGGGTGCAGAAGGGCGACACCGTCGAGGTTCAGGGGCGGTACTACTACGACAGCCTGCGCAAGCAGGGGATTGACTGGACGCATCACGGCACCAGCCGCAAATGGCCGTGGCCCGGCTATGTGACCGTCAACGGACACCGTTACGAATAAAAAAAAGCCCGTAGGAATGTCCTACGGGCTTTTTCGTGACGGGCGGCCTAGTTGGTCGCTTCGTCTTTCTTCTCGGCGCTGCTGTCGCCTTTGACGCCGGTCCCTTCGATGATCTCGAAGTCCAGCACGTCGTTCTTAAGGCCAATCTTGACGGCCCCGCCTTTGGCCAGTCGACCGAAGAGCAGTTCCTCGGCCAGTGGCTTCTTGATGTGCTCCTGAATAACGCGCCCCAGAGGACGTGCGCCATACAGGCGATCATAACCCTTCTCGGCCAGCCATTCCTTGGCAGCAGAGGAGATTTCGATCGTAACGTGACGGTCAGCCAACTGGGCTTCGAGCTGGAGAACGAACTTCTCCACCACGCGGCCCACGGTTTCCGGCGTCAGGTTAGCAAACGGAATGATCGCATCCAGACGATTGCGGAACTCAGGCGTGAAGGTGCGTTTGATCGCCTCTTCATCCTCGCCCGCACGGCTGGTCCGGCCAAAACCGATCGCTTCCTTGGACAGGTCAGCCGCGCCCGCATTCGTGGTCATGATCAGGATCACGTTGCGGAAATCGACTGTCTTGCCATTGTGGTCTGTCAGGCGGCCATGATCCATGACCTGAAGCAGGACGTTGTAAAGGTCCGGATGGGCCTTTTCGATTTCGTCCAGCAGCAGGACGGCATGGGGATGCTGGTCAATCGCATCCGTCAGCAGTCCACCCTGATCAAACCCGACATACCCTGGAGGCGCGCCGATCAGACGGGAGATCGAATGACGCTCCATGTACTCGGACATGTCAAAGCGGATCAACTCGATGCCCAGAGACGACGCCAACTGACGCGCAACTTCCGTCTTGCCGACGCCCGTAGGGCCGGAGAACAGGTAGTTGCCAATCGGCTTCTCCGCATCACGCAGGCCCGCACGGGACAGCTTGATCGCCGCAGCCAGTGCATCAATCGCCTTGTCCTGCCCGAACACCATGTTCCGCAGATCCCGCTCCAGATGGCGCAGGGTCTCCCGATCATCCGCCGTGACACTCTTGGGTGGGATGCGGGCAATCTTGGCGATTGCATCTTCCACATCCCGCAGCGTCACGGTCTTGCGGCGCTTGTTCTCAGGCACCAGCATCCGCGCCGCACCGACTTCGTCAATAACGTCGATGGCTTTATCGGGCAGTTTGCGGTCATGCACATACCGGGCTGCCAATTCGACGGCGCCACGCAGGGCTTCGTCGGTATAGCGAACCTTGTGATGCTTCTCGTAGCTGCCTTTAAGGCCGCGCAGGATCTTGATCGTGTCCTCGACTGACGGCTCAGGGACGTCAATCTTCTGGAAGCGCCGCACCAGTGCACGGTCTTTCTCGAAGTGCTGACGGAACTCCTTGTATGTCGTGGAGCCAATGCAGCGCAGCGTCCCTGCAGCCAGAGCTGGCTTGAGCAGGTTCGATGCATCCATCGCACCACCAGACGTCGCACCCGCGCCAATGACTGTGTGGATTTCGTCAATGAACAGGATCGCACCGGGCGTCTGGTCCATTTCCGTCACAACAGCCTTGAGGCGTTCTTCGAAATCACCGCGGTAACGTGTGCCAGCCAGCAGGGAACCCATGTCGAGAGAGTAGATTGTGCAGTCCTGCAGGACTTCAGGCACGTCTTTCTCAACAATACGCTTTGCCAGACCTTCCGCGATCGCAGTCTTGCCGACGCCCGGGTCACCCACATACAGCGGGTTATTTTTGGTGCGGCGGCACAGGATCTGGATCGTGCGTTCGATCTCCTGATCGCGACCAATCAGTGGATCGATCCGCCCTTCACGGGCACGGTCGTTCAGATTGACGCAATAGGTCGCGAGGGCGCCGTCCTTGGCTGTTTCCTTACGTTCTTCACGCTCGGAATTATCCTTGGATGCAGCGGCGGCCTTACGGCCAGCGCCACGGTCCGGCGCTTTGGCGATGCCATGCGAAATGAAGTTCACGGCGTCGAGTCGTGTCATGTCCTGCAATTGCAGGAAGTACACGGCGTGGCTTTCACGTTCCGCAAAGAGTGCAACGAGAACATTGGCACCCGTAACTTCATCGCGGCCTGTGCTTTGCACATGGATGGCCGCGCGCTGAATCACGCGCTGGAAAGCCGCTGTTGGTTTTGGTTCTGTCGGACGGTCGGACGCAAGACCGGCAAGGTCTTTGTCCAGAAAGTCCGTCAGGTCCGAGCGCAGCTTGTCGAGGTCAATTCCGCAGGCGCGGAAAACCGTCAGTGCATCGGCATCTTCTGTCAGAGCCAGCAGCAGATGTTCGAGGGTGGCATACTCATGACGCCGATCACCTGCGAATGTCAGGGCGCGGTGGAGCGTCTGTTCGAGCGTACGGGACAGCATAGGGTGGCGCTCCTCTCGACCTCTCGTGGAAGAGGTATCTTGTCGTGGTGCAACACGTAACGCCAGTCAGAAACGTAAGGCTGAACAAGAAATTGTCCGATGCCTGTATGACTGTGGCGGGAAATCAGTCTTTTTCGATCGTACACTGAAGCGGATGCTGGTTCTGGCGGGCCAGATCCATAACCTGAGCGACCTTGCTCTCCGCAACTTCGTAAGTGAAAACGCCGCAGACCCCTACGCCCCGCTGATGCACATGCAGCATGATGGTGGTGGCTTCTTCCCTGTTCTTGGAGAAAAACCGCTCCAGCACGTGCACGACAAACTCCATCGGTGTGTAGTCATCGTTGAGCATAAGAACCTTGTACATCGACGGCTTGCGCGTCCGTGTACGAGGGCGAACGACAACGCTGATCTCAAGATCTTCGTCATCGGGCAGGCGTGGATTTGTCGGGCCTTTGGGGTCCGATGATCCTGGTCCCATCCTGATCGGCCCGGAAATGGACTCGGCTACAGAATGGGAGGTGGCTGGTGAAGGGAGATCGTAAGAAGACATGACTGGTATGATATGGGACGCTTCCCCCGACTTGAGAAGGGGGTAAGGATGAGTACATTTCGTGAATATCGCCATCTTCCTGACATGTTCTGGTCGGGTTTGGGTCATGCTTACGAAAAATTAAGCAAACTGCCCCAAACCTTGTGGACGGGCGCTTTTTGTTGCGCCTAGAGTAACGGGATTAAGGACTGCGTTAAACAGTCCGATGTTTCCAGCGTTCAATGTTTTGTTCAGAGGCTGCCACATAATGCGTTTCCCTGTCCGCAAGGCCCTTCTGTTATGCGCTCTGACTGCAGTTGGTGCGGGCTCTGCCAAGGCACAATACGCAGGCCACACGTCCAGTTTCGTGATGGATGCACATTCAGGCGCCGTTCTGTCCCAGTCGGACGCCGATCTTCAGCGGTATCCTGCATCCCTGACAAAACTCATGACGCTGTATCTGACCTTCCGTGCGCTGGAAGCCCATCAGATTACGCTGGATCAGGAAGTTCCGGTTTCCATTCACGCTTCCATGCAGGCTCCGTCCAAGCTTGGGCTCGTTCCAGGCACCCGGCTGACCGTTGAGCAGGGCATTCTGGCGCTTGTCACCAAGTCAGCGAATGACGCTGCGTGCGCTCTGGGTGAGTTCCTGGGTGGTGGCGACGAGGTTCGTTTTGCACAGCTCATGACGCAGCAGGCGCGTGCGCTGGGAATGGCCAACACAACGTTCCGCAACGCATCCGGCCTGCCTGACCCCGATCAGGTCACGACAGCGCATGATCTAGGGCTTCTCGCACAGCACCTGATCAACGATTTCCCGCAGTATTATCACTATTTCGGCGTGCCTTCCTTCTATTTCCATCGTCATCTGGTTCCTAACCATGATCCGATGCTGAAAATCTATTCGGGCGCTGACGGCATGAAGACGGGTTACACCGATGCTGCGGGGCGAAATCTCGTCACGTCTGCCATTCGTGGAAATGTTCGTCTGATTGGTGTGGTGCTCGGGTCGTCCTCGAATGCGCGCCGTTCGATGGAAATGGCGTCCATTCTGGATGATGGTTTTGCTTCAGAAGGCGTCGCGCCACAGCCTTTGCTTCATCCGGTCGCTCCGCGCACGGTCATGATTGCGTCTGCGCGCCATGGTGGTCGTTTCGCGCATCATGGGATGATGGTTGCATCCAGCCGTCCTGTTGAAGTGGCGGATGCGCCAACGTCACCGCGCCGTTATGGCCGTGTTGCGCATCATTCAGCCTCTGTTCGCATGGTCAGTGCTCACCATGTTGCTGCCCATCACAAGCCGGGCCGTCACCCGCGCGGGTGAAAAACTCGCATCACTGCCTTGCGATCCGGTCGGGACGGTCGCATTTTGTCCCGACCAGTTAAGAGATTTAGGATCGGGCGGTAGACATGGGTGATAATTCGCGTGGGATTGTTCTTTATGACAGTGAAGATTTCAAACATCTAAGAACGGTCGGTCATCTGGCAGCGGCAACGCTGGATATGATCACCGAGCATGTTCAACCCGGCGTCACGACGGAAGAACTCAATACCCTTATTCATGAGTTCACTCTGGCGCACGGCGCTACACCGGCTCCTCTGAATTATCATGGCTTCCCGAAATCCTGCTGCATTTCGATCAACCATGTTGTGTGTCACGGCATCCCCGGTGAGAAGAAACTGGCCAACGGCGATATCGTCAATATTGACGTCACGTCCATTCTGGATGGCTGGTACGGGGATAATTCCCGGATGTACATCGTAGGCAAGGCCCCCAAGAAAGCCGAAAAACTGGTTGAGGTGACCTATGAGTCCCTCATGCTCGGCATTGAGCAGGTCAAGCCAGGCAATACGCTGGGCGATGTCGGTCATGCCATTCAGGTCCATGCGGAAAAGAACCGTTTCTCTATTGTACGTGATTTTTGTGGTCACGGCATTGGCCGGGAATTCCATGCCGCTCCGAACGTCCTGCATTACGGCAAGCCAGGGCAGGGCGTGAAGCTCGTGCCGGGAATGGTTTTCACCATTGAGCCGATGCTGAATATCGGCAAGCCTGAAGTAAAAATTCTTGATGATGGCTGGACAGCTGTCACGCGTGACCGGACGCTGTCTGCACAATTCGAGCATATGATTGGCGTGACGGACGACGGATGTGAAATCTTCACGCTGTCCCCGAAAGGTTACAACAAGCCCCCATACGGAGCTGGCGCATGAAAAAACTCTTTGCCCTGATTGTCGCGGGCCTGACGGGGGGCACGGCGCTGGCTGCTCCCCCGGCAGCCCCTTTGAGCTCTGCCCATGATCCGCTGGCCTTTGGTCCGGATCATACGTCTCCGGGCGTTCTGGTCTCTGGCAAGCATGGCATGGTGGTTTCCGCCCAGCATCTCGCTTCTGATGCCGGCGCCAAAATCCTGGCGGAAGGTGGTAATGCCATCGATGCAGCGGTTGCGGTGGGTTATGCGCTGGCTGTCGTTTACCCCGCTGCGGGTAATATCGGCGGTGGCGGCTTCATGACGATCCGCCTGAAATCCGGGCAGACAGTATTTGTGGACTTCCGGGAGCATGCCCCGGGTGCTGCAACAGCCGCCATGTATCAGGATGCGTCTGGCAAAGTCATTCCGGGGCTTTCAACGGAAGGCTGGAAAGCAGTTGCCGTTCCGGGGACTGTCGCAGGCTTGGATACGATCCTTCAGAAGTGGGGGCGTTTGCCGCGGGCAAAAGTCATGGCCCCTGCCATAGCGCTCGCCCGTGATGGGTTTGTGCTCAATGAAGGCGACGTGCAACTTCTCGACACGTCCACAAAGTATTTCCGTCAGGACCCATACGCACGGTCTATTTTTCTGCGCCCGGACGGATCGTCCTTTCAGCCTGGAGACCGGCTGATTCAGAAAAATCTGGCCAATTCTCTTGAGCTGGTCGCCAAGAGTGGTCCGAAAGCGTTCTACGAAGGTCCGATCTCTGCTGAAATCGTGCGGGCCAGTGAAGAAGGTGGTGGCCTTCTGAAGCCGTCAGATTTCACGAACTATCATATCCGGTTTCTTGAGCCGATCCGCTGCACCTATCGTGGGTACACGATCGACACGGCACCCCCTCCGAGTGGTGGTGGCATCGCGCTATGCGAAATTCTGAACATTCTTTCCGGCTACGATATGCACGCCCTTGGCCTGCACACAGCAGCCTCTGCGCAGCGTGAAATTGAAGCCATGCGCCATGCGTACTCGGATCGACGCGATCTGGGGGATCCGGCATTCGTCAAGAATCCGATCGAGCATCTGAATGATCCGGCATATGCCGCACAGGTCAGGGCAGGCATCCCGCTAGATCAGGCGCTGCCGTCCAATACGCTTCGTGCCGGTGAAGCGCTCCCGGTCAAGGCTGTCCAGGCGGCTCCGGATACGCAGGAAAAGCACGAAACAACACAGTTCTCGGTATTGGACAAGAGCGGCATGGCCGTTTCGGCGACATATACCCTGAATGGATGGTTTGGCTCTGGTGTCATGGGTGGCAACACCGGCATCTGGCTCAACGACGAGATGGATGATTTCTCGGCCAAGCCAGGTGCCCCCAATATGTTTGGGATTGTTGGCTCGGAAGCCAATGCCATTGCTCCGGGCAAAACGCCGCTATCGTCCATGTCTCCGTCGATTGTCTCCAAAGATGGCAAGGTGATTATGGTGATCGGAAGCCCTGGTGGTTCCCGTATTCCGACGATCACGCTTTCTGCCATTCTGGGTGTGCTCGATTATGGGCTCGATATCCGACAGGCTGTTGATCTGCCGCGAATCCACGAGCAGTGGGAGCCATCTGCTGTGGAGCTCGAACCGGGGGCCCTGACGGACGAGGTGATGGATAAGCTGAAATCTGAAGGATATGCGCTGTCTCTGCATCGTCCATGGGGTGTGGCAGAAGGTATTCTGGCAGATCGTCCAAGCCTGTCTGCACACAAAACTGGGCTCATTTATGGGGCTGCTGACCCGCGTCATGCAGGGGGTAAAGCCGCGGGTGAATGATAGGGGGTTGTCAGACACCCCTATCTCCGTGTTAGGAGAGCGCCGGGAGGTCGGCTTTGGACGGATACCTTGCCAACCCGGTCAGGTCCGGAAGGAAGCAGCCGCAGTGAGTTTTATCCGGGTTAAATGTCCGGCCTCCTACCTAGTGCAGCCTGTGGGCGCGGCAGTTTTACTGCCAGGCGCCCCGGTGCAAGACCGACAGAGTGCGGTCTCATTCCCCGCTCTGACGGCTTTCCAGTTTCATGACTGACGATATCGACGATCTTCCCCTGCCGCCCGAGAGCGGTGGTGGCTTCTTTGGTGAAGCCCCGGCCGAGCAGGCTCCAGTTCCTATTCAGGCAGAAAAAAGCACGCCTTATCGTGTCCTTGCCCGAAAATATCGCCCCCAGACACTCGATGACCTGATCGGTCAGGACACGCTGGTACGAATTCTGCGTCGGGCGTTCGAACTGAAGCGTGTGGCGCATGCCTTCATGCTGACGGGTGTGCGCGGCGTGGGGAAAACTACGACCGCCCGAATTATCGCACGCGCCTTGAACTGCATCGGGCCAGACGGGAAGGGTGGGCCGACTGCGGAGCCCTGTGGTATTTGTGCAAACTGCACTGCCATTCTCGCGGACCGACATCCGGACGTTCTGGAAATGGATGCGGCGTCTCGCACGGGCGTTGATGATGTGCGTGAAATTATCGAGGCGACCCGTTTCCGCCCGATGCAGGCGCGCATGAAAGTCTTCATCATCGATGAAGTGCACATGCTGTCTCGCAATGCGTTCAATGCCCTGCTGAAAACGCTGGAAGAGCCTCCGTCACAGGTTACGTTCATTTTTGCCACGACGGAGTTGCGGAAAGTTCCGGTGACGGTGCTGTCCCGCTGTCAGCGGTTTGACCTCCGGCGCGTGCCTCAGGCGCTGCTGACCGAACATTTTGGGCGCATTGCCGAAAAGGAAGGGGCCACTCTTTCCGAAGATGCTCTGGCGCTCATCGCTCGTGCGGCTGATGGCTCGGTCCGTGACGGATTATCCCTATTAGATCAGGCGATTGCACAGGGTGCAAGCGACGCCGATGCCGTGTCGGACATGCTGGGTCTGGCAGATCGTGGACTGGTCTTTGATCTGCTTGATGCCCTTATGGCCGGCAAGGCAGCAGAGGCCTTGGACCTTACTGATCAGGCCTATGCACGGGGTGCTGATCTCGGCGTTCTCCTGACGGATCTTCTGGATCTTCTGCATCTTGTTTCCCGTCTCAAGGCGATGCCAGGTCTTCGTGAAAGCCGGGACCTTCCAGAAGCCGAGCGACTGCGTGGTGGGGTGCTGGCAGACAGGCTCTCAACCAGCAGTTTGGGACGAGCCTGGCAGATTCTTCTGAAAGGTGTGAACGAGGTCGAATCTGCGCCGGATCGTCGTCAGGCGGCTGAAATGGTTCTGATTCGACTGTGCCACGCCAGCCTTCTCCCGACGCCTGACCGTCTGATCCGTCAGTTGACTGAAGGCGGGGTCGATCTCTCATTGCCATCAGGCCCTTCGGGGGGAGCAGCTTCGTCCGGAGAGATGTCGTCTGGGTTGCAGACTGCGCCTGTGCCGTCGACGTCCGTATCGCCAACTGACACAGGTGGCCCTCGTGCGCATGTCCGTTTGGTGGCCAATGGCGGCGAAATTATTGAGCCGGGTTATGCGGAAGCCGCTCCTGAGCTGGCGCCGGAACCCGAACTTCCTCCGCCCCCGCCACGAACATGGCGCGAGATGGTCGCTCTGGTTTGGGACAAGCAGCCGCAGTTGCATGGGGTTCTGCGCTCGTCGGTGCATCTGGTACGTTTTTCACCCCCCGATGTGCAGGTTCGCCTGGAAGACCAGCACACCAAGGCGGACCGTCTCCTTCAGAATTTTCTTGAAGAGATGTTTCCCGGCCAGTGGCGCATTAGTCTTTCCACAGCCGAAGGTGAGCCAACCCTGGATGAACAGGGTGCGGAGGTGGTGGCCATCAACCGTGCAATGGTTGAGGCACACCCGTTGGTCCAAGCCATTCTTGATACTTTCCCCGGTGCGAAAATCGGCGATGTGCAAGACCACTCCCTTGATGAATACGGTCTTCCACCCGAAATAACCGCACCATTGACGGAGGACTCTCCTCCGGATCTGGAATTCGCGCCTTTGGACGCTGATTTCCTTGATGAAGATGATCTGAACTGAAAGACCAGGAGACGTTATGAAGAACCTTGCAGGACTGATGAAGCAGGCCAGTCAGATGCAGTCCAAAATGGAAGAGGCCCAGAAAAATCTGGCAAATCTGACGGTAGATGGTTCGGCTGGCGCTGGTCTCGTGACGCTTCAGCTTACGGGTAAAGGCGAAATGCGGGGTCTGAAAATTGATCCGAAGCTGGCCGATCCGAATGAAATGGAAATGCTGCAGGACCTGATCGTGGCAGCCTATACGGATGCCAAGAACAAGGCTGAAGCGGCCAGCTCTGAAGCCATGCGCGACGTTACGGGCGGTCTGGATCTGCCGCCGGGTCTGAAGCTTCCGTTCTGATCTGAATAGTTTTTCTGCGGGCGTCACATCATGATGATCAGCAATGACATCGAGCAGCTGATTTCCATGCTGTCTCGCCTGCCGGGGCTCGGCCCTAGGTCAGCCCGTCGCGCTGCGCTCAGTTTGCTGCGGCAGCCGGAGGCGCGGATGTTGCCTTTGGCGCATCTCATGGAACGGGCTGCCACAAGCGTCCGCACATGTTCCCTTTGTGGCAATCTCGACACCATCGATCCCTGCCACATCTGTACGGATTCAACCCGTGACGGCGGCTTGGTGTGCGTGGTCGAAACTGTGGGGGATCTGTGGGCACTGGAACGTGCTGGCGTACATCGTGGGGTCTATCAGGTTCTGGGTGGGACGTTATCGGCGCTTGCCGGTCTCGGGCCCGAAGATCTGAATGTCTCTTCCCTGCTGGACCGTATTGCCGAAGGTGGAGTGAGAGAGGTCATTCTTGCTCTTGGCGCGACAGTCGAGGGGGCGACAACAGCGCACTGGCTTCAGGAAAAACTGGCATCAACGGGCGTGGTCGTCAGCCGTGTCGGACATGGTGTTCCTATGGGAGGCGCTTTGGATGTGCTGGATGATGGCACGTTGGCCGCTGCCCTGATTGCACGACGCGCATTATGATTTCCGCTCTGGTCCCTCGTACGGCGCTTGTGACCGGCGGTGCGCGTCGGATCGGTCGGGCGCTGGTTGAAATGCTGGCCGGGCAGGGTTTTTCTGTCGCCATCCATTATCGCGACAGCAAAACAGAAGCGCTGGATCTGCTCGATCACATTGGCGGGCGGGGATGTGTGATTGGCGCAGATCTGTCGTGTGAAGCGGATGTGAACATGCTGGCTGCTAAAGCAGTTCAGCAGCTTGGCCCGATCGGTGTACTCATCAACAATGCTTCAGCGTTCATTCGTGATGAAGTCGAGACTGTAACTCGCGAAAGCTGGGATCAGCATCTTGAGCCGAATCTGAGGGCTCCGTTCGTTCTGTCTCAGGCGATGGCAGCAGCCCTGCCGGCAGAGGCTGAAGGGCTGATTTTGAATATGCTGGATCAGCGTGTGTGGAATCTGACGCCACATTTTATCAGCTATACCGTGTCCCGAGCAGGCTTGTGGACGCTAACGCAAACGCTTGCGCTGGCACTGGCACCGCGTATTCGCGTTAATGCCATTGGCCCAGGGCCTGTTCTGCCAACAGTAGGCCGACAGTCTCAGGAGCATTTTGACAGGATGTGCGCGCAAACGCCTCTGAAGCGTGGGTCGTCTCCCGAAGAAATCGCTGAAGCCGCGTTTGCGCTATTTTCTCTCCCGTCCGTCACGGGGCAGATGCTGGCCATGGATGGCGGGCAACACCTGAACTGGTCGCCTGCGCGATAAATCAGGGCTGAGGTTTCAGCGCACCAGGCAGATAATCTTCCACAACCAGAGAAATTGGTGCGTTGTCTGAAGCACGTCTGAGGACCGCACGGTTTTCGAGCACGATTCCTGTGGCGTTATCTGGAAAACGTGTTTCGAGTCGCTGGCGATGAAAATTCGTCTTCGAGACAGCTTTGCCAAAGGGCGTATCCGTCGTTTCCAGCAGATGGTTCATGTCATCTGTCAGACGTTCCGGCACATACCAGTTCCAGGCATCAGAGAGCGGGACATCCCCACACAGAAGCTGAACGTGACGTGTGCGAACCTGCCGAGGGTCTGAGACTTCCAGAAGACGCAGGGTTTCCTGCGAAGGCTGTTCTCCAACGGAGAGGCGCACGACGCGAATGGGAACGGAGCAATGCTCCTGAAGAACTGCTGTTGCGCTGGGATGACGCTCCAGGCGGTCCTTTAATGCACGAACGGCTGCGCCATCCGGGGACAAGGCGTCTCCCGGACCGGCACAGCCGCTCAATACTGCTGCAAAGGAAAGAGCACGGACGACCTTAGTGGTCGTCGCGGTCGTCCTTGTCAGTCGAAACTTCGATGTCGTTCGAGAGATCATCGTCATCATCCAGATCGTCGTCTGCTGCGATGACATCGTCATCTGCATCATCGTCCGTGTCCAGATCGACGTCTACATCATCCTCGTTCTCGTCCTTCGGAGCGTTCGGATCTTTCTCCTCAGGCAGCGGTCCTTCGCTACGCTTGAGACGGCCGATATCGTTCGGCTGGGTGGTGCCACATTTCGGGCACACCGTAGGGACGCGGTTCAGGTCATAGAAGCGGGCGCCGCACTCAACGCACGTCCGTTTTAGACCGAGTTCGGGTTTTGCCATGTTGCGCAAGCCTGCCAATGCCTCGGATAAGGAACGCGGCCATGCCAGCTTGTTTCCGCCATGTCAAACTCCAAGTGTCCCGAAATCTGCATGAGGGGACGTATTTCAGGGTGATTGACACACAGGAATGACCCTCGCATGAAAGTGCACATGCAAGCGCGACCTCTGACAGTTTCCGCGTCCCCGAAGGGACTTTCCGGCCGTACCCTCGTACCGGGTGATAAATCCATCAGCCATCGTTCGCTGATGCTGGCCTCTCTCGCACATGGCCGTACGAAGGTTTACGGCCTTCTGGAGGGTGAAGACGTTCTGCGCACCGCAGACGCCATGCGCGCGCTGGGTGCGACGATCACGCGTGACGGTGCCGTCTGGACCATCGACGGCCGTGGCGTCGGTGAGCTGACGGAGCCGGCAGACGTGCTGGATATGGGGAATTCCGGGACAGCAGCGCGGCTCCTGTCCGGTATTCTTTCTTCCCACCAGATGAACAGCGTCATGACCGGGGATGCTTCCCTGCGCTCCCGTCCAATGCGTCGGGTGATGGACCCGCTTTCGAAGAACGGTTCCGAGTTTTTGTCCCGTGAGGGCGGCCGTTTGCCGATGGCCGTGCGTGGCAATGGTCAGGCGACACCGCTTGAATACCGTCTGCCAGTTGCTTCTGCGCAGGTGAAATCAGCAGTTCTTCTGGCCGGGCTGAATGCCGTTGGCCGGACGATTGTAGAAGAGCCTGTCGCCACCCGCGATCATACAGAAAATATGCTCCGTCATTTTGGCGTGGATGTTGATGTTTCCGTTCTGGATGCTGGTGGACGCCGAATCGAGCTGACCGGACCAGTGAAGCTGACCGCACGGGACGTGACAGTTCCGGGTGACCCGTCGTCTTCTGCATTCCCGCTTGTGGCCGCTCTGCTGGTTCCTGGTTCCGATCTGCTGATTGAGAATGTCGGTTTGAATCCGCTTCGGACGGGTCTGTTCACCACTCTGCTCGAAATGGGTGCTGATCTGACTATCGAAAACGAGCGCGTTGAGGGCGGGGAACCTGTGGGTGACCTTCGCGCACGACATAGCAAGCTCAAGGGCGTGGATGTGCCACCAGAGCGCGCACCGTCCATGATTGACGAATATCCCGTTCTGGCCGTGGCCTGTGCTTTTGCGGAAGGGGCCTCCCGTCTGCGTGGTCTGGAAGAACTTCGGGTGAAGGAAAGTGACCGTCTGGCCGCAACCGTCTCCCTGCTGAATGTGAATGGTGCCGAAACCGAAGTGGTTGGCGATGACCTGATCGTTCGTGGTTTCCAAGGACCCTTGGGTGGTGGAAGTGTGACGACGCATATGGATCATCGTCTGGCCATGAGTGGGATTGTCTTTGGTCTGGCGGCGCAGAAGCCGGTCCATATTGATGATACGGCCTTCATTGAAACCAGCTTTCCCGGTTTCGTTGACCTCATGAATGGTCTGGGTGCGGATATCCGGGCATGAGCCGTCCGCTCGTCATTGCCGTTGATGGGCCGGCGGCTGCTGGAAAGGGGACGCTGGCCAAGGCGCTCGCCTCCCGGCTGTCCTTGCCCTATCTGGACACGGGCCTCCTGTATCGTGCGGTTGCAAGGCGCATGATTGATGCCGGTCTTGACCCTGCGGGCGATGCTTCTGCACAGGCGGAAGCGCTTGAGCAGGAGGATCTGCGGAGAAGCGATCTGCGCGTTCCGGAAATCGACCGCGGCGCCTCACTCGTAGCTAGCCAGTCTGCTGTGCGTGAGGCTCTTCTGGAGCGTCAACGTGTGTTCGCCGCCCAGACAGGGGCCGTTGTTGACGGGCGGGATATCGGCACAGTTGTTTTCCCGGATGCGGACGTGAAGTTTTTCATCACGGCCTCCCCTAGGGCGCGGGCCCTTCGTCGCCATCGCCAGTTGCACCGGGACGCAGCGATCACAGAGGCTGAACTGGACGCTGCAATCGCTGAGATCATCGCGCGTGACTCGCGGGATTCCTCGCGGGATACTGCGCCTCTGGTACAGGCCGCAGATGCGCTTTTGATTGAGACGGATGAGCTTTCTGCTGAGCAAGTGCTTGAAAAGGCGCACGAAGAAATCAGACGGCGTGTAACTCGGATCTGAGTTGCGGTATCTGCCCGTCTGACACCTGTTTTTTTATTGACAGAGCGCCTGTGGAAGGTGTTGTTGCGGGTTAGCGCCTTGCCCGAAGGGGGAAAGTGTCGTCCGTCATGCGTTTTGCGTGCGGGCCATAATTTAACGGACCCGGTCTGACCTTTTGAGGCAGCGGGGAGTCGTCATGCCAGATTTCGATCCGCGTGGCGCAGACGTGGATGATCGGTTTCAGGCCGAAAATCCGGGAATATTGTATTTACATGGCTTCAGCCACACAGGCCCCTGCCGCTCACGGCATGGAAGATTTTGCAGCCCTCCTCGAAGAGACCCTGGGCCGCGACACCGGTTTTGACGGCTCCGTCGTCACTGGCCGCGTGATCCGTCTGACCGACGAATTCGCTATCGTTGATGTTGGTCTCAAGAGCGAAGGTCGCGTTTCCCTTAAGGAATTCGGCCCGCCAGGCGCTGCTCCGGACGTAAAGCCGGGCGACGTTGTCGAGCTGTATGTCGAGCGTTACGAAGACCGTGACGGTTCCATCGTTCTTTCCCGCGAGAAGGCTCGTCGTGAAGAAGCATGGACCGCTCTGGAGCGTGCATTCGGCAACAACCAGCGCGTCAATGGCACGATCTATGGTCGCGTCAAGGGTGGCTTCACGGTTGATCTGGGCGGCGCAATGGCGTTCCTTCCGGGCAGCCAGGTTGATATCCGTCCGGTTCGTGACGTCGGCCCGCTGATGGGTCAGCCGCAGCCGTTCCAGATCCTGAAGATGGATCGCGCACGTGGCAACATCGTTGTGTCCCGTCGTGCCGTTCTTGAAGAGACCCGTGCAGAGCAGCGCTCCGAGCTGATCCAGGGCCTGAAGGAAGGTATGATCCTTGACGGCGTCGTCAAGAACATCACCGACTACGGTGCGTTCGTTGACCTCGGCGGCGTTGACGGCCTCCTGCATGTCACCGACATCGCATGGAAGCGCATCAACCACCCGTCCGAAGCTCTGCAGATCGGTCAGCCGGTTCGCGTGCAGGTCATCCGCTTCAACCCGGACACGCAGCGTATCTCCCTCGGCATGAAGCAGCTTGAAGCTGATCCGTGGGAAAACGTTGCCATCAAGTACCCAGCTGGTGCCCGCTTCACGGGTCGCGTCACGAACATCACCGACTACGGTGCATTCGTCGAGCTGGAGCCGGGCGTCGAAGGTCTGGTGCACGTTTCCGAGATGTCCTGGACGAAGAAGAACGTCCATCCGGGCAAGATCGTCGCTACTTCCCAGGAAGTCGACGTCATGGTTCTGGACGTGGACAGCTCCAAGCGTCGTATTTCGCTTGGTCTCAAGCAGGTTCAGCGCAACCCTTGGGAGCAGTTCGAAGAAGAGCACAAGGTTGGCTCTGTCATCGAAGGAGAAATCCGCAACATCACCGAGTTCGGTCTGTTCATCGGCCTCTCCGCAGACATCGACGGCATGGTTCACATGTCCGACCTGTCCTGGGACGAAGCTGGCGAAGCAGCCATGGCGAACTACGAAAAGGGTCAGGTCGTTAAGGCCAAGGTCCTCGACGTGGATCCTGAGAAAGAGCGCATCTCCCTGGGCATCAAGCAGCTTCAGGAAGATCCGGCAGCCGACACCCTGTCCCGCATCCAGAAGGGCGCTGTTGTAACCTGCGTCGTGACGGCAGTTCAGGCTAACGGTATCGAAGTGAAGGTCGACGATCTGCTGACCGGCTTCATCCGTCGTGCAGAGCTGGCTCGTGACAAGGCGGAGCAGCGTCCGGAGCGTTTCGCCGTTGGCGAAAAGGTCGATGCGAAGATTGTTTCCGTTGACCGTGCTTCCCGTAAGCTCGCGCTGACGATCCGCGGCCGTGAGGTCGAGGAAGACAAGGCTGCGATCAACGAATACGGTTCTTCTGACTCGGGCGCTTCCCTGGGTGACATTCTGGGCGCGGCAATTCGTCGTCGTACTACAGACGTCTGAAGAGACTGAAAATCAGATAACTCTATGTTGTCATGATTTTAGAAAAGGGCCGCGCAAGCGGCCCTTTTTGTATTTGGGATGTAATGATCTTCTTTCTTGTCAGGGGCTTTTGTTGCTGTAAACCTTCAGGTAAGAATTAAGAGTATCGTGACGGCAGCGGTCTTGTGGTCTCATGTCCAGAAGACTGATGAAGTCAGTTTGAGATGGGAGTGGGCGTTCTGCGCTCAGGAGATTGATGGCGGTTATTTACAACACAAATTATACCCACAATCCCAATTCCTACCTTACGCTGGCGGTTGAACGGGCTGCTCGATCTCTATTTGGCAATGACCAGATTGTTGTCGCTGACAATATGTCCCTGGGCAGTATTGCTGCCTCCGGTGAGCATGACGTTCTGATCTGTCTGGACGCACAACGGATCAATCTTCCACTGATTCGTCGCGTTCGCCCTGCATTCAAGACATTAATTCTCTGGACCTTTGAAGACCCGTTCATGCGGGACTTCAATGTTGAGAATGCCGGCCTTTTTGACTTCGTCTTTACGAATGATCCGTCCTGCGCCGAATACTACCATGGCAAGGGGCACTATCTTCCTCTGGCGGCCAGTCGTTCTATTCATGAGCGCAAGGTTCTCTCTGCGGCAGAGCTGGAATATGATATTTTCTTTGCTGGCACGATGTGGCCGAACCGCGTCCAGACACTGCGGCGCGTGATTGCGGCCTTCCCGGATGCCAGACTGAAGCTTGTTTGCCCCGGTAACGAGTACCTGCCACCGCTGCCCGCAGATCTTGCTGCACTTGCGATCCAGCGGCCGATCAGCCACGAAGCCTTTATTGATTTTGCGAATGTCAGCGCCGTTACTCTGACGATGTTCCGCGATTATGCCAGCCATGGCGATGTCAGCCAGGCGACGGCTCCGGGACCACGCTTTTTCGAGTTGGCTTTGGGCGGTACGGCACAGGTTGTCGAAGCGCCTGAAAGCATGGGCAGCGAGCATTTCGATACTGTAGAGGGGATCAGCCTTGCGCGTGATCCTGATGGCGTCGTGGATGCTGTTGCCCGCATCCTGAACAACAAGAACACGCGTCGCAAAGCAGCTCAGGCGTCTCAGAAGTCGGTACTGGCACATCATCTTTATGAGCACCGTCTCGAAAAGATGCGTGACATCACTGGCGCTGATTTTGGTCGCCGTAAGGCTGCTGACATCCTCCCGGTTGAGCGTCGCCGCCGTCTGCGGGTGCTGATGTGCACGCATTCCACAATTCACGAGCAGGCCTGGGGTGGTGTTGAAGTTTACCAGCAGGCTCTTTGCTCCCTGCTTGGACGTGACGTTGAGTTCTTTTACTGGCTGCGTCGTGGCACATTCTGCCGTCTGACGACGGCAAGTGGTCAGGAGCTCGAACGCTTCGATGTGCCGGAAGTGGGCTGGCAAGACGCAATGTGCGATGCGCCAGAGGAGATGGCGTTTTCAAGCGTCATCAGCCAGTACAACATGGACATTGTCCATTTCCAGCATCTCGGACATCACGCCCTTTCCTTGCCGATCATCGCCAAGGCCAATGGTGTCGGCGTCGTGTTCTCTGCGCATGACTTCTGGCTTGTTTCAGCGCGCTACAACCTGCTGAACCATGAACTGCGGTATGTGGAAGACGAAGTCCGCTCTGTCCTGTCAGCGGATATCACGCTGAAGGCTTCCGAAAATGTGGATCATGGTGGCGAGCAGACGCGTCGGGCCTTTGTCGCCAAGATGCTTCACTCTGTTGATGCCATTATGTTTGGGACGCAGCATTCTCGTGATCTGACGCATGAGATCTATCCGATCCTTAACGAAAAAATCAGTCTGATTACGGGTATTCCGAGCCCTGAAAACACGGTGCCGGTTAAGCCGAAGAGCTACGCTCCGTTGGGTGATGCTCCTCTGCATGTTGCGATAGTTGGTAATTTCCTGCGCACCAAGGGGGCAGATACGATCCTGAGCCTGATCGAAATCGCTCATCCGGATCATTTTGTCTTTCATATCTTCGGTTATGTGCATCCAGAATACGAAGCTGTTCTGAATGCTGGCAGCCGGTCGAACGTGAAGCTGTACGGCCGATATGACATGGGCGATATCGAGGCTCTGAAAAAGGCAGATGTTGCACTCAACCTGTCAATCTGGCCGGAAACCTATTGTATTTCCCTCTCCGAAGCTTGGCAGAATGGCCTGATCCCCATTGTGACGGATGTCGGCGCTCTGGGGGATCGCGTCGAAGATGGTGTTAACGGTTTCAAGGTTCCGATCAATCGTCCAAGCATGGTTCTGGAGCGGCTTGAACTGCTGCGTTCTTCTGAGCCTGTGCGCAAGAAAATCATGGCAAACATTGGCCCGCATCTCTGGACCCATGCCCGTGAATATGCGGACGGTTTGCTGAAGCTTTATCAGGGTGTAGTGCCGCGTCGTCCGATGGGCGTTTCGGACCTGCGGTTGGATGCTGGGCAAGTCCATCTTCTTCCGCATCCATCATGGCGCCATCAGGCTCCGCCGCGTCATATTTTTGATCCGCCGACAACACGTGATCTCTCCGTTGAGCTACCTATTCCTGTTTCGGACTGGTTCTCCATCCAGGGCGCTGAGTGCTATATTGATGACGTCTGTCATCACGTCTTTGCCACGAGCGAAGATGAAGATTTCGAAGGCGCCAACGAATTTCATATCCGGGGCTGGTTCCTTCTTCCCGGGATCAGTACAGCCGGCCGCATGTTGGCAGTTCTGATCGAAGAAGGTGCAGACAGTCCGCTGATTTTCCTTGAGTGTGAACGTGAAATTCGTGGGGACATTGTTGAGATGTTCAACGGGTCTCCACGTCGTTCTGGCTTCTCCGGCAAGACAGCTCTGCGTGGGAAGTGGTGTGAAGGTCGTTTCCGCGTTGGCCTGATCAATGTCATCAACGGGCAGGCAGCGTTCCAGCTTACTTCGGTCCAGATTGAGGTCGAGGGCGGTAAGATCGACAAAATTCATCGTTCGATGCCTTCCAACGATGTCATTTTGTCTGATTTTAATCGGATTTCTCATAGCGACGGTCTGTTGCGCGGCATCAAGCTGTCTGGCTTCCAGAAGAAAGACCTCCATCCGTATGGCAGCGGAATGCTAGAGAATTTCATCGACGAGTTCACAGGCGTCATTGGGTCTCCTGTGCAGGATGTCGATCCGTTCGGGGGCATCTATGTGCGCGGCTGGGCGTTCCTGAAAAATCTGTCCCGGGCAGGCCAGCTCTATGTTGGGCTTATCCATAAAGAACGTGATGAAGTCACTTTGTTCGGCATGGACCGTATTGCCCGCCAGGATGTAGCGGTTGTGCATCGTGATGCTCCGCTTTGTGCGGGCTTTTCTGGAATACTGAACCCAATGCAGGGCTATGCCCGCCCGATGGATGGGGTTTATCGGGTAGCTCTGATCAATGTGACGGGCGACGTTTTCGGCACATACATTACTGATCTGGTTGCAGCTTTCGATGGTGGACGCATTGTGTCCACAGGCCGTGAAGATCTGACGCCGGAGCAGGCCGAGCGGTCTGAACAGCTTTTGAATGAGAAAGCCATCGCCTGAACCTGGGGGTCAGTTTTTTTATGTCCGATCCGGTTCCTGAGTCCTCCTCGGCTGCGCGCGAGCCTCGCTGGCGCCAGTTTGATGCGCAGTGGTATCTGCTGCGTTATCCGGAGGTTGGGGACTGGATGCGTGATGAAGGTCATCAGGACCTTCACGCGTTCTATATTGAAACAGGTCAGCGATACGGTCATTCTCCGAACCGGTATTTTGATGAAATCTGGTATCGGGAAACCTACGCAGACGTTCGTAGGGATCTGATTCAGGAAAAATATCGGTCCGGCTTCGAGCATTATTGCGCCGAAGGATATCATGGCCTTTCGGCACACTGGCTTTTTGACGAAGTTGATTATCTTCGACGGTATCCTGAACTGACCCGTCGCTCCCTGGAAGAGCAGGGGTTTTTCAACGGCTACGACCATTATCTAGAAATTGGCGAGGCACGTTATTATAGCGGCCATCGTTTTTTCGATGATGAGCTCTGTCGTCGGCTTGCCCTCCGCTTTCCGGATTATTTTGACAGCCGTATCGGCCTGTTTGCATCTTGGCTCAGTCTGCCGTCCGAGATTGCGGATGCAGGGCGTGTTTCCTGGTATTTTGATCCGGTCTGGTATCTGGAACGCTATCCGGAAGTGCGGAGTGAAATTGCTGAAGGGCGGTACAGCAGTGCCCTTCATCATTATCTTACCAATGAAACACCCCGGCTTTTTAATCCGCAGGAAATGTTTTCCGAGAGCTTCTACGCAGACACACATCCGGATGTGGTTGCCTGTCTGGATATGGGGTCCTTTCGGAACGGCTATGAGCATTTTCTGCTGTTCGGAGCTCATGAAGGGCGCGCGCCTGAAGCGGGCGTGGATCTTGCCGCTCACCTGAGCCGCCCACAGGTCCGCAACGACGTTCGCAATCACCTGTATGACAGTCCCTTTGCTCATCTGGTTGCGGCCAGAATGGGAGAGGGGCAGCGCGCTTCGTTGGTTGAAGCCCCGGAGATTGAGGAAAGTCAGTCAAGGCAGGTTTTTGAACGGGAAGCTGAGGCGCTCCTTCCCGCATTGGCGCGGCACCCGCTGGATTTCACGGTTGCGGGTGTGCCGGAACTCAGTGTCATTGTCGTGGTCTATGACCGGATTGCGCTGACGATGCAGGCTCTGGCGTCCCTACGTGCAAACTATGCCGGAGCCATCCAGCTGATCGTTGTGGATTCTGGTTCACACGATCAGACACGTCGTCTCGACGAAATGGTTCACGGCGCCAAGATCCTGCGTTTCAGGTATAACATTGGATATCTGGAAGGCTGTAATGCAGGTCTTGCAGAAGTTGATGCGCCATTTGTTCTTTATCTGAACAACGATCTGCGTCTCTACCCGGCCAGTATCGCACATGCCTTGCAGCGTCTGCGTTCGGACAGCGATATCGGGGCGGTGGGGGCGAAGCTGATCCGCACCAATATGCGCCTGCAGGAAGCAGGCTCCATTATCTGGCGTGATGGCGCGACGTATGGATATCGCCGCGAAGATAGTCCGAACCTCCCTGAAGCGAATTTTGTGAGAGATGTGGACTATTGTTCCGCAGCGTTTCTCATGGTGCGGTCGTCCATTCTGATTCAGTTGGGCGGCTACGATTTACGGTACCGTCCCGCTTATTTTGAAGATGCGGATTTGTGCGTTCGTATTCTCAAGATGGGTGCGCGGATCGTCTATGATCCTAACGTGGTGGTTGAGCATCTTGAGTACGGCAGTTCTGGCTCTGCCGGATCTCAGACCCTGATGCACGCCAATCTGCGGATTTTTTCGCGCGTGCATCAGGATTTCCTGCGCCATCAGCAGCCGGCTCATATCCGAAATGCAGTGCAGGCTCGCGAGCGGCGTTCAGATCGGAAGCACATCCTGTTCATTGAAGACCGCCTGCCATTAAGGCGCTTGGGCTCAGGGTATGTCCGCTCCAATGATGTGGTTCGGGCTATGGCCGCGCTGGGATATCAGGTCACAGTGTTTCCCATGCTGCCCAGAGATCAGAGCGAGCTGGACCTGTTTGGAGATTTCCCGGAGACAGTAGAGCTGATTGCGGATCAGCATCTTTCCACCTTTCCGGATTTCATCCAGGCCCGGGCCGGATATTACGATCTTGTGTGGGTTGGACGTACGCATAACATGGCGCGGCTCCTGCCAATTATGAACGAGGCCAGCCGTTACCTGCCAACGGGTGGGGCTGTTCTGGATACGGAAGTGATTTCCACGCCGCGTACGCTGGAGCGCATCAAGGTGCTTGATTTGCCCAAGCCGGCGTTGAGCTTTGACGAGATGCTGCGCCGGGAACTGGAATGCGCCCATTACTGCCAGCAGATCGTCGCGGTGACGGAGCAGGATGCCGGATTTGTGCGCCGTGCCGGGTATGAGAATGTTTCCGTGCTGGGACATGAAATGCGAACCCGTCCGACACGCGCGGTATTCGAGGCCCGGAAAGATATTCTCTTCCTGGGGGCACTGCATGATGAGGGCGCGCCGAACCATGACAGTCTGGAGTGGTTTGTCGGAGAGGTTCTACCAGTCCTTGACGACCTTCTGCCTCCGGACGTTCGGTTTACGATCGCGGGCTTCATTCATCCTTCTGTGGATGTGAGTGCGTTTGCGCGGCATCCTCGCGTGGATATTGTTGGTCCTGTGCATGATCTTGCGCCGCTGTTCGACAGACATCGTGTCTTCGTAGCGCCAACAAGGTTTGCGGGCGGTCTGCCGTTCAAGGTCCAGGAAGCTGCTGCATTCGGGGTTCCAATGGTTGTGACGACCCTTCTGGCGGGTCAGGTCGGCTGGACAAATGATGTGGAATTGCTGTCTGCGCCTGCCGATGATGCCAAAGAATTTGCGTCAGATGTCGCCCGTCTTTATCAGGATAGCGAACTCTGGGCCCGGCTGAGAAGTGAAGCGCTGAAGGCGGTGGAGCGGGATTGTGCGCCAGCGCAGTTCCGACAGGATCTGTCCAAGATCCTGCAGGCGTGTATAGCTTGAAGACGCCACCCACCCGGGGCATGAAGTTTAAGGAAACAGGTGAGGCTATGTCGACAGAAGTGAAAGATCGTTCCTCTGAAACGGAGCGGAAAGTGTCTGGCCTGACCGGACGTGTTCTGGTGTGCAGTGGTGGGCGTTATGAAAGTCAGGCCAATGCCCAGATCCGTGAGTCGATCATGGATGGGTGGGCTGAGTGCTTTGGCGAAGAAAACGTTACGGCTGTTCATATTTCCGCAGCAGCTGCATCCATCAAGATCCTGAAGCCCACAATCGTTTTCGCCATTGGGTCGTACCTGCCGGAGAGCACCTATTTCGGCGAAGTCTGTCGCGAAGCCAAGAAGATTGGCGCTGTGACGGTTTTCTGGGCGACAGAAGATCCTTATGAGCAGGATGCGAACTATCGCATCGCCGATGACTTCGACGTCGTTTTCTCCTGTGACCGCTGGGGCCACAATTTCTATCAGCGCGATCTGGTGTTCCATCTTCCGCTGGCAGCAAGCCCGAGCCTGCATTACATGCCGATCGAAGAGAATGTCGAAAAAACGATCGATGTTCTGTTCTGTGGCGTGGCGTTCACGAGCCGGAAGGACATTGTCCGCAATCTGCTGCCGGTCCTGCGGAACCTGAATATCAAGATTATCGGTCCAGGTTGGGGCGAGCTGGGTATTGGTTTCTCCGATGCCCGGATCGAGAAGTCCCAGCTGGTAGAACTGTATCGCCGGTCCAAGCTGGTTCTGAATCTGGGGCGCTCACTCCACTTCGAAAACAAGCGTTTTGTGATCGCTCCTTCCACGCCTGGTCCCCGGACGTTTGAAGCTGCTCTGGCAGGCGCGTTCCAGGTGTTTCACGAAGATACGCATGAGCTTCGCCGGTACTACGATGCAGACGAAATTCCGGTTTTCTCAAACCGGATTGATTTCGAGCGGCTGGTTGAGAAATACGTAGGGGATGATGAAGCCCGTCTGGCTATGAGCCGTAAGGCACAGGCCAGAACGATGGAGCAGCATCTTTACAAGCACCGTATCCAGCAGGCCCTGTCGGTTCTTCAGGCTGAAGGCTTCCTTGGCTGAAAAGCGACTGGAATTTGTGATTTCATTAAAAGCCGGGCTGTTGTGCCCGGCTTTTTTGTAAGGATATTCGGAAATGCAAACCGTCTGGCTTATGGCATTGTTGCTGATCGCTGCATTTCTGGAGGTCGGCGGTGATGCCCTCGTGCGAACTGGCCTGCATACAGCCGGTCTGGGACGTGTGGGTTTTATATCAGCCGGTGCGCTTGTGCTGCTGATTTATGGAATAACCGTCAATCTTCCCGACTGGGACTTCGGGCGATTGATGGGCGTGTATGTCGCACTGTTTTTTATCGCAGCTCAGGTCGTGGCGTATTTTGCTTTTGGTCAGACCCTGACTTTACCTGTCTGCATCGGTGGACTGCTGATCGTCTCAGGTGGTGTTCTGATGACGGTCTGCCGTTAAGGGATCAGGCCGGAATATGAATATCCCGGCCTGAAGCAGAGTGTTTACTTCGGCTGTGGGCCAAGGACGATCTGTGCCAGATCATCTGGGCGAACCCACTTGCTGAACGCGGCCTGCACCTGAGCAGGTGTCATGTCGTAAATCGCCTGAGCTGCTTCTGCTGGCGCATTCAAAGGCAGTCCCAGATCAATCAGATCCAGATAGCTGCCAGCCAGAGCGCCAAAGCTGGCGCGTGCCATGGGCTGGCGACGCAGCAGAGACGCCTTGGCCAGATCCAGACTTTCCTGAGAGACAGGCTGGCTGCGCATATCCTGCACGTCCATGATTGCCAGGGCGCGTGCCTTGTTCACTTTGTCCGGGTCCGCACCAAAGCTGATGCCGAAGGAGCCGCGGGTCCGGGAGTAACTGAAGGCACTTCCTGCCCCGTACACATAGCCTGTGCGAACGCGCAAATCCTGCATCAGGCGGGAAGAGAACCCATCGCCAAGGATTTCGTTTCCGACAGCTAGAGCATGACGATCCGGGTCCGTGACCTTCATGCCAATGGTCTCCACGAGTTTCACGTCATCCTGTGATCGTCCTGGATCTGCGACAACAGCCTGAGAGGCTTTGCTGAGAGGAATGGACGGCAGATCAACGACAGGGGCAGGGCCTTCAGCCTTCCAGCCGCCAAAAGCCTTCTCGACCTGCTCATGAGCATCTTCAGGGCTGATGTCCCCGACAACCACAATCGTCGTTAGGTCCGGGCGATATGTGGCGGTGTAATAGGCTTTGACGTCAGTGAGCGTAATTTTGCTCAACGTGGCTGGAGTAGCCTCGCGAAGGGTCGGGTCAGTTGCCGGGACGAGTGCCCGGCGCGTGGCACGGCCAAACCGGTAGGTCGGAGACTGAAGCTCACCCGCACGGGCCTGAATGGCTTCCATCTGCGTGACATGGAAGGCCTTTTCCGGGAAGGCAGGGTGCAGTTCGTGCTCTGCCAGCAGGGACAGGCCCTTACTGAAATTTTGGGTGAGTGTGCTGAGACTGAAACCAGGGCCAGCGCTTTCATCTGCCGAGATGTCATCAAGCGCGCTGGCAAGGGCCAGACGGTCATGAGAGGTGCTGCCATACAGGAACATGTCAGACGTCAGGCCAGCAACGCCTTCCTTGCCAGCAGGCTGCTGCAGGGATGCATTCTGCCGGATGGAGCCGATCAGCTCGACCGTATGGCTGACATGCTCGGGCTGGACCAGAAGGTGCAGACCATTCGAAAGTGTATAGGCCTTGGGAAGAGGTGCCGCGGCCGGAATGCTCAACCGTGCGAGGGCTTCTTCCGCCCATGCTGGGAGGCTGACTTTGCCTGATGGTGGTGTGTTGAAAGACTCTGCGCCACCAAATCCTTTGCCGCCAATGGCTTTGCCCTTTTCACTCGGCGTCAGGGTGGCGCTGATGGCGTGTTGCGGGTCAAGGAGCGTTTTGGCCAGCTCATCCACCTGTGCCTTCGTGACGTTCCGGAAGGCCGCGATCATATCATCCGGGCTTTCAAGATGCTGGATGGCGACAGCCTGGGACCAGTTCTCTGCGAGTTCCGAAATGCTGTTCGCATTGAACTCCAGAGATGCAATCTCTTTGCGACGGGCGGCTTCGATCAGGTCCGCAGGAATTCCATTTTTGCGAAAGTTATCCATGAGAGACGCGAGCGTCCGGCGGAGCTCGTCCGGATTTGCTCCCTTGGGAAATCCTGCGTAGGCGACAGCGAGGCCGGCCTGCGCATCCGGGTCATACATGAACCCTGCGTCAAGAGCCTTACCGTCCGGCACTAGACCGAAAAGGACACTGCGCTGGCTGGCAATGGCGTCGGCCAGCAGGGTTACGGCAGCATAGTTCGGGTCACGCTGTCCCGGCATCCGCCAGGCCATGGTGACAAGGCCGATGGGTAGATCTGTATCCAACGACAGGGATTGTGCCTTGGCTGGCGTGGGTGTGACAGCAGCGCGGGCAGGAAGTGTAGCCGCTGCAATGTTGCCAAAGGCTGCCTGAACTTTCTTCAGGGTGTTCTGCGGGTCCACATCGCCCGTAATAACGAGGATGGCGTTGTTGGGAGCATACCAGGAGTTGTAGAACTGCTTCAAAAGCGGGGCAGTCGTGGCATCGAAAGAGGGACGCGTCCCGAGTGCGTCGTGCTCGTAAGGTGTGCCTGCGTAAAGTGCGGCGCGCACCTGAGAGAGATAGCGGTAGATGGGGCTCGACAGGTCGCGTGAGACTTCCTGCTCGATGGCGCCTCTTTCATGGGCCCATTCTTTCTCTGTGATGTTCAGCCCGCGCATACGACCGGCTTCGATCCGCAGAAGGACATCAAGGTCCGCAGCAGGGGCCTTGAAATAGTATTGGGTGACGTCAGACGTCGTGTCGGCGTTATCATTGTTGCCGAGCTGGGCGCTGATGGTGGAAAGCTGGTCCCGGGAGAGTGTTTCGGAGCCGTTGAACATCATGTGCTCAAGGGCATGTGCCGTTCCTGGAAAACCCTTGGGTGCGTTGACGGAGCCCACTTCATAATTGAGCATCGTCTGTACGACGGGTGCCAGAGTATCCCGCACAATCACGACACGTAGGCCATTGGGCAAGGTGGCACGGGTGACGGAGGCCGGTGCTGCCGTGGCAGCCTGAGGCACCGCAGGGGCAGCATGTGCGCCCGTCAGGAGAGGCGGGGCCAGCATGGAGGCTGCGAGCAGTGTCACACGGGTCAGGCGGGAGAAACCGGGCATAGGTTATTAACTTCCTACGGGTAAAATGTTCTGCCAGGCAGTAAATCGACTGTCAGGGATGCTGTCTACCGAGGGAGGATTGCTGAAGGATGAATAAAAAATCATGTGACGCGGTCAATCAGAGGCCGCTAAGAACAAAACTACTATGACCGCTTCCAATTTTATCGTCCGCTTTGATGACTGGCTGATTGACCGGCTCTTTCAGCCCGTCGCGAACAGACTGCCGTCAGTTCTTCCCGTTGTGCAGTTGGGCATGAGCTTTCAGCTCGGCTCGCTGATGCTGAACGGCGCAGCGCTGCTTCTGCCGATTGTGCTGTTTGGCGCAACGATGGGCGGTGTGGTGGATACATCGCTGATCTGGTTCATGAACCTTGCCTTCTTTCTGGGCATGAAAAAAACGATCCCGATGATCCGGCCAAACATGCTGAATCCCCTTCGCCCCATGATGCTGAGCATGCGGATGATCGCCATGGCATTCCTCATCTATCAGCTCTTCCGCAGTCTGGATGTGGTGGGAATTGGCTGGATCCTGTCTCAACTTATGACGTTGTCTCAGCTGACGTTTGTGATCGGTCTGTATTTTGTGGCCTGCCAGCCTCAGCCGCCCCGACAGCGGATGTCTTCGCGGACAGGCCCTATTATTGAAGGCGTCTGGGCCGGGAACGGTAGTATTCGCTAAGGAGGCGGGCAGTGAGGATTCTTCACTGTCTTCTGACGCGGGAATTCGCGGGCACGGAACGCCATGTCGCGGAACTCGCGAACCAGCAGGCTCTGACGCATGACGTAACGGTGCTTCTGGAGCGTCATACGGCTGATCCCCGGACAGGTGGAGACATTGCCCGTCACTTTTTGCCGTCAGTGCGCATCGTCCGGGCTAACCGTGCCGGATATCTGCCAACGCTGTTCAGGGTCGTGCGGAGCGAGACGTTCGACATCGTCCATACCCATCTGGGCAAGGCTTCGATCCGTGCAGGGGTGTTGAAGGTTCTGGGGCTGATGGGAAAAACGCCCGTCATCGGGACCCTCCATAATGCTTACCGTGCCAGAACTTACGGAAAGCACGATGGTCTGATCTGTATTGCCCGTTGGCAACAGGACAGCCTGCCAGAAGGCTGCCAGCACCAGAGCATCCTGATAGCGAACTGGACCGTTCCTTCTGCTCTCTGCCCACTGGAGCAAGCGATGCTGAGGGAAGCCTTTCGTCGGCAGCATGCTCTCCCACCAGGTGCATTCGTGATCTGTGCCGTTGGAAGAATGGTGGAGGAGAAACGGTTTGATTGTCTCCTTCAGGCCTGGAGACAGGCCGCCCTGCCAACCGACACCTATCTTGTTCTCGTTGGAGACGGGCCGGAGCGTGTGCGTCTTGAAAACGTCTGCGCAGATTACAGGGAACGCATTATTTTTGCGGGGTATCGGTCAGATGTGCCGGATGTGTTCTGTGCATTTGACGGATTTGTTCTGCCCTCCAGACGGGAGCCATTTGGGCTGGTGCTGCTGGAAGCGATGGCGGCAGGATTACCTGTCTGCGCGACAGCAGCGGGGGGCGTTCTGGATATTCTGGAAAATGTATCGGACTGTCTGGTTAAGCCGGACTGTATCGACGCACTTGCCGCTGGGCTTGTGCGCCTGAGGCAGCAGCCGGGCAGAACATGGGACCTGTCCTTCCATGTGCTGGAAGAGCAGGCCCTCAAGACAGAGCAGTTCTATCGCCGTTTCTGCTGAGTATCGCGATCAGAGATCGTAGTGTTTGGAGACGTAGCTGGAGAGGCCATTCGGGTTGTGCATGATGTGCCAGCTTTCTGAAAAAGAAGGCACGAACTGGAACAGGAAGACCAGCAGCGACAGGAAAAACAGCAGCATTCCTTTGCCGACAAACTGGATACGCCGCCAGAAATAGAGCGGCGGGATCAGGATCCAGAATGCAGAGCCGGGACGGAAGCCAGCAGCAATCAGGGCGCGGCGATCTGTCAGCATGGAGGTGAAGATGATCGCAAAGCTGAGAAGAACGGCAATGATGCTGGACTGGCGGTCAGGGATGTTGCCGAACCAGGCCAGAACGTTGACGATCATGCTGCTGACGAAGGGGCCAAGAATGCTCAGCCAAGCCCAGCGGTTCGAGACCCTGCTGGGGGGCAGGGCAGGCGGGACTCCTTCGGGCTGGGGCGGCCAGAACGCGCAACTGCCTGCCGGATGCCATTCCGCACCGAAGGCCTCGGTCCAGCACAGAGTTGAGTGCTCAATACTGCCGGTCGAGATGAGGGCACGCATACCATCTTCAGAAAGCGGGCCTTTGCGGCTTCCGTGTTCTTCGTAAAACCAGCTCACAGTCCGTCCTTGGTTTGGGCAGTTGTCATCATGCTGACAGAATGGCGGCTCAATCTGACTGAAAGAGATGTCTCAGGCAATACTGAAGGCTTCAATCTGCTGGGAAGGGTCAAGTGATGAGAAAATATTCGTTTGGTTTAATGGCTGTTCTTTGTCTGGGGATAAATCCGGCTTTTGCATCAAAGGTCACTAGTTTTCAGATCAAACTCGCTTCTCCCACAACAGTTGACCGCCAGACAGTGCTTTATACCTGTCAGGGAAACGGTGAGGCGGCCAAGGAGCTTCTCTCGCGCTTGCCGCAAAAACGCGTTGCCGTTCAATATATCAATGCAGATGCCATCAGTTTGGCTGTCCTGCCAATTGAAGGGCACATGCAGGTGTTTTCAAACGTAATTGCTGCGGATGGCGCCAAATATGCTGCGGCTCAGTATGTCTGGTGGAACAAAGGAAACGACGCGTTCTTTTCCAGTGAGATGGACGACAAAGCACTTGTAACGTGCCATGCCGTTTCAAAATAAAGATATCATGTCGATATCGTTTCAATTCTCCAGCAAACATGCATGATGCGGGCTTATCACGACTGATAAGGAAAGCAGGTCATGTCCGTTGTCTGCATGCAGAAATTTCTTGAAAAGCTCCCCAAAGCTGAACTTCATGTTCATCTGGAAGGAACGCTGGAAGCGGACTTGAAAATCAAGCTGGCTGAGCGGAATAATCATCCTCTCAGGTCCAGCTCTGCTGAAGAAATTCGACAGGGTTACGTCTACCATGATCTGCCCTCTTTTCTGACGCTGTATTACGAAGGCGTCGAGCTTCTGCAGACCGAGCAGGATTTTCATGACCTCTGCTATGACTACCTGAGAAAAGTTGCGCAGCAGAATGTTCTTTATACTGAGATGTTCTTTGACCCGCAGCTTCACACCCGTCGCGGAGTAGCGTTCGGGACAGTCATCCGGGGCTTCAATGCAGCGCAGGAGGAAGCAGAGAAGGACTTCGGCATCCGCTCTCACCTCATCATGTGCTTCATACGTGAAATGAGTGCGCATTCTGCCGACGAGACCTTTACCCAGGCTCTCCCTTATCTTGAGAGACCGGGTCGGAACCGCATCATTGGTGTGGGTCTGGATTCAGACGAAAAGGGTAATCCGCCAGCCAAATTTGCGAAAACATTCGCTCGTGCAAGAGCGCTGGGCCTTCACTTGACCATGCATTGTGATCTCGATCAGCAGAATACGCATGAGCATATCCGGCAGGCTCTTCAGGATCTGGGCAGCGAGCGCCTCGATCATGGATTGAATGTGCTGGAAAAGCCCGAACTAATTGCGATGGCTCGGGACAAGGGCGTGACATTCACGCTGTGTCCGTCTCCGAACGATGTCATCAGGCCGGGGCGGTCCCGTCAGGATATTCGGGACATGCTGGCAGCGGGACTGAAAATCACCATCAACTCCGACGACCCGGGTTACATGCAGAGCGTGTATATGACGGAGAGTCTCGCCAAGGCGCAAAGTGCAGCGGACCTGACACAGGACGAACTCATACAGATCAGCCGAAATGCGTTTCAGGCTGCCTGGATTTCGGAAGACGAGCGGACGGTTTATCTCGATGCACTGGAAAAGTTTGCGCGAGAACACAGTGTGGCGATGCCAGTATGAAGGTGTCCTGGGAATTTTTCTCTTGATGTTTAAGGCCTGTGTCTCAGTGAGGCACAGGCCCTAGACGTAAGAATTTAAAAATAAAATCGGAAATCATTATTTATTAAAAAACCAAATTATATCTGAATATTTCAGAAAAATTACAAATAAAGTATAAAATAAGAAACTAGTGTATTAATTGGATACAAAACAAGAATTGATTATCTTGTTTTTAACGCGACTATCGTCGCATGGCTCCAATCGCTCCTGTTCTGTCCCGTCTGTCTCATCATGTGCAATCAGCCGCGCTCGGGCGTGTCATTAACCTCCTGCGCAGTGTCGGTCCGCAATATGCCTCGACAGCTGGCGGCTGGCTAATGCGCAATGTGGGGATGAAGCTTCGTGCAACCCGCATTGCGGACCAGAATCTCCAGCTGGCTTTCCCTGACCTGTCGGCGACGGAACGGCAGCAGATTATTCGGGATGTGTGGACCAATCTGGGACGGAACGTGACAGAGTTGCCCCACCTTGCATCGTTTACCCGCACGGATAGCGGGCCGGGCTGGGAGGTTGAGGGCGAAGAGCATATCGATGCCCTGAAAGCGAACGGATCACAGGCTCTGTTCTTCTCAGGGCATCTGGGGAACTGGGAGCTCATTCTGCCCATCGCGACCAAGCTGGGTATGCCTGTTGCGGGCTTTTATCGCGCATCGTCCAATCCGGTCATTGATCTCCTGACGCAGAGAATGCGGCAGAAAGCTCTTGGTCCGACAGGAACCATGTTTCCCAAAGGCCCCAAGGGTGCCCGACAGGCCTTAACGCATCTGCAGAGCGGTGGCTCACTGGGTTTTCTGGTGGATCAGAAAATGAATGACGGGTTGGCCATTCCGTTTCTGGGACGGGATGCCATGACGGCGCCAGCGGTGGCGCAATTGGCCTTGCGCTTTAATTTGCCCATCATACCCGTCCATATCGTGCGACTGGGGAACGGGCGGTTCCGCATGGTGTGTGAAGCCCCGCTTCAGGCTGAACGAACGGGCGATCGTCATGCGGATATCCGGTCAATCTGCGTCGCCATGAACGAGACGCTGGAACGGTGGATCCGCGAAAGGCCGGGAGCATGGCTTTGGCTTCATCGCCGCTGGCCCAAAGAGCAGGTCGCTCTTCCCGCCATCTGAAAAAAGCCCCGCTGCCGGATGGCAGCGGGGCTTTTGTGTTTCAGGGGAGAGGATGTCCGCTGACAGGAGCCTGTGGGCTGCCAACCAGATCAAGGATCTGCTTTTCAAGTTTCGGAACATTGATGCGCAGGACAACTTCGTTCTTGCGTTCGCCCAGACCTGGCTCATAGCCCGGCGTCCAGGACACAACGTCACCGTAGCCGGGGCCAAACTGGCTGTTCACATCCACAAACAGATCCTGCTTCTCCGTGATGATGCTCGGGTCCAGCCAGACGGATGCTGCAATTTCATCCCAGAGTGGGAAGCCGCTCAGATGCCACTTCATGACATGCCCGACGGGCGTGCCTGTGGCTTCCAGCTTCTTCAGGAATTCTGGCGTCAGTTCGGTATCCGTTGAGGGATCGGCTGGAACCATCACGATATGCTTCCATGGTGCGCGAAGGGCCGCACTTGCGCTTTCCGGGTCCAGACGGAAGTTGAATTCACGACGGGGGCTGTTGAGGAATTCCCGCGCGAACTGGTGTGCCACAACGCCGGGCCGTGTCTGGCGCGGGTTCAGGCCACCGCCCATGTAAACAAGTTCTTTTGCAAGGCCCGCAAATTCCGGATCAAGCGTCTGGGCCAGTGCGATGTTGGTCATCGGACCCGTTGCAATGATGCTGACCTGTCCAGGATATTGGTGAACCATCCGAATGAGGAAGTCAGCTGCGCGCTCGGTTTCGGGCTTCTTGACCGGGTTGCCATATGGCAGGTCCGGAACAACATCCGGGCCATGATAGTAGGGAAGGGGCTGCTCGGTCTTTTCGACCCATTTTTTCATCCACACCCCTTTCCAGATCAGCTTTCCGTAAAGGGCTTCCCAGCGGTCCGTCAGCTTTTCCGAGTTCAGGAACGGGTAGGTGGCGCCCGGAACAACGGGAATGTCTGCCCGGCCTGCCACTTCCACGCCACGGAGTGCGTCATTCGTCGCTTCTTTCTGCCAGACGTCACCCGTGACAGTCGTGATGCCAAGCACGCGGACATTGGGGGCCTTGATGATCATCCACTGGGCAATGCTGAAGCCATCATCGTCAAAAATGACAAGGCGTGGGTCAGCTTTCGCCTGCGCGGAGGCTGCCAGCAGGCCGCCAGCGACCAGTCCAAGCGCCAGCGTGCGGCGCAGGGCCTTCCGCGTTTTTCTAAAACGTTCCGGCTTCGGGACGGTGGGGTGAAGGGGCATGGGCAGAGGGTTCCATAGCTGGTGGCAAGCAAGGACGTGACAATACCGCAAAGGAAGTCATTGCACAGAGGCAACAGGACGTTCCATGCGGACGCAATTCTAGAACGCGAGTGGCCCGTTGTCCTTGACTTCCTTGATGACAAAAAACGTCCGTGCCTGTCGCACCCCCGGAAAGGCAATGAGCTTTTCTGCGTGAAGCCGATTGAAATCCGCCATGTCTTCCACACGGATCTTCAACAGATAATCGAAATCGCCTGCGACCAGATGACAGTCCAGCACCATGGGCATGGTTTTCACAGCCTCTTCCAGTTCTGCGAAGCTCTCGGGAGTGGACCGGTCCAGCACGACGCCGACCAGAGCGATTGTTCCCAGTCCGACTTTGACGGGATCAATCTCGGCGCGAACGCCGCGGATATAACCGTCCTGAAACAGTCTCTGGGTGCGCCGATGACATGTCGCGGCGCTCACGTTTACACGCTCGGCCAGCTCGGCATTGGACATGCGCCCGTTGCCCTGCAGAAGGCGAAGAATGTTCCGGTCGATTGCGTCCAGATCCGGTGTGATGGAATCTTTCATTATTTCCTCAAGTTATAAAAGAAACATCCATTAAAATTCTATTTTAAGACTAAAATACAGAAATTATTGCCTGAATTAGAAAGCACCTTCGAAGAATATTTCACTACTGCTTTCGGGTGTGAACACCTTGGGAGGCTGTCTGTGAACCTTGAGAAATTTGAGCGCTATCCGCTGACTTTTGGAAAAACGGCTATTGAGCATCTTCCACGTCTGAGCGAAGCCCTGGGTGGCAAAGTGCAGATCTATGCCAAGCGTGAAGATTGCAATTCGGGCATGGCGATGGGGGGCAACAAGCTCCGCAAGCTGGAATATATTGTTCCGGATATTTTGGCCTCTGGCGCAGATACGCTGGTCTCTATCGGCGGTGTGCAGTCCAATCATACCCGCATGGTCGCAGCGACAGCGGCTAAGCTAGGTATGAAATGCGTTGTCGTGCAGGAGAAATGGGTGCCGCATTATGACGCTGTTTATGATCGTGTGGGCAATATCCTCATGACACGCCTCATGGGAGCTGAGTCCCGCATTGTGGAAGATGGCTTTGATATCGGTATCCGCCAGAGCTGGGAAGATGCCATCCAGTCCGTGAAGGATGCAGGCGGAAAGCCCTATGCCATTCCGGCTGGTGCATCCGTTCATCAATATGGTGGTGTCGGTTATGCTGCATTTGCGGAAGAAGTCGCGGAGCAGGAAAAGGAACTCGGCTTCACGTTCGATTACATCATCGTCTGTGTCGTGACGGGCTCGACGCAGGCGGGAATGATCGTCGGATTTGCGGCGCAGGATCGTGCAGATCAGGTCATCGGTATTGATGCTTCCGGAACGCCCGAACAGACGCGCGAGCAGGTGCGGGAGATCGTGGACCGCACAGCCGAGCTAGTAGAGCTTGGTCGGACAGTGCGGGACGATGAGATCGTGATCCTCGAAGATTATGCTTATCCCGCTTATGGGGTCCCGTCCGAAGAAACGAACGAAGCCATCCGTCTGGCTGCGCGCACGGAAGCCATGATGACGGACCCTGTCTATGAAGGGAAATCCATGCAGGGCCTGATTGATCTGACGAAGAAGGGATATTTCCCAGATGGATCAAAGGTTCTGTACGTTCATCTGGGCGGCGCACCAGCCCTGAACGGTTACAGCTACTATTACCGCAACGGCTGATGCAGCCATAAAAAACGCCGCGTCCCAGTCCGGGGCGCGGCGTTTCTGTTTTCCAACGATAAAGCCGGATTTTAGCTGTTGTGACCGTTCAGTTCACGCAGCACATCTGCCGGACGCATTGGCAGATGCCGCAGACGCACACCAATGGCGTTGAACACGGCATTGCCGATGGCAGGAGCCACAACCGTCACACCCGGTTCACCAAGGCCCGTAGGCTTTTCGGTGTTCTGGACGAACTCAATGTCCATGTCCGGCACGTCCGGAAGACGGACTGGCGTGTAAGTGTTGAGGTTGCTGTCCTTGATCGTACCATTGACGATCTCGGTGCCTTCAAACAGCGCCATGCTCAGGCCCCATAGAGCTGCACCCTCGGTCTGTGCCAGTGCGCCACCCGGATCAACGATCGTGCCAGCATCCAGAACCAGCCAGAGCTTCTGACAGGTGATAACGCCGGTCTTGCGATCAACGTGGACCTGCGCCGCTCCGGCCGTCCAGGTCGGCATCCCGCGTTCCTGTCCGAAGCTGGTCGCGATGCCAATGCCGGTATCCGCCGGAAGCTGCGTCTTGCCGTAGTTAATCTTGTCGGCAAGGCGCTGAAGGGCTGCGGCCTGACGCTTGGCGCCGCCTACAGCATTGGGAGCGGAGCCTTCGTTCCGTCCTGTCGCTGTGAACATGGACAGGCGGAATGCCAGCGGGTCCTGCTTCGTCTGGTGCGCCAGTTCGTCGAGGAAGGATTCAAGCGCCCAGGGCGTCCAGCCTGCAGACACGGAACGCAGCCAGCCCGGACGGAAAGTCTTGTTGGCCAGATCGTTCGTGATGGCACGGACGCGGGTTGGCCCGGTTTCGTACCAGTGATCAGCGCCCGCAATGGCAAACGGATCGTAGGACTTGCCGTCTTCACCCTTGGCCAGAAACGCCGGTGCCATGACAAGTGTGGGCCAGCCTGCTGTTGCAGCGTAATCCATCGCTACAATCTTTTTCTGGTCTGCATCGAGGGCGACGCGAACCGTCTGAAGAGAGGGGGAACGAATGGAGTCAAACGCCATATCGTCCGAACGTGTCAGGATCAGCTTGACCGGTGCACCACCGATGGCCTTGGACGCCAGAGCTGCCGGGATGGAATAATCACCATTCAGGCGGCGACCAAACCCGCCGCCCAGCAGGTAAGTGCGCATGACAACCTGCTCTTCGGGCACCTGAAGCGCCTTGGAGAGCTGCGGTAGAACGAGGGACTGCCACTGGTTGCCGGTGTGGATTTCCCACATGCCATCAATATGACGGGCCACCGCATTGACCGGCTCAAGCTGGTAATGCGCGACAGAGGCACAGGTGTAGCTGCGTTCGAAGGAGTGTGCCGGATGGGCAAATGCCTCGTCCACACCCTTATCGTTGAAGACGCGAGCGCCAGTGCTCTGATCTGCAATCAGCTTGCGGCCATGCTCGATGATGTCTGCTTCCGAGACATTGATCGTCGGACCGGGATTCCACTGAACCTTTAGAACGTCCGCAGCCTTGATGGCGGCTGGATAGGTCTTGGCCAGAGCCACGACCCAGCCCGGAACGATGCCCGAAGGGTCATCCAGAATAACGTAGCGGACGTAGCCCGGGATCTTCTTGGCTTCGCTGTCATCGACGGACTGCACCTTTGCGGCATAACGCGTCGGCGGCATCTTCGGGCGGCCATAGACCATCCCTTCGAGTTTCACATCGATGCCGTAAATGGCCTTGCCGGTCGTCTTGTCCGGAATATCCAGAGCAGGAACCGGCTTGCTGATCAGGCGACGCTCACTGGCAGGCTTAAGTGGCAGCTTGGCCATTTCGTCAGCCGTGAAGCTGCGCGTCGGCTTGGCTTTGGAAACGATCTCACCGTAGGAGACGCTCTTGCTGCCAGTCGTGACCGTGCTGTTGCGGGCAACGCATTTGTCCGGCGTTGTGCCGAGCAGCTTTGCGCCTTCTTCCAGCATGATCGTGCGGGCTGCGGCACCCGCCTGACGGAACGTGTCCCACGTATCCCAGACAGACCAGGAACCGCCGGTTACGAACTTGCCGGCCCATTTCGGAGCGGTGTCCACTTCCGTGATCTTGATGTGATCCCAGTCAGCTTCCATTTCGTCCGCAATAATGCGGGCGAGGGCGGTGCCGACGTGCTGACCCATCTCGGCACGGACAACGTTCACGTTGATGGAGCCGTCCGGCGCGATGGCGCACCACATGTTCGGCTCGAACGCGGCTTCCGGCGGCATGGCGGACGGGTATGTCTGCGCAGCTTCGGCCTTGCGGGCGAAACCGAACATCAGACCTGCGCCTGCTGCCGTCATCAGAAAACTGCGGCGAGACAGGCGGCCTGCGTCGGATCTCTTGGCGATCTGTTCGATCTTAGCCATTGGTGGCGCCTCCCTGCTGCGCGGCAGCTGCTTCCTGGATGGCCTTGCGGATGCGGACATACGTCATGCAACGGCAGAGACTGCCGCCCATGACGCCGTCAATCTCTTCATCCGTCGGCTTCGGATAATCTTTCAGAAGGCTTGCGGCCTGCATGATCTGGCCGGACTGGCAGTAGCCGCACTGCGGCACCTGCTGGTCACGCCAAGCGACCTGCACGACGTGATTGCCTTCCGGATCGAGACCTTCGATCGTGGTGATCGAAGCGCCTTCGATGGAAGAGAGCGGCGTGATGCAGGACCGTGTGGCGCGCCCACCGACATGAACGGTGCAGGCACCACATTCGCCGATGCCGCAGCCAAACTTGGTGCCGGTCAGGTTCAGTTCATCCCGCAAGACCCACAGCAGAGGGGTATCATCCGGTGCATCGACCGAAACAGGCTGTCCGTTGAGTTCAAATTTCGTGGTCATATTTCGTTTTCCCTGTCCTGCCCGGATCAGTGCGAGGCGTTAACGGGCGGTGCGGACAGCGTGGCGCGGGCAGCCGCGGCCTTCTTTTCCAGATCCGTCCAGGGGGGCAGAGTGGTGCGGGTGCGGCGGAGATACGCGGCGATGCGGGCCATGTCATGGTCCGAAAGGGCCGTGTAGAAGCTTGGCATGGCGATGTTGTCCTGACCTTCGGCAGCGCCGATGCCATGCAGCATCACCTGGAAGAGATTGTTCGGCTCATCCAGCCAAAGTGCGTTGTTCAGAGCCAGTTCCGGGCGGCCGGAGACCGGCATCGGGCCGGAATTGTAATGGCAGGCGCCACAGGCCCCCTGATACAGGCGCGCATCCGCATCCAGTGTCTGCGGGCCAGTCAGATCCTTGCCGGACATCTGCATGGCCCGGGCAATGGCAGCCTGATCGCCCTGGGAGCGCTGTGCAGCCTTCGCGACGTCTGCATAATAATGAGCAATGGCATGCACATCGTCTTCCGGAATCTTGGACAGGAAGCGATGCGGCACCGGAGACATCGGGCCAGCAGCGGAGCCATGCAGCGGAGCGACGCCAAAGCGCAGGTACTGGAAGAACTCGTCTTCCGTCCAGACAACCGGCGTTGGGTTGTTTTCGTTCAGCGGCGGCGCAATCCAGCCATCAATGACAGCACCGTCATAAGCATGGCTCAGCTTCTCGGCACCCAGAAGGTTACGTGGCGTGTGGCAGGCACCGCAATGGGCGTTACCTTCGGCCAGATAGGCCCCGCGGTTCCATTGTGCGTCATGCTTCGGGTCGTTCTGGTAGCGGCCCGGTGTGAAGAACAGGAGCTTCCAGAAACCCTGACCGATCAGGCGGATGTTGATCGGGAAGGGGACCGTGTTGTCACGCGGCTTCAGGTGTACGGCTGGACGCGTCATCAGATATGCATACAGGTCCGAAACGTCCTGATCGTTGACCTTTGTGAAATGGTCGAACGGGAACGCCGGGTAAAGCTGTGAGCCATCACGGGCAATGCCCTTGTTCATGGCACGCTTGAAGGCTTCCAGAGACCAGTTGCCGATACCCCATTCCGGGTCAGGCGTGATGTTGGAAGAAAAGATGTCGCCGAATGGGGTGGCCATCTTGAAGTCACCGGCCAATTCGGGGCCGGGGGTGCCATCCACGCGGGTGTGACATTCGGCACAGTATCCACCGGCGGCAACGATTTCGCCACGCTTGATGGCGTCTGCGGAAAAAGAGGCCGCAGCGGGAGGGGAGATGGGGGCGATTGCGGGGTACCACGCATAGGCGAGGAAACCGAGGCCGCCCACTGCACCGAGGCCCACAATACTGGCGGCTATCCGTTTGAGCATTCTTGTACTGTCCCGGCACTGTTTGAAAAACTGCCGTCCACAACGTGACGGATGATTGTTCCCCTCAATATGGCACGGGCGCCAGAAAGGGAAGATTGAGATAACTCAAAATTCGGCCTGCGCGTGGTCAAAGTGCAGTTTTCATCGGGAGTGGGTTTCAATGTCACACAAATGGGGAGGGTGTTCACTCAAATTTACGAGATGATGCGCCAATATTCATATTTCAAAATAGGGATTTTATTGGTCCTATATCGGTGTGTCATTGTCTGTTCACTCTTGAAAAAACGATTCGGCCTGATTGAATATTTTGTCACCCAGTGCCAAAATGAATGGGTTCTTCCGGGACTGTTCGCAATCCTGTCGCATGGAAAGAAAACGTGCCCTGTTTCCGAGGGCGTCTGTGCCGGAGTAGAGTAGGGCAGATCCTGTGTGTGAAAGGGCGGCTCATTTTCAATCGTCCGGCGTATGTCCGGAGCCTCGCGGGCGGGGCTCTTTTGCTGTCCATTGTGTTGGCCCTGTGCTGCGGCCGTTACCCGCTGTCTCCGCATCGTGTGGTGATGGTGCTTGGGCGGTTGCTTCACCTCTGGGGTGGGCATGATCCTGTTGCCGATGCTGTGATTCAGCAGGTTCGGTTGCCGCGGGTTGTGGCCGGAATTCTGGTGGGAAGTGCGCTATCCTGCGGTGGCGCAACCTATCAGGCTGTCCTTCGAAATCCCCTTGTTTCGCCTGACCTTCTGGGTGTTCTGAGTGGCTCCGCGTTTGGAGCAGCACTCATGATTGTTCTGGGGGCGTCACCTGCATGGGTTCAGATCGGTGCGTTTGCTGGTGGTGTCGTGGCCGTGGGGTCTGGAATTTCCATTTCCCGTCTGTTGCCACAGGGGGGCCTCCTGACATTGCTGATGGGTGGCCTTGTGGCCAATGCCGTTTTCACAGCGCTTCTGTCTCTTGTGAAATATACCGCTGATCCGATGGATCAGTTGCCTGCTGTTGTGAGCTGGCTACTGGGGACACTGTCCCAGACGGGATGGAAAGAGCTTTCCTGGTTGACTGTTCCAGTGCTTGTTCTGGTTTCCGTATTGGTTTTACTTGCCCCGTTACTGGATGTACTTTCTCTCGGGGACGATGAAGCGCGGAGCTTGGGTGTTCCTGTTCAGATTATGCGGCCTTTCGTCATTTTACTGGCGACATTGGCCTGTGCCATGACGATTTCCATGGCGGGTATTATTGGCTGGGTCGGACTTCTGGTGCCTCATATTTCCAGAATGCTGGCGGGTGCGGAGCATCGGCGGATGATGCCGGTTTGTGCCTTGCTGGGAGCCGCCGGCGTTCTGCTGGCGGATACCGTGTCGCGCAGCCTGACCTCCGGAGAAGTGCCACTCGGGATCATGACGGAGCTTTTCGGTGCACTTGCCTTCATTCTCGTGCTCCGTCGTCTCCGCGGAGACGCGACATGAGTGGCGATTTTCTGTCCTGCAAGGGTATTACGCTGAAACGATCGTCTCGATCCGTGGTGCTGAATGATGTCAGCCTGACGTTCCAGCGTGGTGAACTGATTGGGCTTCTTGGCCTCAATGGCGCGGGTAAGAGCACCCTTTTGCGCATTCTGATGGGGGTGCTTAAACCGACGTCCGGTGCGGTTTATCTGGAAGGTACGCTGTTATCATCTTTGCGGCCTTTAGACGTGGCGCGGCGTCTGGCGTATGTGCCTCAGGCACACGCGATGACGTTTCCTTACACGGTCCGGCGGATGGTTGAACTGGGGCGTATTCCCCATCATGGCGTGGCAGGGCGCCTCGGAGCGGAAGACCGGCTCCGCGTTGATCAGGCCATGGATCGTCTGGGACTTCTGGCCTTGGCAGAGCGTCCGGTGACTGAACTATCCGGCGGCGAAAAGCAGCGTGTCGTACTGGCGCGGGCCCTTGCACAGGAAGCTGTCGGGCTTCTTCTTGATGAGCCAATGAGCGGTCTGGACTATGGTCATCAGCTTCGTTTGATGAGTCTGCTTGCAGAACTGGCCGCTGAAGGACATCTCATTCTTCTGACGTCCCACCGGCCGGAAGAATTCTTTTCCGCCGGCCATCGCGCCCTTATTTTAGAGGAAGCGCAAGTTGTGGCGGACGGCCCACCCGAGCTTATTGTGACGGCTGAACGGATGTCCCGTCTTTATGGCGTTCCTCTGGCGCAGATTGATCATGCCGGGAAACGTTTTTTCCATCGTGAGGAGAGTGAATGATGAGACTGTCTCGACTGGTGGGAGGGCTCCTGGGTCTTTCGCTCATGGCCACCACAGCATTCGCTGCTCCTCCCACACGCCTGGTGGAGGGATGGTATGCCCATAACGCCACGCTCATTATGCTCGGCGCGCAGGACAAGATCATTGCGACGGTCGCCAAGCCATCAATCATGCCGTGGATGTTCCGTCTGGTACCGTCTCTTTCCAAAGCACAGCCGCTGGATCCGGGGAATCTGAACGGAGAAGAGCTTTTACGTCTCGCGCCGGATCTGGTGTTTGTCACCGCATCGAGCCATTCCGTCGCGGCGCTCTCCAAGGTTGGTCTGCATGTTGTCCCTGAGGGCTTTGACCGTTTCATCGGGCTTCTGGAATGTGTGGATAGCACGGCTACCCTTCTTCAGACGCCCCTGGCGACGCAGCGCGCGCAGGCTTATCGTGTGGCTTTCCTTAAAGAAATTTCGCAGGCCGCAACCAATCCGCAAGGGCCCAAAGTCCTTCACGTTGAATCCCTGAAACCTCTGCGCGTGGATGGAGATCAGAGCATTATCGACCAGTGGATCCGTTCTGCTGGTGGACGCAATGCGGCTGTGGGCGTGCATGGAAACAAGCAGCCTGTCTCTGTTGAGCAGGTTCTCTCCTGGAACCCGGACATCATTATTGTGGGCGCCAATGCAGGGGATCCTGCCCAGCTTGCCAACGATGGCGTCTGGTCTCAGCTCGCCGCTGTTAAAGCTGGCCGTGTTTACCGCAATCCGGCGGGAATTTTCCCGTGGGATCGGTACAGCCCTGAATTGCTTTTGCAGGTCAACTGGGCACGCCAGATTGTTCAGACGGGCCATGTGGATGAGGCCCGAATGATTGCAAAGATGCAGCAGTTCTATCGTCAGTTTTACGGCATTACGCTTCGAACTGAGGATGCGCGTCGCATGCTTGCAGCTCTGCCGCCGGAGTGACACGATAAGGCAGAGTGATACGGTGAAAATCGTTTCAGATACTGATCCGTAACTGCAAGGAAGCCTTGAATGACCCGGACCACGCCTTTCCCTTATGGTTCTTTCTGGAAGAAAGTGTGTCTGGGGAGTGCTTTGCTGGCTGGCACGGTTTTTGGAGGCATGGCCCAGGCAGCACCTGCTCTGATGCCTGTGCCGCAATCCGTCTCGGCGTCCAATGGTGTCGCATCCCTTGCGGGAGGTGTCCGGATTGTCTGGGCCACCCCGCCGTCCCCCCTTTTGCAAAGAGCTGCAGCCCGTTTTGCTCAACGGCTTGGTGCTCTGACAGGCGCATCTTCTGCGCATGGTGGCCCGTACGTTCTGCATATTAGTGCATCTTATGATCCGGTCTATCTCACGGTTGGGGCCAAAGAGCATTATGCTCTCACGACATCAGCGGATGGCGCCCATCTGGAAGCTGATGGGCCGGCAGGCGTTGTGCACGGGCTGGCCACATTTCTGCAGCTAGTTCAGAAAACATCAGATGGGGTGGTGGTAGAACGGCTGCATATTGATGATGCTCCACGCTTTGCATGGCGTGGCCTTCTGCTGGATGTGTCCCGGCATTTCGCTTCTGTAGAGGCCGTCAAACGTCAGCTTGATGCCATGGAGCTTTTGAAGCTTAACGTGCTGCACTGGCATCTGAATGACGGGACCGGCTTCCGTGTGGAGAGCCGTGTTTTCCCGAAGCTGACGAGCGTTGGATCGCACGGGCAGTATTATACGCAGGCTGAGGTTCGAGACATTGTGGCGTATGCTGCGGATCGCGGTATCCGCGTTGTGCCTGAATTTGACGTGCCGGGTCATGCGCTTGCGGTGTTGCAGGCCTATCCGGAACTGGCGGCCCAGCCACTGCCCGAGGTCAACGCCGTGGGTGAAAACCTGAACAACCCGGCGATGGACCCAACCAATCCCAAGACGCTGACATTCATTCGTGCGCTTTATGCGGAAATGGAAACACTCTTCCCGGATCATTATTTCCATTCGGGTGGTGACGAGGTTCTGGGCACTCAGTGGACCAGCAATCCAAAAATTGCGGCCTATATGAAGGTGCACGGATACAAGGATGCACCAGCCCTTCAGGCAGCCTTCACGGCGCAGGTGGAAAAGATCCTGTCCAGCCAGGGCCGCGTCATGATGGGGTGGGACGAAGTCAGCGAAGCGCCAATTCCCAAAAACGTTGTTGTGGAAGGGTGGCGCGGTTCAAAGTGGACGGGTTCTGCCACACAGGCCGGGCATCCGGTTGTCGTGTCTTCGGGCTATTATCTGGATATGTTGACTCCGTCCCGGACGCATTACGCCATTGATCCGTATGACACGAAGGCGAATGGCATCACGCCAGAAGAACTGGCGGAGACACATCCGAAGATCACCCCGCTGCTTCAGGCTTTCATTCAGGACCCGAATGCAGCGCCTTTGACCGATGACCAGAAGAAAATGGTTCTGGGTGCAGAAGCCGCGCTCTGGACGGAAGTTGTCTCCGAAAACATGTTGGATGCCCGTCTGTGGCCCCGTACCGCAGCTCTGGCCGAGCGGTTCTGGTCTTCTGAAAACGTGCGGGATGTGGATGATCTGGAGCGCCGGCTGCCTGTGATCATGGCAGAACTCCAATCAACGGGTTTGCAAGCCGCGCAGCATGAAAATGCGTTGAAGGAGGCTCTGGCACCTGCGCATACCGGCCCTCTCTCCACGCTTCTGAGTGTTACGGTTCCGGTGCGCAATTACGCCTTGAATCGTCTGGCGTCCAAAAGTGGCGATGCCATGCTGTCGGCGCCGGTCGCTATTGCCGATCCGGATGCTTTTGAGGCTATCCGCTTCAACGACATGGCTAAACGGTATGTCGCGGGTGAAAAGAGCTTAAAGGCTCCCTTGAAGGCCATGCTGGCAAGCTGGGCTGCCAATGATGAAGCTTTCGTCGCGATTGCCGCAGATGTGCCTGCTCTGGAGGAGGTTACGCCCGTATCTCATACGGTTGCGGCTCTCTCCAATGCGGGATTGAATGTTCTGAATGGAGCCTCAGGAACAGCCTGGCGGCTGGATGCGCAGCACCTGATCGCTGCACAGGAAGAACTGTTCCACAATTCATCCAATCATCTGTTGTCCCTGAGGCGCGAGCAGCCTCCAGGGGGACTGCTGATTGCTATTCTTCCAGGGATCAAAGCGCTGGTTGCAAGCCAGAACTAATGTCCCATGGCGTGCCTTGCCTTCCTGTTTTGAGGGTGGGTCTGGCATAGAATATGCGCCTGAGGTGCAAGCGGTATCTGGCCTCAGATCAGTGTGTGTGTGATGGGGTGGATGAAACCCCATCTGTTGGCTCTTTTGTGGGCGCATGAAAGTAGGCTGTGGCAGCCCATGCTGTCCTGCGTTCCTGAAAGCCGCAGCAGCATGTTCTGGTAAATCCAGAACATGACAGGGTTCGTCAGTCTGGGCCTTTTTGTCTCAGACCCTTCCGAATCTGCTCGTAAACGGAAAGAAGAGCCGGTCCAGGCGATCAAATGCAGTCGTGGCGCATCTCAATACCAACTGCCTTGGTTTCCGTCTTGGTCATGTCACGTGTGGGACTAACCATAAAGCCTATGACAAGTCTCATGAATGGTGGGTTTTCAGAAAGAGATTAATGATCTTGCTCATATAAAGAACTCCTTATATGTAATCCCCATGGAGCAAGCGCTTACCATCTTTCAGGCCCTCGCAGATAAGACCCGTTTGCGGATTCTGGCTCTTCTGCATGAAATGGAACTGTCCATCGGTGAGGTGGCGCAGGTTCTGGGGCAAAGCCAGCCTCGCGTCTCACGGCACGTAAAAATTCTGGCTGATGCTGCTCTGATTGAACGTCGCAAGGAAGGAAGCTGGGTTTTTCTGACGTTGGGTGCCACGGACGTTCTGGAGCCTGTCTTCATGGCGCTTGATCGGTGGACAGTGCGTGAGCCTGCGGAAATCCACGCAGATCGTATTCGTTTACAGGCGATCCGAAACGTTCGTGCTACTGCTGCAGAAGACTGGTTTGAGACCCATGCGGCGGAGTGGGATGCACTGCGCTCGTTGCATGTTTCTGAACGGGAAGTCGAAGCGGCCATCGTGAAGAGGCTGTCCGTGTCTCCGGTTGGCAGGCTTGTGGATATCGGCACTGGAACCGGGCGCATGATGGAGTTGCTTGGAGCCGGAGCAAGCACAGTCATCGGGTTTGATCGCAGTCCGGCGATGCTGCGTCTTGCCCGCACGAAACTTGCGGCAGCGGGGCTGGAGCAGGCTGATCTGCGACAGGCAGATTTTCAGGTACTGCCTTTACCGGATCGCTCGGCCGATGTTGCGGTTATGCATCAGGTTCTGCACTACGCGCAGCATCCTGCGGCTGTGATTGCAGAAGCTGCACGCATTCTGGACGCCAAAGGTCGGTTGTTGGTTGTCGATTTTGCCTCCCATAACCGGGAGGAGCTTCGCACGCGGGACGCGCATGTCCGGCTTGGATTTACAGATGCGCAGATTGCCGCGTGGTTTCAGGCTGCCGGCTTAATCTCCGCAGAACCTGTCGCTCTTGCAGGCGCACTGACCGTCAAGCTCTGGCTTGGCCAACGCCCCGACTGATTTGAATTATTGAACAAGGAGCTGGCGTGATGCCTGCACAGACAGGGCCTCTGCCCGCAATTTCGTTCGAGTTTTTTCCAGCCAAGACAGAGAAATCTGCTGCCACTCTGCTTGACAATGCAAAGACACTCGCAGGATTCGGGCCGCAGTTTATGTCCGTCACGTATGGGGCAGGCGGTTCAACACGAGACCGCACCTTGGCCACCCTGAAGGAGATGGTTCGGGAAACCGGCGCGCCAATGGCAGGGCATCTGACCTGTGTAGGCGCATCCAAAGAAGACGTGAACGCAGTGGCGCACGCATATTGGGATGCGGGCGTGAAGCATATTGTGGCTCTGCGCGGCGATCCGCCACCCTCAGCGGGTGGGGTATATGAGCCTCACCCGGAAGGATATGCGGGTGCCGTGGATCTGGTTCGGGGTCTCAAGGATATTGCGCCTTTTGAAATCTCCGTTGCAGCCTATCCGGAGACGCATCCGGCAGCTCTGAGTCCTCAGGCAGACTTGGAGCATCTGCGCGCAAAGATTGATGCGGGTGCAGATCGGGCACTGACGCAGTTCTTCTTTGACGCGGAAACGTTTCTCAGGTTCCGGGACCGCGCTGCCGCGATTGGAATAGACCGGCCGGTCGTTCCTGGTATTCTGCCAGTGGGAAGTGCTGCGCAGGCTTGGAAATTTGCAGAGATGTGCGGCGCGAATGTTCCGCAGTGGATGCGCGATCTGTTCGATGGTCTGGATGAGACGCCGCAGACGCGTGCTCTTGTGGCAGCCACTGTTGCTGACCGCCTCTGCCAGACTCTCAAGGCTGAAGGGGTGGAGCAGTTCCATTTCTATACGTTGAATCATGCGGATACAGCGTCAGCCCTTTGCCGCCTTCTCGGGCGCCGTCCCGAGTAAGGAGGGGAGGGCTGGATTTCCTTTGCGAACAGGGTGACAAAAGGGGATGACAAGATTCCCGATCGTTCTTCTCGACTACGATGGTACGCTGGCGGAAACGCAGCCGGCCATTCTTCGCAGCCTGAAGGAAGCCTTCGAAGCCAGTGGCTACGAAGGTCCTTCATCAGACGTTCTGAAGCATCAGCTTTCAAAGGGTGGGACGCTTCAAACGCTGTTTCAGGCGATCGTTCCTGACAGTGAGGCAGATGATGCGCAGGCTTTTGTCCGTCATTATCGGACATATTATCCCAAGGCTGATCAGGAAGAGACCGTTCTGTTTGATGGGGTCAAGTCAGTACTTGACGACCTGAAGGCTGCAGGGGCGACGCTTGTCATTCTGAGCAACAAGCATGCTCCTACTGTCCATGCCAGTATTGAGCGCTTTGGTCTTGGTGGCTGGATCAGTAATGTGATGGGTTCCGAACCAGACTATCCTCATAAGCCAGATCCCCGCGTCATGACGGACCGTGTGCGCCCGTTATTCCCCGAAGTCCCCGCATCAGATTTCCTGATGGTCGGCGATACGGCTGCCGATCTCGGGTTTGCCCGCAATAGTGGGATTGCGTCCTGTTGGGCAAGTTACGGGCACGGGTCTGCTACCCAGTGCATCGACCTCAAACCGGATTTCCGGATCGACAGTATTGCCGAACTGCTGAACGTCGCTCGCTGATACGGTGTAGTTCAGCCCTTCGGGGCTGGACCAATACTGCCGCGGGTGACGAGTTCTGTTTCCAGAATGACGTTCTTGTTCTGCCCGCCGTCCTGCTGGGTCAGGAGACGGACTGCCTCCATGCCTTTGCGTTCGTGAGGCTGGCGGATCGTGCTGAGGTCCGCCAGGGCAGCGGCGGGAATGTCATCAAATCCAAAAATCGACACGTCTTCAGGAATGCTGAGACCTGCGGCACGGATCGTCTGCATGGCGCCAATTGCGACGCGGTCACTCATTGCCAGAATGGCTGTTGGTGCATTCTGACGGTTCAGCAGGAAGCGCGCACCTTCCGCGCCGGACTCTTCAGAATTGATCGGAATTTCCCAGGCAGGCACATTTTCAGGCGCGATGCCCGCTTCCTGCAGAGCTGTCAGATACCCTTCCAGGCGCATGGCAATCGTGCTGTGAGCAATATTGGCGCGACGCTTGGCGGTTAGAATGCCGAAATAGTCGTCATGGGCTGTTTTGAGAGACAGGATACCAAAGCGACGGTGTCCCAGCTCAAGAAGCGTTTTTGCAGCATTGTAGGCTGCTCCGCGATCATCGATGCCAACATATGGCACGTTGTCCAGACGAGGCTGATCCACCACAACGAGTGGCACGTTTCGCTGTTGCGCCATCAGAACGCATCGACTGTCGGGGGCCACGGAATAGAGGATGTATCCGTCGACCGCAGCATTGCCGAGCGAAACAGGTGTGTTCATGTTGCGAAGGCTGCTGCCTGCTGAAATCAGGGCGAGATCGGTTTCCATCTCGTCACAGCTTTTCGCGACGCCATTCAGAACTGCCAGAACAGCCGGATCAGAAAACGCGTATGGAAGGTCTTCACTGAAAAGGAAGCCCAGAGCACCGGAATGCCCGGTTGCAAGCTGCTTCGCTGCTGGATCAGGGCCTGTATATCCCAGCTCCTGCGCAGCCGCGAAGATCTTTTCCCTCAGCGCAGCCGAGAGTTGACCCGGCCGGATATAAGCGTTCGAGACTGTCGTATGAGACACCCCGACCTGTGCCGCTACATCCTTGAGCGTAACCTTGCGACGACCGTACTGACGGGTTGTTTTCATATGTTATCCAATAATGAAAACGCTGCCTTCGTGCAATCCTGACTGAAGAACGCGAAGGCTCCTATGTGCAGGTGCTTTAGGCAAATACTGGCCCGCCCACTCTCCGCCTATCTTCACAATTACGACAAGAGGGTAAGCGTCTCAGTTTTTGGGTTTTGTCGTAGCGGTGTTTTTCTGGGGAGCAGGTTCAAACATCGCCCGGCATTTCGGGCTGAGCTGATCCATCTTTTTCCTCATGCAGGCCGTAATTTTGGCTTCGTTGGGGATGGCAAAAGTGCACAGGCGGATGGCATCGCCTTGGCACGCCTGTTTCTGCTCGTCGCGTGTCGCGGCTGACGCCGTGCCAGACAGGGCGGAAAAACCGGTGAGGCAGGCCAGAAGCATCAGGTAACGGGTCATGAACCTTCTCCTTATTCCGTATAAAAGCGTCTGATAAGCGGGACAGTTTCCGGCTGTTTTTATGTTGAAAAAGAACCCTATGCGGTCCGCATTCTGATCACCGGGGGAGGGGGCGGACGATGCGGGCAAATCTTGCTCCTTCAAGCGAAGAGCGCTGCGTATTGGATTTTCGTAGTGGAGTGGTTGCAGTTGGTGAGACTGCCAGTCCGTCAGGACGAAGCGTCATGATGAGCATTCTGGCGCGCGCAGCATCTGGCGTATCCGCCATGCAATAGCTGATCGCGCGGGACTCTCGCTGGGACTCAATCAATCCACTGCGGCGGAGTGTGCCAAGATGTTGGCTCAGGGTCGGTTGGCCTATGCCCGTCATGGTTTCGATCTCACTGACGGCATGGGAGCCATCTAGCAGGGCGGACAGAATCATGAGGCGCTGTGGCTGGGCGAGCAGGCGCAGCCATTCAGCGAGGTTTCGGCTTTCTTCAAGGGCAAGAAGAGTCATGGGCGCGGCTTTTTCGGCTGAAGGAACCAGTTCGGACCTGCTTTCTGAACTGCTTCCTGGGTCTGGAGAGGAGGCGCTATGGCAGCCTGGCCTGGCTGCCAGCCTTCAGGTGTCAGGACGTTGGAGCGATCAACTTCCTGCAGGGCGGAAAGCATACGCTGCAGTTCTGCCACTGACCGGCCAACGCTGGCCGGATAACTCAGAATGGCGCGAATGATGCCCGTTGGATCGATGAAGAAGACGGAACGCACCGTGGCGCTGTCCTGTGCTTCCAGATCCATCATGCCATAGGCGCGGGCGACTTCCATGGATGGGTCTTCCACAATCGGAAAGGGAATGCGGACATTGAAACGATCTTCAATGGCCGTAATCCACGCCAGATGAGCGGGAAGGCTGTCTGCGGATAGCCCGAGGAGAACGCAGTTTCGCTCTTGGAAAAAGGTTTCTACCTTAGCAAAAGCAATAAACTCACTGGTGCATACGGGGGTAAAATCCGCTGGGTGTGCAAACAGCATGACCCACCGGCCTCTGAGTGAACTGAGAACGAATTCACCGTGGGTCGTGCGGGCCGTAAAGTCTGGGGCTTCGTCGCCAATGCGAAGGGGAAAAAAGGCGGAGTCTTCAGTGAGGGGGCCTGTCATGATGCTGTATCCAGCCTGTCCGGGTCTTGACTGTTGATAGTTTATGACTTTATTAAACACATAATTGTTTTCTTGGAAACTGTAACTCCAAAGGTGAAAACGTCATGCCTGATGCTGCCATTGAAGCTGCAACTGCCCAGATCGGACGTGTGCAGAGTGGTGAGGTTCCATCTCCTGTAGTTTGCACGTTCTTCGATGAAGCGACAAATACCGCCAGTCACGTTGTTCACTGCCCGGTCACCAGGCGTGCTGCGATCCTGGATAGTGTACTGGACTACGATGCCGCTGCGGGTCGGACGTCTAATGGCTCTGCGCAGGCGATTGTGGATTATGTGCGTCGGGAAGGGCTGTCTGTTGACTGGCAGCTGGAGACCCATGCGCACGCCGATCATCTGTCTGCAGCCCCGTGGTTACAGGAACAGCTGGGCGGCAAGTTGGGAATTGGCGCGAACATCGTGCGTGTCCAGAATGTGTTTGGAAAGATCTTCAACGCAGGCACCCGGTTTGCACGCGATGGATCTCAGTTTGACCACCTTTTCCATGATGGCGAGACCTTTGCCATTGGTGACCTGCCGGTCACGGTGTTGCACGTACCAGGCCATACACCTGCGGACATGGCGTTCGTAATTGGAAACTGTGCCTTCGTGGGCGACACGATTTTCATGCCGGATTTCGGGACAGCCCGTGCGGATTTCCCCGGTGGGGACGCACGCCAGCTTTACCATTCCATCCGCCGTCTGCTGTCTCTTCCTCCGGAAACACGTCTATTCCTGTGCCATGACTATAAAGCGCCAGAGCGCGACGAGTACGCCTGGCTGACTACGGTGGCTCTGGAGCGTGAGCACAACATTCACGTTCATGATGGTGTGAGTGAGGAAGATTTCGTGGCGATGCGCACAACGCGGGACGCTACTCTTGCCATGCCGAAACTCCTGATGCCCTCAGTGCAGGTCAATATGCGCGGCGGTCACATGCCGGAGCCGGAAGCTGACGGCATCAGCTACATCAAGATACCCGTTAATCGCCTCTGAGCAGGTTGATCTACCAAGATATTTTTGTCGGAGAGCACGTCATGCCAACCACTTCTCTTACGGATCGCTACGCTGTTTCCCCTCAGGTCACGCCGCAGGATGTTGCGGACCTCAAAGCGGAAGGATTTCGGAGCATTGTCTCGTTTCGTCCGGATGGTGAGGCGCCAGACCAGCCCGATGCCGCTTCTGTCGAAGCCGCAGCGAAGGCAGAAGGGTTAGCGTTTCTGGCCATTCCGGTGAAGGCCGGGACGGTACCGAGTGATGCTCAGGTCTTGCAGGCTAGAGAAGCACTTGCGTCACTTCCGGCTCCAGTCGTTGGCTATTGTCGCTCCGGAACGCGCGCAGCACAGCTCTGGGCGCTTGCGGAAGCTGGTACTCGTCCTGCTGCGGAGATTCTGGCGGAAGCCGCACGGGCCGGTATTGATCTGGGTGGACTGAAATCGCGTCTGGAGGCCGTACCTGCTCCAACTATGGCTGCTCGTGAAGGCGCTCGGCATTTCCAGGTTCTGGTTATTGGTGGTGGTGCGGGCGGCCTTTCCGTTTCTGCCAGTCTGCTCAAACGTAACTCCACCCTCGCTCTTGGTATTGTCGAGCCTTCCGAAGAGCATTTTTATCAGCCGGGCTGGACGCTTGTAGGTGGCGGTGTTTTCAAGGCATCGCAGACACGACGTCGGGAACAGGACCTGATTCCCAAAGGCGCCGTCTGGCTGAAAACGTCTGTTGAGCTTTTTCGACCCGAGGCGCGTGAGGTCGTGCTGAAGGACGGCACGGTTCTGTCCTATGATGCTCTGATTGTAGCGACAGGCATTTCCCTGAACTGGGATGCTATCCCTGGTCTCAGCGAAACGCTTGGCAAGAATGGAGTGACGTCCAACTATCGCTTTGATCTGGCGCCTTACACGTGGCAGCTGGTTGAACAGCTCAAAGGCGGTAAGGCGATTTTCACGCAGCCGCCTATGCCGATCAAATGTGCAGGCGCTCCACAAAAGGCCATGTATCTGGCCAGTGACGCCTGGCGTCGTCGGGGGGTGTTGAAGAATATCTCCGTCGCATTCAATACGGCAACGCCGGGTCTGTTCGGGGTGAAAGAGTTTGTGCCGTCTTTGATGGATTATGTGCGGGATTACGGTATCGCACTTCATCTGGGTTCAAAGCTTGTTGAAGTGAATGGCCCTGCACGGACGGCTGTTTTTGAGCGGAAGACGGATGCTGGCGTGGAGCGCGTGGAGTGCACGTTTGACATGCTGCATGTCGTGCCGCCGCAGGTTTCTCCTAAGGTTGTTAGGGAGAGCGCCATTGCCGGGTCGGACGGTTTTGTTGAGGTGAATCCGGAAACGCTCCAGCATGTCCGGTATCCGCAGGTCTTTGCTCTTGGTGACGTGATTGGAGCATCCTGCGCCAAGACGGCGGCAGCTGTGCGTGTGCAGGCTCCCGTTGTTGCTACAAACGTTCTGGCATTCCTGCAGCGTAAGAACCTGGTGTCTGGATATGATGGATATGGTGCATGCCCATTGACCGTTGAGAACGGCAAGATTGTTCTTGCTGAGTTCGCCTATGGTGGAAAATTGGCGCCGACGCTGCCGAAGTGGCTGCTCAATGGCCAGAAAGCGACCCGTCTGGCCTGGTGGCTTAAAAAATACATCATGCCGGCTCTTTACTGGAAAGGCATGCTCAAGGGGCATGAGCTCTTTGTGGCTCCGAAGGCTCTGAAGTCCGGCAAAAAGTAAGTATTGGCTGCTTTGATGCAAATCGCGCTTGAACTGTTCTGTGGCGTCATTATCGGCTTTACGCTGGGATTGATCGGCGGCGGTGGCTCTATTTTGGCTGTTCCGCTGATGGTCTATGTCGTGGGGGTGAAAAACCCCCATGTCGCGATCGGGACGAGTGCGATGGCAGTCGCCGTCAATGCGCTGGCAGGGCTTGTCAGTCATGCCCGGCAGAAAACCGTCAAATGGCGTTGCGCAGCAGTTTTCGCGCCATTTGGTGTGGTGGGAGCCTTGGTTGGCGCTGCGCTGGGCAAGGCTGTTGACGGGCAAAAGCTGCTGCTTTGCTTTGCGGTGCTGATGATTGTCGTGGGTATTCTGATGCTGCGGGGACGGCGGAATCCGGGCATCGCTGGGGCAGCCTGTAATCGCGACAATATGCCCAAGGTCATGGCAAGCGGAACGGCAACGGGGCTCCTGTCGGGCTTTTTTGGCATCGGCGGCGGTTTTCTCATTGTCCCTTCGCTGGTTGCCTGCACGAGAATGCCAATTTTGAATGCAATCGGAACATCGTTGGTTGCAGTGGCCGCTTTTGGGGCGAGTACAGCCCTGAGTTATATGTTGTCGGGGTATGTTGACTGGACGATGGGCGCGCTTTTCGTTCTGGGTGGTGTACTTGGTAGTACGCTTGGAACCTCTGCGGCCCGACGCCTGGCTGGAGCAGGGGGTGCGCTTACGACGTTTTTTGCTGGTGTGATCTTCGTAGTGGCCACGTATATGATCTGGCGAAGTCTTACCGCTCTTTGATCTATGAACCGGCTTGTTTCGTGAAACGTTTGTCTGCGAGATTTTCGAAAGAATTTCGCATCTAAATTCATTATAATTCAGTCTGCGGAAAATATTACATCCTGGGTAGGTAGACGGGGGCTGTTTGAAAAAGAACCCTCGCTCAACACGCATACTTCATTGTGTTGGCTCCGGAGGCATCAATGAAAAGGGGAGTGCTGAAAAAGCAGTTTGCCAACATCTCGTTGGTGAAACAGTGTTTTTCCATGTTCCATTCCTAAATCGTTATGACATACTGAGACGGAATGTCAGGTGAGTGGGAGAATGAATGGTGACGGATGTTGGTCAGCGGTTGCGGCTTGTTCGTGTTGCAAAAAATCTTTCCCAGCGCGAATTGGCCAAGCGCACCGGTGTCACCAATTCCACAATTTCACTGATTGAGTCGGGGGACATGAACCCTTCGATCGGGACGCTGAAACGCGTTCTGGACGGCATTCCTGTCACACTCGGAGATTTCTTCAGCTTCGAGACGGAAGGGCAGGAAAAATACTTTTATTCCGCCGAAGACCTGACTGAGATCGGGCAGAGCGGCATCTCCCTGCGACAGGTTGGAGGAAACCTGTTTGGTCGTTCGCTTCAGGTCTTGCACGAGCGTTATGAGCCTGGGGCCGATACAGGTGTTGCCTATGCACACGACGGCGAGGAAGCTGGTGTTGTTATTCGTGGTCAGGTCGAGGTGACGGTAGAAAACCAGTCACATATTCTCGGTCCGGGAGACGCGTACTATTTTGATAGCCGCAAACCCCATCGCTTCCGCTGTATTAGCGAGGAAGCCTGTGAAGTGATTAGTTCGTGTACGCCGCCAACCTTCTAATTGATCGGCCCAGTCCGCTCAGCGTCGTGTGTGTCATGCTGTGAGAGGGCGTTTTTCCCTGAAGCCATCGCGAAGATAATGCTGGAGCGCACCGATCGTATAGTGCTGCTTTACGTCGGGGTGGGCTGCCAGATAGGCGTCGGTGTTCCACACCGTCGCCTTCACCTCTGGACCTTCAACAAAAGTAATCGGTGTTGAGCCAACGCCTACGAAGACACGCACGCTGTCATCATACAGATGCATATACTCTTCAGGCGTCCCCAGAAGTGCCTCAACAGCATGAGCGCCTTCGGCGTGAGGTTGGGTCAGGTAGGCGCGTAGGGCAGCGTCATCATTCACATCGACAAGCCCGGAAACCTTGTTTTTCAGGCGTTCTCTCCAGTCGGTGTAGGGAAGATGATGGTTATGCAAATAGGTGAAGACGGTGCTTTTGAACTCATCCCGAACCGCTGATCGTGGTTCATGTTGCCCATCATCACAGATGGAAATTGTCTTGGCCGCTACAAATCCCTTGTGAAAGTGCCTGATAGGAGCATACCAGCCGGGCCGGCCTGGGACATTGAAAAGGGATGTATCAATTCTGAGCGCGCAATCCGTACCCTTTAGCGCGTCAAAAGCTTCATGAATGGCGGTCTTGTCCAAAGAGAGGCCATCTTCGGTAAAGACAGCAAGTAGTTCATCGCAATCCACCGGCAAAGCGAAATCATAATTGTAAAGTCCGTCCCATCCTTGGATGATCCGGGTTAGATGGCCACCTTTCCGATGAAAATCATACGGCTGGTTTAGATCCCGTCGGACTGTGACGCCTTGCTTTTCAACGGCGTCGAGAATGGAAAGTGTCTGCGGATCGACGGAGCCGTTATCAAGGATGGTGAGGTTTTCGAAACCAAAGAGCCATGCGTAATGCGTGATCCATCGCGCCAGGGCTGTACCTTCGTCCCGCTGCATCATCACAACCCGCACGATAGCCATGTTTCACTCTTCCCAATGTTTCCAGAATTGCAATGCAGACGGGTCGGGCGCCTGATCGCAAAGTCCGGCTCGCGTTGGCAGAAATCTATAAAGAGGTTGGACACACTTCGCTATACTGTCTCAACCAGACAGAAATGAGGTGGCCTTAACTTTCCCGGTCACTGCTCACAATTTCATGAGGGGTGTTTTTTAGGAGAAACGCACCAATCTTAAGGCTTGTGGAAAGCCTCTCGGTTTCGTTAAGGCTAGAGACAAGACCTTATTCAATCAGGGAGGCAGGGCATGTCCCAGTCATCATCTTTAGCGGTAAAGGAAGCTTTTCCGCCGCATCTGGCAGATATGAGGGTCAGTCGCTCACCGGGCAGGCCAATCAATCTTCTGCTGAAGGATACGATTCTTTCAGCGATTGCCGCGGTCCTGACAGAAGAAGGGTATCAGGGCCTCACGATCGGAAAAGTGGCCAAAGAGGCCGGTGTTTCTACTGCCACGGTCTATCGTCGCTGGCCTACCAAGCAGGCCATGTTCTTTGATGCCATCCGTCAATGGAAGTTCAGCCTCACGCCTGAAATCGATACAGGCAGTTTTCTGGGAGATGTCGATCAGCTGATCGAAGCGCGTATCCGCTTTCTTGCAACGCCGCTGGGCCGGACATACGGTACGTTGCTGGGTGAAGCCGTGCATAATCCGGAGTTCGGGACTGTGCTACGCGAAGTCAGTATTGAGCCGGCCCGACAGCAAATGCATCGCTTTCTTGAGCGCGCAAAAAAGCGCGACGAAGAAGCTTTCTGTTATCCGGCGGATACGGTTCTGGATGTGATTCTCAGCACTATCCACTTTCGTGCCATGGATACGTTGTGGAGCCAGAGCATTGAAACCGAAGTCAATATCCGGGATCTCAAGGCTCTGGTCCGTTGCCTGATTGGAACGCGCCAATAGGCGGGTTCCAAGCGGAGCGTTTCAGAAGCCACAGGAGACGCGGCCGCCGATGAAGCGTGGTGTGCCGGGAATGTAGAAATACGTTGTTGTCGCCATTCCTCCGCTTTCGAAATACTGGCGGTTCAGAATGTTCGAGGCGTAAATCGTTGCTTCCCAGTGCCCGGATGAGGGGCGAAGGGTCGCATGGGCGCCGAGTAGGAAGTAGGGAGGCAGGCGATAGAAGCCGGTTCCTCCTACGGCAATGGCCTGACTGCCGCGATAAGACCAATCCGGGCCAATATCCAACCCCAGGTGGTCAGTCAGTGCCTGCCGCCACTCTGCCTGTCCGTTCAGGGTGAGTTTTGGCTGGCCGTTATCAACGCCAGCGAAGTTATTGTTAATGGCTTTCCAGACACCGGTCTTGGCATAATAGGCGTTTGTGGCAGCCCGATTGACGTTCGGAAAATCCTGATAATTGCCACGCTGCCAGCCAATGTTCTGCGTGACAAAAACATGCCGAACCGGGTGTATTTCCAGGGTACCTTCAAAGCCCCAGCTTTCGGATTTTGGGACATTGGTGATCTCGCTGAGTGGGCCGTAATTCGGGATCATCACGGTCCCGACAACCTGCTGTCCGTGGAAATTATTATAGAATGCCGCGCCATTCAGGCGGAGCTTTCCCGGGATTGGATCACTTTTGAAGCCAACCTCGTGGGTCAGGACCGTTTCCGGGCCAAACGGATCGAGCTGCGCCTGAATCTGGGTATTATTGGCGCTGAACCCGCCGGGTTTGAAACCTTTGCTCAGCTTGTAATACACCATCGTGCTCTGCAACATCTGCCAAGATACGCCGACCTGGCCTGCGAACTGAGCCGAGGCAGTGCTTTCAGGCTGGAAGATATGTGTCGAGCCACCAAAAATTTCTGATTTCAGACCTGTGAGTGCGCGGTCGTCGATTTCATGCAGAAGGCCACCAAAAAGCGTGACGTTATGCGGAAGACGATAGCTGATGTGACCGAACTCGGACGTACTTTCCTGATTCATGCCGAAATTGGTGGACATCATATAGCCACGGGCCGAGTAGTCTGTGTAATCGAACAGGAAGCGCTGTTTCATACGGCTGCGCTGATAAAATGCTCCGACAACCCATTGCAAACGACTGTTCGGGTCGTTTGAAGACAGGCGCAACTCCTGCGTAAAAGCGTTCGCGCTGATCGTTCTGTACGTATCCGCCTGTGACGCAGATGTGCCGTCCTGATCCGTATATTCCCCTTGGCGTTCCGTCTCGAAGGCACTGACGGACGTAATTTTTGCAAAGCCGAGATCACGGTCAATATGCAGATCCCAGCCCCAGAACTGATTGTGTTCACTTGGTTTGAGGCTACGGGGGCGCCCGATCAGATCGGCAAACTGAGGTCGTAGAAACCACTCTGCCTGCTGGTGTTCCAGTGAGGGTAGTCCCTGAGAGCCAATCAGGCGGTGCACCGGAACGCCTGCGACGACTTCGCTATTGTCCTGCACAAAGTGACCTGACAGCATGATTGTGGTCCGGCTGTCAGGGCGCCAGCGCAGCTTTCCACGTAAAGCCCAGGAATCTGCATCGCCCAGATGAGCACCCGTCAGGGGATTGGTCTGCCACCCACCGCCCTGTCGTGTCTGACCCGCAAGTCGGAAATCGAGTCCTTTCGCCAGCGGGCCTGACACATAGGCTTCGCTTCGGCTACGGGCATAGGAGGCGATATCTTCGCTGGCGCCGTAATGCCAGCTGCTTGTCGGGTCCGCCGTACGGAAGCGCACTTCACCGCCAGTGTCCGACTGTCCATGTGTCGTGCCGACCGGGCCTGGTGTGACGGTCGCGTCTGCCAGATCGAACATCAGGCCGCTGGCCATGGTCGAGAACGCGAAAGGGACGTCATCGAAATAAGCCAGAACGGTTGGGATGTTGTTCTGCGTGAAGTCATTAAAGCCTGCGCCACGAAGGTAGAAATTCGTGGAAGCCGTTCCGTTGATGGACTGAATAGTCAGATTGGGTGCCACGCGCTCGACGTCGCGCAACGTCACGACACCACGCTCGATCAGGCGTTCCGCAGTCAGGCGGGTATCGGCATCCGGCTGTTTCTGGGCAGATTGAAATGCAAAATCCGTTCTCTTGATACTGACTTTAATGGTTTCGTCCGTATGAGCTTCAAGAGATTTCGGAGCAGCGTGACGCTGTTTCTTATTGTGTTGAACAGGAGGCGCTGCCGCGAAAACTGAAGACGCTCCCAGGAGACTGACGCCAAGAAAAAGAACTCTGCGAAACGCCATGGAAAAAGATGCTCTTCTGAAAGGAAAATGCCGGGCAGCGGCAGAATTGTGGCTTTTATATCTCACCGGGATGCCAGAGCAAACAATCAGGAGGAAAAAGGTCCGCTTCTGCTTGATCTGTTATGATATAACATAATAGAGAGTTGGCGCTGAAAATACCTTTCGTCTGTTGAGGACCTCATGCTGCCTTTTGTGTCTGCCCGATCTTTCCTTGTGCTTCTTGGATGCACGACGGCTCTGTGTGGCGCTGCTCATGCTCAGGAAACAACGGCTGGAACGACAGGTACCGATACGGAAACCTCTCGTTCCAGTTTCGGTCATTCTGACAACCAGCACGGAACGACCGTGACGGAAACGAGCCGGACGGGTGAAGACGATCTTGTCGTCAATGCTCATCTGGAACGGGCCCGGGACGCTCTTCAGTCTTCCACAGGGGCCACGACCTATCGTTTCAGCCGTCAGGACATCGAAACGAATCCGGGTGGCGATAACGCGCCCCTGACGTCTGTTCTTCTTCAGGCACCAGGCGTCGCGCAGGACAGTTACGGTCAGATTCATATCCGTGGCGACCATAACGAAGTCCAGTTCCGTCTGGATGGTGTGGCGCTGCCAGAAGGCATGAGTGTTTTCGGTCAGGCGCTCATGACCCGCTTTGCACATTCCATGTCCCTCACGACGGGCGCGCTTCCCAGCGAGTACGGATTTCTTCAGGCCGGTGTGATCGATATTAACACCAAGAATGGCTATTCCGATGCGGGCGGCAGTGTCTCCATTTATGGCGGCGCCCGGGACTATTTCTTTCCGTCACTGCAATATGGTGGCCACAAGGGGAAGTGGGATTGGTTTGCTACCGCTGACTATATTCACAACCGTGTTGGCATTGAAAACACGACCCCCAGCTTCAATGCGATCCACGATCTGACGAACCAGTACCACTTCCTGGGGCATGCTCGGTACACGGTTGATGAAAATACCCGGATCAGTTTAACTGCCGGTGTTTCGAATGCTGAGTATCAGCTTCCGAATAATCCGGGTCAGCAGCGTCAGTTCGCCAACCCGTCCTATCTCGGCAGCACCCTGTCCCAGAACCAGTATGGCACAGGGGACAGCAGCAGCCTGAGTGAGCATCAAAAGGAAATCACGGATTTCGGCATCCTGTCCTTGCAGAAGGATATGGGGCGTCTCAGTTTCCAGACGTCCGCCGTGCTGAGATACAGCTCTCTGCGATACTCACCTGATCCGCTAGGCGATCTGGTGTATAACGGCATTGCACAACGTGCTGCCCGATCCGTCTTCTCAACCGGAACACAGACGGATGCAACCTGGCAGGCTGCAAGAAATCATACCGTTCGTTTCGGCTATCAGATCTATGTTGAGCGTAATACGTCCAAGTCTGACTCAACAGTTTATACGCAAACTGGTGAGGACGAGGACGGCAACGCTGTTTACTCCGGCGATACGGCGAACATCCATGATGGCTCCGGCCGTACGGGTTGGATGTACGGGCTGTACGCTCAGGATGAATGGCGCCCAATCAAGAACCTGACCATCAATTATGGTCTGCGGTTTGATGGTGTGGATGAATACACCCACTCAAAGCAGGTCAGCCCGCGTATCAATATCGTGTACAAGCCCTGGCACGGGGGGACTTTCCACGCAGGCTATTCCCGTTACTTCACGCCGCCGCCGTTTGAACTCGTGACCGGAACGGCTTTGTATAAATACACGGGAACCTCTGCTGAGCCTGCCAATTACAAGAACAGCACGGTCAAGTCTGAGCGCGATCACTACTTTGACGCCGGTTTCTCTCAAACGATCCTGCCAGGCTGGCACGCTTCGTTTGATGCCTACGTCAAACTGGCGAAGAACATGATTGATGAGGGGCAGTTTGGCTCGCCTGTTATTCTGTCAGTGTTCAACTACCGTCGTGGACAGGTGCACGGATACGAGTTCTCCACGGATTACACGCGTGGTGCCTTCAGTGTTTATGGCAATTTCTCCTGGTCACGTGCCATCGGTAAGGACGTGGTGTCGGGTGAGTGGAACTTCGATCCTGAAGATCTGTCTTACATCAAGAACCGCTGGGTGCATCTTGATCATGACCAACGTTGGACGGCGTCTGCGGGGACAAGCTACACCGCTTTCTACAGAACCGGCCACCCGCTGCGCCTGTCTGCGACAATGGTTTATGGAAGTGGTCTGAGAGCTGATGGCGCGACGCCGAATGGTGCTTCTGTGCCGCAGTATGCGACATTCAATCTGTCTCTGGTTCAGTCCTTCAAGGATCTGTTCCACGTTCCATTCCTGAAGCAGACGCAGCTTCGTCTGGATGTCACCAATCTGTTCGACAGGACGTACCTGCTGCGTGATGGCAGCGGCATTGGCGTGGGTGCGCCACAGTATGGCCTGCGTCGTACCATCCTGACCGGCATTGATCAGCGGTTCTAATTTTAGGGACTGTCTGAAGTTGAAGACGGGGGCGGTTGCGAAAGCAGCTTGCCCCCGTTTTTTATATCGAGAGGTGGGACGACCTATTCTGCAACGTCCATTTCAGGGACGATCGACTCACTTTTGATCCAGGGTGGTCCATCCATGTTGAGAACATGTGGAATCTGGGACAGTGGAACCGCCTTTGAAAAATGCCATCCCTGTAAAAAGTCACATCCCATCAGGCGCAGTTCTTCGGCTTGCTCGGCCGTTTCCACGCCTTCGGCCACAACGACACGGTTCATGCTGTGAACAATATCGATAACGCCGCGGATAATGGCCGTATCAATGCCGCGCTCCGTAACGCCTGACGTAAAGACCCGGTCAATCTTGATATGATCGAACGTCACGGTGCGTAGATGGGTCAGAGACGCAAATCCGGTACCAAAGTCATCTAATGAGATCTGAACACCAGCACGATGGAGTTTCTTGAGTTCATCCAGAATATGCTGATTGTGCTGACCAAAGAGAATTTTCTCTGTGATCTCAATGGTCAGTTTTTCAGCCGGAACACCATGTTTTTTCATTTCACGGAAAAGCCGTTCCGTGAAATTGTGATCCCGAAAATCATCTGACGTTACGTTGATGGAAATGCGGTCAAACGGGATTTTGTGCTGCAGAAGATACCGGATATCCGTGAGTGCCTGCCGCAAGACGAAATTTCCGATTGCGATGCTCAGTTCTGCATCGTCAAAAGCATCATAAAAATACTGTGGGCTCAGCAGTCCGCGCTCTGGATGATCCCAGCGCAGGAGAGCTTCGAAAGAGGGCGGGCTGTCCTGATTTAAGGGGAGAACAAGCTGATAGAAAAGTTTGAATTGCTTTTTCTTGAGAGCGGCCTGCATGGCTGTTCTCAGTCGAGAGCGGCGCTCGGTTTTCTCTTTCATGAAGGGCGCGTATTTTTTGATTCTGTTGCGACCGTCCGCCTTGGCTTCATACAGCGCAAGGTCTGCACAGCGCAGAATTTCGCGTTTTCGACTGTCGTTCAGCTTGGAGACCGCATAGCCCAGACTGGCACTACAAAGATGCGTCAGACTTCCGCTACGAAACCGAAAGCGCATAGCCTCAAGAATTTTCTGGAGCTTGAGTTCAAATGTCTGCGGGTCGTTTGACACCATGATGATGGCAAATTCGTCGCCACCAATACGGGCAATGAAACAGTCGGGAGATTGGAAAGTCTTCAGGCGCCCTGCAATTTTCTTTAGCAGGCGATCACCGGATTCATGGCCAGATGTATCATTGATGATTTTGAACGTATCGATATCGAGCAGGCACAGACAGAAATGCCGGTTGTCTGGATGTTCCTGTGCGAAAAGCACTTTCAGGTACTGTGAGAATGACGTGCGGTTGGAAATATTCGTGAGGAAGTCAGTATTGACGGCTTCCTGCAATTTCAGCCGGTTGGCTGTCAGGCGTTGTTCGGCACGTTTGCGGGCAGTGATGTCAAAGCGGATGGCCACATAATTAATGACTTTCCCTTTTTCATTGCATCGGGGAACAATTGTTGTATCGACCCAGTATAGTTTTCCGTTTTTCTTTCTATTGCAGATTTCACCATGCCAGACGCCCCCCTGTGCAATGGTTCGGTACATTTTTTGAAAGAAACTGGAATCATGAACGCCCGAGTGAAGCATTCGATGGTCCTGTCCGATCAGTTCAGCTCTGGAATAGCCACTGATCTCGACAAATTTTTCATTAACTGAGAGAATTTTTCCTTTAGTATTCGTTACGGCGACAATAGCCGAGCAATCAAGAGCATGGAGAACAAAGGAATCATGAGAACTTTCGGACCATGCCTGAAGTGATTCAAGATAAGTTCCGAAATTCTGTTCCTGATAGGTGTTCACTAAGTCTGTCCCGCTTGGCCATAGGTCCGAGTGTCGCGAGAAAACACTAAAAAAATACTAACAAGGTGCTTTTGAGTGGGTATATCTGAAAGATAATATCACAAAAAGACCTTTTTTAAGCCAAAAGCGTCAAGGCAGAATCTTTTTGTTCGGTAGAAAAGGCCGTCAGGAAAATACAAAAAGTCCTAAGGACGCGGTATTTCATGGATTTGCTGAATTTATCCTCAGCCGGGGATGCACCGTGAGGGGTGTCAGATCTGTCGTCCGGCTGCGATGTCTCTTGCCGAACGACAGAATGAAGTGTTGGGAAATACCCGGTACGCTTAAAGAGAGCCTTCCCAGCCGCCCCCTAGAGCGCGGTAAAGATGCGTCATTGAGACGGAGACGCCTGCACGGGCTTCTGACAGGGCGCTTCGCGTTGAGAGAAGCGCACTCTGTGCCGTCAGGACATTCAGGAAGTCCCCGGCACCCTGACTATACTGAAGTTGGGCAATGTGAACGGCCGTTTCGTTCTCGGTGACGCTTTCTTCCAGCCGTTTCTGGCGCTCCTGAGCCGTGCTCAGATCCGTCATGGCATCATCGATTTCTTCCCATGCATGCAGGATTGTCTTTTGAAGCGCGATGGCGGCTTCTTTCTGCTGCGCTTTCCGAAGATGAAGCTGTCCTGTAAGGCGGCCGCCTTCAAAGAGCGGTAGCGTCATGGTTGGGCCAAAGCCATACTGACGCGATGCCCAGGACCCAAGTCCGCTGAACTGGAGAGCCTGAATATCCAAACTGCCGGACAGCGTTACGCGGGGGTAGAAGTCTGCAATAGCCACACCAATACTCGCCGTTGCAGCATGCAGACGCTCCCTTGCCGCGCGGATATCCGGTCTCCGGTCCGCGAGCTGAGACGGCAGGCCCGTCGGAATATTGGTTGGCACGGGTGGAATAATGCCGGGCTTATTCAGCGTGCTGGCCAGCGCTCCCGGTTCGCGTGCGACAAGGAAGCTAAGGGCATTGATGAGATGCACGCTCTGGCTTTTTAAGGGCGGCAACCGTGCTTCGAAGCTGTGCATCTGTCCGCGGGAATAGGCGACGTCCAGTTTGGTAGCGGTTCCCTGTGTAAAGCGCAGTGTTGTCAGGTCCACGCTGTGACGGGCAGTTTCGATGCTCTGCTGGGTAATGGCAATCTGTGCCTGCACATTGCGGAGCGCAATATAGTCCTGTGCTGTCTCGGCCATCAGGGAGACCAGAACATTGCGCTGCATGTCTTCCGTTGCATGCATGGCTGCTGTGGCTGCTTCAACCTGCCTTCTGACATGTCCCCAGAAATCGACTTCCCAAGAGGCACTTAACCCATACTGAGGCAGGTTAAAGGCTGGATTTCCCTTGGCGCCGTCGGCAGCGGCTGGGCCAAACCCCTGTGCACCACTGGCAATATCGCCAGGGCTAGCCTGTTCTGTTGTTCCTAGTAGCCCCAGAATACCGTTGGTGCTGGCGCGCTCCCGTGCGTAGGAGGCTGCGCCATCCAGGCGGGGCATTTGCGCGGCACTCGCAATCCGGCGCTCTGCTTGGCTTTCAGCCAGGTTCAGCGCGGCTGTCCGCAGGTCCAGATTGCTGCGAACAACGTCCGCTTCAAGCTGTGTCAGTACCGGATCGTTGTAGAGGTGCCACCACTGCGGATCGAGAGTGGCTTCTGTCGGGTGGTCTGTCGCTGGAGCAACACTCTCATGGTAGTGCGCGGGCGCGTTGTCAGTGGGCTTATGATAGTCCGGTCCGACCGTACAGGCGCTCAACGCTGTAACAGACAGAAGGAAAGCCATTCGCGGCGATAGGGAAAAGCGCATGGACTGTCTCACTGCCAGGCGTAGCGGTTGTCACGGGCATGTGGGCCTTCCGGCTGCGAGGCCGTATCCACTTCCGCTTCAACAGACATGCCGACGCGAACCCTGGCTGCCAGTGGTTGCCCTGCATCGAATGTCAGTTTGACGGGAACGCGCTGGACGACCTTCGTGAAGTTGCCTGTCGCATTATCTGGCTGAATCGCAGCGAAGGCTACGCCCGTTGCTGGGGCCAGACTGTCCACATGCGCGTGGAGCGGATGACCGGGGAAGGTATCAACCCAGATGGTGGCCCGCTGACCTGTCTGCATCTTGGTCAGCTGGGTTTCCTGGAAATTGGCCAGCACATAGGCTTTTTGAACCGGAACCACAGCGAGTAGACCTGTACCCGGATGCACATAAGCACCAACGCGCACGCCACGCTCACCGACAATGCCGTCTACCGGTGCTGGAATGGTGCAGTAGGACAGGTTCAGCTCGGCTTGATGTTCGGTACTTTGTGCTTTGAGAAGGGCGCCCTGTGCACGCTGGATCTGTGCCTGAAGAACCGGGATCTGCTGTCGGGCACTGTCAACGCCAGCCTTGTCGCGGGCGAGGGCTGCCATGGCTTCCCGAAGATGAGCATCGGCACCCTGCTGTTGCTCGAGCGTGCTGGCCCCACCTGCAGAAAGATTGTGATAGCGGGTGGCGTTCTGCTGCGCGAAGGCCAGACTGGCTTCGTCAGCTTTAACAGTATCCGCAGCGGCGGCAATCAGGCTGTCCTGACGGGCCAACATGGCCTGAAGGTTGCTCACATCACCTTCTGCGGCTGCCACGTCACCCCTGGCGGCGGCAAGGGCTGCGCGATAGTCATCGTCTTCGATATGGGCGAGTTCTTCGCCAGCGTGAACGTTTTCATTATCTTCCGCCAGCACGCGGTCGATCCGGCCCGCAACCTTGGGAGCAACGGTCGTGAAGTCTGCCGTGACATAGGCATCATTGGTTTTCTGGTGAACGCCATCACCCACGAAGAAACGATCGGCGCTCCATGCCAGTCCGGTCAGAACCACGACTGCACAACCGGCGAGAAGAAGAGGCTTTCCATAAATCATGTCTGAGAGATCCGGATCTTAATGTGCGGGGGCGGTCACGGGAGCCGCCGGAACAGGAGTGGGAGTTGCTGCAGGTTTTGGTGCCGGGCCTTTGCCGGGTGGATAGACGCGTTTCGGAAGAATGAAATTCAAAACAACGTAGATGGCGCACACCACCGCAACGACGAGGTAGATATCGGCCAGAGCAAGCACGACAGACTGCTCGTGCAGGTAGTCATGGAAGATTTCCAACGCATTGCGGGAGACATGCGCTGTATCTGGCGAGGTGTTCTGGATCGCGTTTTCGATCGGGTTTCCCATGCCGGACAGGGACGTCCGGTTATTGCCGGACCTGTCCAGCAGCATGTTGGAATGATATTGCTCACGACGTCTGAGCAGCACCTCGAATAGAGCCGCAGCTACGGCGCTGGCCATTCCCTTGAGCATGTTCACCATGCCGGAAATGAATGGCCCATCCGCCGGCCCGAGGGACATGGTTGCAAGCACCAGAACGGGAATGACCACCATGGGCTGCCCCACTACCTGTAGGCCCTGCAGAAGATAGAAATTATCCCGTACCCAGTCCGGTGTGAGCCAGGTTCCGAGGAACGCCGCCAGCCCGAGGCAGCTCATGCCGATGCCGAGCAGATAGCGGCAGTCCACCGAGCGCATGTTGCAGAGGGCTGCAGTCAACGGAAGCATGATGAGCTGTGGCAGAGCGACCATCAGCGCGATAGGGGCTGTCTGGGACGGACGGTATCCGCGAACTTCCGCCAGATAGGTGGACGGAATCTGTATCATCAGACTGCAGATGACCAGAACGCCTACAAGGGTAAGCATGGCCATCGCGATGTTACGGTTCTTCCAGTACTGAAGTCGGAAAAACGGGCTGTGATGGTGCCATTCGTGGAACAGGAAGCCCACAAACAGTGCCCCACCCCAGAACGTCAGATGGGAAATAATCGGAGAGCGGAACCAGTCCAGTCGATCACCCTGATAAAGGACTGTGACGACGCATAAAATGGACGGCACACCGATGAAGAAGCCGCGCCAGTTGAACTTCATGAACCGTTCGAGATGCACAGGGTCTTTGGGAAGGCCATAAGCCATCATGGCAATGGCAATGGCGCTGAGGGGAATGACTTCCCAGTACAGCCAGTGCCAGCCGAAATGCTCAAACCACAGGGCTTCCAGTGGGCCACCCAGATTAGGGCCGAATGTCGCGCTCATGGCGTATCCACCCACACCGAACACCTTGATGGGCGGCGGCAGGTATTTGAGCATCACGGTCATGAGGACGGGCGGCAGACACCCTGCACTGAGACCCTGTGCAGCGCGCAGGAAACACAGGGAAATCATATCCGGCATAAACGGCAGCGGAATGGACAGCAGGGCAAGCACTGCTGTCATGAAGATTGAAAACCGGTAGATCGAGAATGTCATGTAGAACCATGGCGTGAAGGCCATGGCGGCAATGTTGAAGGCTTCGTAGGTCGAGATGAACCACGTGCCTTCGTCATGACCGATATGCATGGCGCCGCGAATGTCTGACAGGCCGATTTCGGTAATGTGCTCGTTGAATCCGGCAACATGCACAGCCAGCAACATGCCAAGACACCCTATAATGGTCCGCATTCCGAACGGCGGTATGTAGGAGGGTTGTTCGGGTGCTGCTGCGGTGGGTGAAGGTAAAGCCATAAGGTGCTCTCGTGATGCCAGAGAGCTTCTATCGGCGATGCGCAGGTGGAGAAAAACCCACACTTCAGGCAGATGAGGATTCCACTTTCTGGAAGTGTTTCTCTTAAGCCTTTCATTTCTGTATGTTGGACTGCGTTATTCCTGTTTGATGCGGCTGGAACAGGGCGCTCACGATTAGGGGAGATAAGTGCATGGCAAACCGGAAGTCAGGAGGCCGCCGCTACGACCTGGATCTGTTGCGTTATCTCCAGGTGCTGGTGGAAGAGCAGAGCGTCTCGCTTGCCGCGCGTAGATTACAGGTTAGTGAGCCTGCCATGAGCCGGCATCTGGCGCGTCTGCGAAGTGTTTTTAATGACCCCATCCTTGTCATGTCCGGTCGGCGCATGGTTGCAACGGCTTTCGCCAACCGTATCCGGGACCGTGTTCAGGGACTGGTGAAAGATGCGGATGATCTGCTCAATGAAGGGGCGGAGCTGAATCTGAAGGCGATGTCTCCAAAGTTCACCATTCGCGCCAATGATATTGTTGTGGGTGCCTTCGGGCCTGCAATTCTTCTGGCCCTTCGGAAGGATTGCCCGGAATGTCGCATTGTTTTCTCCCCGGAGTCTGAAGAGACCGCCAGTGAAGCCCTGCGTGGAAGCCACATAGATCTCTATATTGGGGCGACTGACGATCTGCGTCCGGAAATCATGCGCAAGGCCCTGTTCGACACGTCTTTCAGTGCCCTCGTCCGGGCAGGGCATCCGATCCTTAAGGGAAAAATCACCCCTCATGCACTTGTGGCTTACGATCATGTCAGTGTGTCGCGGAAAGGGCGTGCGTTTGGCCCGATCGATGTCATCCTGAAGGAGCGATATGCTCTCTCACGTCGCATCGCGATGGTGGTTCCGACGTATTATTCGCTTATCGAATCACTGCGTGGAACAGACATGATCCTTCCTTTACCGCGGATCGTTATTGACTGTCTGCCATTGGCGGAGATGGGTCTTGAAACGTTTGATTTTCCTTTTGTACTTCCACCAGTCCACGCGTTTCAGGCCTGGCATCCACGACTGGACATGGATCAGCTTCATCGATGGATGCGGGATACGGTTTCACAGGCCATTCGTGGGGAAATGGGACGCCTGGGAGTCAGGTGAAATGTTATGTCATAGCCAGGTTAATGAGAATCAGTTGCATTAACAACTCTTCTGAGGAAGATAGCGCCAGTTTCAGTGTGCTGAACCTGGGCTTTGCCTGACCATGAGAGACCTCTGAATTCCTGGAGACGATGTACCCATCGTGACGGAAGGGAGTGCCATCCCCGGGCCAGCTGCCTGTTTCTGTTTCGGCACATTGTCAGGTCCATGAGTTCAGGTGATTCCATGCCGTCGAAAAACGAACATTTTAGCCCGCACGCTCTGACAGAGGGCCAGGTTTTCACTGAGGCAGCTCATTCTTCCTCTGGGAAGTGGCAGAAACTGGTGCTTCTGGCTTTAGGCGCGGGTCTCGGTGTGACGGAAACCGGAGAAGCAGACGCGCAGGATGCCGGAGTTACGAATGATACGGCGTCTGTCAGTCTGCCTGCCGTCAAGGTTCACGGACAGACCGAAACGGCCACACCCGAACCCACGAATACGAACAACACGACACTGGATATCGGGCGTATGCCGGATACCGTGCGGGAGACGCCCCAGATCATCAGCGTTGTGCCCAAGGCTCTGATCGAACAGCAGCGTCTGTTCACTCTGGATCAGGCGTTGGCCAATGTTCCCGGTATTACGATGTCTACGGGGGAGGGCAATGGTGGCATGAATGGCAACCAGTTCCGCATTCGTGGTCAGCAGGCGCGTGGCGATATTTACGAAGACGGTCTGCGTGATTTTGGAACGTATGTTCGTGACACGTTCAATACGGAAAGTGTTGAAGTGGTTAAAGGACCGAGTGGTGAATATTTCGGTGCCGGTAACGTTGGTGGCGTGATCAACCAGACGCTGAAAAAGGCGCATCTGGGAAACCATTATGCTTTTGATCAGTCGATTGGCAGCGGCATGCAGTATCGCGGTGCAGCAGACGTCAATTACCAGCTTGGCAAGCATACAGCCCTTCGTGTGAATGGCATGTATAACAAGCAGGATGTGGCAGACCGGAACAATGTGCGGTCAGATCGTTATGGTGTGGCGGCTGATCTTGGTTTTGGTTTGGGAACGAAAACCACCTATCACCTGAACTATCAGTGGCTCGGCAGCCGCGGAATGCCGGATTATGGCGTGCCAATGATCCTGACGGGCAATACGTATTCGCCCATTACAGAACACGGGCTGAATCGCGATACGACATATACGCGCAGCTTTGACCGCGACAATTCTAATATTCACATGGTCACCTCAAAGTTTGCGACCGAAATTGCCCGGTGGCTGACGCTGAGCAACGACACGCGCTTCAGCCATTATCATCGTGAATATGCCGCGACGACCCCGAGTGCGTGTTCCGGCGCATGTGCTTCGAGTTTTCTATCTGGTGGAAATCCTACTCTCCCCTATGGCGCAGGTGGCGGCGTTGCTTACCAGCAGGATGGTTGGGGCATTCAGAATGTCATGATGGGGCGTTCGAAATTCAATACAGGCTTCCTGAAGCACGACATCCGGGCTGGTGTGGATATCAATTACACCAAGGATGACCGTAGCATGGGAACCTACGTCAACAGATCAAACAATCAGACAATCCGTAGCCCTTACTATTCCTCTCCCTCAACATACATCACGTGGCCATCAACCGGACGGCGCATGACGGATTTTCGGGATCTGGGCCTGTTCTTTGCAGACAAGATCCATCTGACCGACAAGTTGTCCGTGTTCGGAACGTTCCGGTGGGACAGTTATCAGAGCAAGTTCTGGAGTGCGACGACGTCTGCCGCGGGAACGCAATCCCAGTCTTCTAACAAGTTCAGCCCATCTGCGAGCGTGATGTATGACATCACCAAGGATGCCACCGTTTATTTCACGTTCGCGCGCTCGTATAAGCCGGTTGGGACGGATGCTTCGTCTATTGTGACGAATAATGCCGGGAGCGCGGATGTCGCGAATAACGGGCGTGACCTCAAGCCACAGCGTAGTGATCTGTTTGAAGTTGGAAGTAAGCTCGACTTCTTTAACAAGCGCCTTGGCGTAACGGGCGCCCTGTTCCAGATCAATCAGAACAATTCCTATACCTATGATGACGATGGCAACATCATCACAGGCTTCCAGGATGCGGGAACCGGCCGTCGCATTCGTGGTGCCGAACTGAGCGCAACTGGAAAGATTACCCAGAACTGGGACCTCTATGCGACGTACGCTTACATGGGCGGCAAGGTGACGCATAGCGCTACGCTGCACGGCAATCAGGCGCCCCAGCTTCCGCACAATTCGTTCTCGGTGTGGAGCACCTATAACCTGTCCCATCTTGTGTTGAGAGCGGGGCAGGGCACTCTGAAGGCTGGCGGTGGTGCTCAGTACAGTTCAGGCTACTGGGCTAACGAAGCCAATACAGCGCGGATGCCTTACAACTTCTCGCTGAATGGCATCGTGTCCTACGACTACGGTCGTTACCATGCGCAGTTTAATGCCAACAATCTGACCAACCATCTGAACTATGGTTCGGCTTTCAACACAGGGCGTGCCGTTCCCATGTCGGGGCGGACGTTCATGGGAAGCTTTGGCCTAAATTTCTGAGGTTAGTCACGACAAAAGTAGTTTCAGCCCTTCCGGCTTCTGGCCGGGAGGGCTTTCTGCTGAATTAACGGTAGATAAATATGGCTTCGTGCGAGCAGTCAGTCGGATTTTGTGCTGAACGGGAAATACCGGCCATCACCTGTCCTCCTCAGGTGCAGGCTCAGCTTCTTCTTGGCCAGATGCATGTGGATACAGGACGGTTTGCAGACGCTTTCCCATACTTTGAAGCGGCTGCGCGAAGTGGTCATCCTACGGCATTGAACATGCTGGGACGCGCCTATGAGCGCGGTTGGGGCGTCGTCCGGAATACAGGGCAGGCAGCTTTATATTTTGAAGAAGCGGCACAGCTCGGGGATGCGTGGGCCATGTTTAACTTGGCCGATCTTCTGTTACTCGGCGATGGGGTTCCCAAAGACCGTGCGCGAGCATATCGGCTGTATGTATTTTCTGCTGAAAAAGGAAATGCAAAAGCGCTCAATATGCTTGGTTTGCTTCATGAGGAAGGGATTGCCGGAACGCCCGACCTGGAAGGTGCAAAAATCTTTTTTCAAGCAGCGGCTGAGGGGGGAGATTGCTGGGCCGAGATTAATCTTTCACGTCTTGCGCTCGCTCATCAGGACATCGCAGCGGCAGCCTCCTGTCTTCAACGAGCTTTGAAGACAGGGCTGCCAGATGTTTGTCGAGCAATCATTGCTGCTGTCCAACCTTATGCTGATCCTGCTTTGAAAAGCATTGGTGCACAGGCTGTGCGTCAATTGGGTCTCGTGAAACGGCTCAGCGCTGTTCCGGCATAAATCTCACCCGGCGAAAGATCATACCGGGTGCTGGTTCATTCGTTTTAAGGGAGGGCTGACGACTTCAGAGCTCAGCCCATTGCCGCAGAAGGTTGTGATAGGTTGAGGTCAGACCCAGAACCGCTGGGTGATCATCGGGAAGCGCCTTGCGGGTCTCGATGATGGAGCGGTCAAAATCGTACATAAGAGCGCGTTTTGTATCGTCGCGGATCATGGATTGCGACCAGAAGAACGATGCCCAGCGGCTACCGCGCGTAATGCGGTTAACGCTGTGCAGGCTGGTAGACGGATAGACCACCATGTCACCCGCAGGCAGTTTGACGTTCTGGTTGCCGTACGTGTCCTGAATGACGAGTTCTCCGCCGTCGTAATCTTCTGGAGAAGACAGGAACAGTGTGGAGGAAACATCTGTCCGGATGCGGAAGCCAGCGCCTGGAATAGGGCGGATGGCATTATCAACATGTGCGTTGAAATGCATTCCGGTGTCGTATCGGTTGAAAAGCGGGGGATAAACTCGCAAGGGCAGGGCCGCGCTATTAAAAGTTGGATTGCGTCCTAAAGCCCTCAGAACAATTTCGCCCAGTTCACGGCACACATCTGAATCCTGCGGAATCTGAAGGTTCAGTTTTGCCTTTGCAGACTGTTCTCCCGCTGTGACACGTCCGTCTGTCCACTGCGCCGTCTCAAGCTGGTCGCGGCAATAGCGTACCTCTTCAGGAGACAGGACGTTCGGGATGTGGATCAACATGGGTGTGTTCTTCCTTGGACGGCTCTCGGGGCTTTTTTCAAAGCGGTTAAGAATCTTGCTTGTAATTAAGAATGACTCTCATTATCGTCCCTTAAAGGTCTTTGCGGGTTTCTGCAATCCATGTGGTGCGTGTCGCCCGGACTGCGCGAGACAGATGTCGGTTTTCTGCAAGGATATGGTGTTCCAACCTCGAGACAGGAGGGCGCATAGAGTCGCCCCGACAGGCCTATTTGATGTCTCTTACGTTCTCTCCCTGGCAGATGTTTCTGGGCGCCGGGCCGGTTGTCCGCTGCGTCATGACGCTTCTGGCAGCGGCATCCGTCGTCACGTGGACGATCTTCATTGCCAAAACTGTTGAGCTGATTCGTTTGCGGGCGCAGCTCAAAAAATCAGAAACGGCGCTGGAAGACGCAGACACACTGCATCTGGGAGAAGAATGGACGCGCGACGGTGCGGGTATCGCTCATGCCATGGTGCTGGCCGCAGAAGCGGAGCGCCGCCGCTCGGAAGATATTCCTGCCGATCGTGACGGCATCAAGGAGCGGATTGTTCTGCATCTTGAGCGTCTGGAAGCTGCTGAGGGCCGTCGCCTGATGCGAGGGACTGGCGTGCTCGCCACGATTGGCGCGACGTCGCCCTTCATTGGCCTGTTCGGAACGGTGTGGGGCATCATGTCCTCCTTCACGGGCATTGCCGCTGCTCATGCGACCAGTCTGGCTGTTGTTGCTCCTGGTATCGCAGAGGCCCTGCTGGCCACGGCGCTTGGTCTGGTCGCTGCCATTCCTGCCGTTGTGATTTACAACCATCTTGCTCGTCAGACGGCGGCTTGTCGTGCCTGCGTCGCGGATCTGACGTCACTTGTGATGCGTCTGGTCTCCCGTGATCTGGCCCGTGCGGCGCTTGCAGCAAGCGGCAATGTCGTCCGCTTCATGGCTGCTGCGGAGTAATCGCAGGCATGGCTATTCATATTCGTCATGCCGATGAGGCGGTGCTGGAAGCGCATGAAATCAACGTGACGCCGTTTATCGACGTCATGCTCGTTCTGCTCGTGATCTTCATGGTTGCTGCACCTCTGACGACGGTCAACGTGCCGGTTGATTTGCCATCTTCAACCGAAACACCTGCTCCCCGCCCGGACGAACCGGTTTTCCTGACCGTCAAGGCTGACCATACGCTGGCTCTGGGCGAAGATGCCGTCAGCTCGGATCAGCTTATTGATGCACTCGGCAAAGCCAGTAAGGGAAACAAGGAGGAGCGTATTTTCCTGCGGGCGGACAAGACCGTCGATTATGGAACGCTGATGGATGTGATGGGGCAGCTTCGGAAGGCTGGTTTCCTTAAGGTCGCACTTGTCACGCTTCAGGGGCAGGAGGCTGGGGAAGGGCCGTGAGTTCTTCACACGCGTCTCTCCCCACGACCTTTCGCGACTGGTATCAATGGTATCAGCAGACCGAAGACCAGCGAAGTGTCCGTGTCTGGGGCCTGTCTGGTGCCGCCATGACTATTCTGACAGGCACGGCACTTTGGTGGGCCGTGACGCATGCGCCGCCACAGGTTGCGGCCCCAAGTGCTGCCCCCCCGCCTGCCATTGCAATTGACATGTCCCCCATGCCGACACCTGCGCCTGCTCCTCCACAGGATGTCGATCCCGGGCCGCAGCAGATGGTCACGCCGCCGGAACCGCAGCCGGATACGCCTCAGCAGGTGGATGCCCCGCCGTCTCCGGCACCGCATCCGCCCGTGCCAGTTCCAAAGGTGGAGAAGGTCAAGGTTCACAAGAAAACAGCAAAGAGCCTGCCTCAGCCGGTGAAACCGGTCGCGATGCAGGCTCCTGTTGCTGACAAGATGACCGCTCCGCCTGCTGCCGATAGTACGCCCTCCCAGAGCAGCAGCGCGGCGTCTGCCTCTCACGCGAGTCATTCCAGCAACGCGCCCGTGACCTGGCAGGGCGATATTCTGGCGCGTTTGGAACGTTTCAAGCGTTACCCCGCAGAAGCTCTGGCGCAGCATCAGGAGGGAACTCCTGTGCTGTTTTTCGTCATGGATCGGCGTGGACATGTTTTGTCTGCAAAAATCCGGAAAAGTGGTGGTTTTGCTTTGCTGGACGAAGAAACACTGGCGGTTGTCCGGCGTGCAGAACCGTTCCCGCCGCCGCCGGAAGAGATTGCAGGGGCGACAGTGTCCCTCACTGTTCCGATCGAATTTTCGGTCGAGGACCAGTAAAGGGAAAAGCTGAAGGAATGCTCCAGTCAGATCATGGCTGGAGATGACATCGAGGCTGGACGTCTCCAGTTTCCGTAAGCGTTAACGTCAATCAACGCACAGAACCGAACAGCCCCTGCGCTGTGCCGGGCCTGTGCGTCTGTCGTCATGCAGTCCTCAGACCCGTTACTCAGGGGTAATTCAAGGATGAGAAGATGACCGTTATTGACACCACAACCATTGCTCCCCCGGAAATCCGTCGCGTCATGCATGAGCTGCAACGCCGTGACCTGACTGTTGTGGACGTCGGGCGTGTGACGCCACATATGATCCGCATCACGCTTCAGGATGAGAGCCTTCGGGATTTTCCCAGCCTGTCGCCGGATGATCACATCAAAATCTTTGTTCCGCAGAGTGATGGGGACATGGCCCGTCGGGATTACACGCCGCGCGTGTTTGACCGCGCTGCTGGGACGCTGGTTCTGGATTTTGTTGATCATGATGGCGGACCGGCCGCGGACTGGGCCCGGAGCGCCAAGCCCGGCGATCATCTGGCCATTGGTGGCCCCAAAGGATCGCGCGTCATTACGGGAGATATTCGCAACTGGCTTCTGATTGGGGATGAAACCGCACTTCCCGCTATTGGCAGGCGCGTCGAGGAACTGGATGCCGGAACGCCTGTCACCACACTGGCTGCGGTGACAGATGCCTCAGAGGAACAGTCCTTCGAAACGAAGGCGTCCTACACACCTGTCTGGGTTCATCGTCCAAGCGAACAGGCGCATCAGGCCGAGCCGTTCTTAGGCGCCCTGAAAACCATTCAGATCGCGCCTCAGACCTTCATCTGGGTTGCGGCCGAAGCATCCGTTGCACGCGCTATCCGGAGTGTTCTGGAAAACGAGCGTGGAATTTCGCCGCAGTGGATCAAGGCGTCCGGGTACTGGACGAAGGGCTGAAAATGGAAAAAGCCGCGTGCGCTGTGCACGTGACTTTTGGTGCGGGCGTGCGCTACTGGAAGGGTAGATATCGGAAGTCGAAGAAGATCTGGCTCATGCTGGTATGCGGATCACCGCCGATACCTTTCCAGATATCCCGCCGTGCATAGGCAAGCTGGGTGCCGCCTTCAACAGTGCCAAAGCGACCTTTGAAGAACCGCCACCAGGCACCGATCGTCGCCTCTGAAACGCCGCGTGTATTGGCGGAGCAGGTGAGGGACGAAAGCTCCTGGAGGCAGCCCGCATTTGAGTACAGCGGGTTGCCGTAGCCGTAAGACGACCCTTCACTGTTGAAATAAGCATGTCCCACGCGCTGTGTGCCAAAATATCCATACACATCAATATGCGGGTTGGGATGTGCAATCAGGCCTGCCTGCGCCTGAAGACCGAAGAGGGGCACCGGGTCGCCCTTGGCATTCAGTGTCGCGTCCGGAAGCAGCACTGAACCGTAGCGGTTGATGCCCCATCCCGCGAGGCCGGCCGCGCGGAATTCCAGCTTGCCTGAAATGATGGGCAGGATCAGCGATCCCCCTGCGCCACCCGCAATGGCGGCGTTGTTGTGGCCTGTATGATTGATGGTCACGCGATCATGCGGGAAATGTAGAATCCCTTCGACTTCGTAATGACCCCAGCTGGGATCGTAAGCCAGTTTGCCAATCAGATCTGGCGCGATTTCGTTTGAGAAATTCGCCGTGTCATTCGTCAGGCCAACGCCATTTTCGCCAATCGTGGCCGTGTTGCCGTTTGGAAGGGACACCGTGCCGTTGGTGTTCGTGAAGCCAGTGGTATCGTACAGGGTTGCTGGGTTTTCGATGGAGAAACCGGCCCAGAGGCGGTGGTCCATGAAATCCTTGACGACGCGCACCTGCCATTGGCGAGCCCATGTCTGACCCGCCAGCATGGAGGCTTCGATGGTTTCCGGAAGGCTTTCCTGACGGGCCACGATACCAATACGGCCGGGCGTCAGAAGGCTCCAAGCCTGTCCGCCAAGGAAATGCCAGCCAGCTTTGTTATCATCATAGGCCAGATAGGCCTGACGCATCCGGAACGCATAGCTGTTGCTTTCATATGGATCCGTCGTAACTGCACCGGCGCCAAAATCGGATTCAAAGAAGCCTGAAATGGTGGCTTCGGAATTGATGTTGCCGCGCGCCAGAAGAGAGAGGCGGCTATATCGGGCGCTCCCGTCAAAATTGTTGGTATGATACCGCGGTTCATTCGGATACGGCATGTCCTGCCAGTAATTGAATGTGCCGGACGCGACATGGCGGTTCTCAAGAACGGCCGCCATGTCCACAAAGCCACCCAGCATGAGCGTGACAGGACCAAGGTGAAACACGCCATGGTCGCCCACGGCGCCTGCGGACTGCGCGCCGATTGTTTCACGCGGATGGGGACCGACGCCGTTTTCAGCAAAGCGCACCATGACATCTTCCGTCCGCTTCCCGACCACGGCGAGTTCAGATCCGGCGCCAGACTCAGTCACCCCGTGGTCGCGACGATCTCGTGCGACGCGGTCTCTTGATTCTGATGAGGGGAGCGCGCGGGAGACGTGTCCTTCAGGCGAGTTGGCGTTGGATGCGAATGTTGCTTCTGAAGCAAGTTCTGTTGGGTGCGGGGACGAATGGAGTTGTGGCGCGTGAGGTGCAACTCCATGAATGGCGGACTTCGAAGGCGTGCCGCGAGCGACGATTGTCGTGTTCGTCGTTGTCTTGTCTGCTGGCTGAACCGTGTGATGATGCTTGGCCATCTCTGAGCGGAGCATGACAAGATCGCGATTAATCTCTTCCTGTTCCTGCTGAACATGCGCCTGCGCTTCCTGAAGGCGGTGCATCTCCTTTTCCATGCGAGACATCACATCATCATCTGCGTAGGCCTGCGAAGGTGCTGCGAGCAGACCGAACGCTGTGCCCATCATCAGGAAGCCGCGAATGGACAAAACAGAGCGGCAGGCCATGTGCAGGGGGAAACGGGACAAGTACGCTCTCCATGTCAAAAGATGTCTGGTCTATGACACGGAATCGTGATCGCAGGAGTTAAAAAAGGTTTCAGACTTCAGGAGAAATTCAGAGCCGGACGACGATTTTTAGGAAGGGGTAGTCTTGAGATGCCTGAACGATAAGCGCGGTCTCATGCAGAGGGCACAAACAGAAAATTCCAGCTCTGAGACCGTACAGAGTACGATCAAAGCTGGATATCTGCGTCATTTCATTTTGAGAAATGTGCCTGTAAGCTTTTGAAAAGCTTGGTGTCCCGTACGGGATTCGAACCCGTGTTGCCGCCGTGAAAGGGCAGTGTCCTAGGCCTCTAGACGAACGGGACTGGAGGCGTGAGCGGGTGTATAAGGGGGTTTATTTCTGCCGTCAAGCACTTGAAACGTCAGAAATGAAAAAAGTTAGATTTTGTCGTTCCTGCCAGGTTTCTACCCTGAGATGCCCTGCCAAATGCAGCAGCGGCATCGTCCGATCTTCCAGCAATGGGACAAATGGTTTGTCTCCTGCACGGAAGACGAGCGCCTTCAGGCGGGTTCCGCCGTCCTCGCCCTGCAACATTGCCCGCAGTGTGTTGCCGTCTTTGCCAATCCGGTCGGTTTTGACGCATCGCACATTGCTGATCGCCAGAACAGGTTCTTCATTACCGGGTCCAAAAGGAGCCAATCGCGCAAGCTGAGCAGCGACTTCAAGCGAGGCTCCTCTAAGTGTGGTTAGGCCATCGATCCGTAATGCGTCCTGAACCGGAAGAGCGCGTGCTTCGGAAAGCGTGTTGTCTAGCAGTTCATGGAAAGTGGCCGCATTGCCTGCTTCCAGCGAGAAGCCGGCAGCCATGGCATGGCCACCACCTGTCAGGAGAAGCCCGGACTGTCTGGCAGCGATGATTGCAGCGCCGATATCCAGCCCAGGAACAGACCGGGCAGATCCTTTGATAATTCCGTCCGCGAGAGCGCCGACCAAAGCCGGACGATTGAATCGCTCCTTCAGTCGCCCCGCAACAATGCCTACAACACCTGGGTGCCAGGTTTCACCATGCAGAAAGATCACCGCATGATTGGCTTCGATCTGCTGTTCAGCCTGCTCCATCGCCTGAGCAAGAATGCCAGCTTCGACGCTCTGACGTTGCCGGTTCACGTTGTCCAGCTCATCCGCAAGAGCGCGAGCTTCCACGACGTCTTCGGAAAGCAGAAGTCGCAAACCAAGATTGGCCTTGGCAATACGGCCTCCCGCGTTAATGCGTGGCCCCAAAGCGAAGCCACAAGCCATCGCGCTGGCTTCTTCCTTCACGCCCGCCACAGAAGACAGTGTGGCTAATCCCAGGCGCTCTCCGCGCGCCATGACGCGCAAACCCTGCATGACAAGTGCACGGTTCAGCCCGGTAAGAGGCATGACGTCACAGATCGTGGCAAGAGCCGCAAGATCCAGACGCTTAAGAAGGTCAGGGGCAACGCGTCCATCCGTAAACCAGCCATCTCGCCGAAGAAGACGTACGGTGGCGACCATGGTCAGGAAAGCGACGGCCGTTGCGCAGATTGCGCCAAGACCAGAGGTGCAGTCGAGGCGGTTCGGGTTAACGACAATGCCGTTTGGCAGGATCGAACCATCCGGCTTGTGATGATCAAGGACAATGACGTCCGTTTGGCCGTGAAAGCCGTTCAGAATGTCGATCGCTGCTGTGCCGCAATCAATGCAGACGAGCAGGGTTACGCCCTCGGAAACCAGTTTTTCGAGTGCTGGAGTGTTGGGGCCGTAGCCCTCGGTCATGCGGTCTGGGATGTGTGTGCTGACGGTACAACCAAGTTCCCGGAGAGTGTCACAAACCAGTGCAGTGCCGCAGGCGCCATCCACGTCGTAGTCGCCGAAGAGGCCGATATGTTCATGGTTGCGGACAGCCCGAGCAAGCCGGTCGGCAGCTTTGTCCATATCCTGCAGACAGGAAGGGTCAGGCATGAGATCCCGCAGGCGCGGGTCCAGAAAGGAGGCTGCTTCCGTGGCTGTAACACCACGGGCAGTCAGGATACGGGCCAGAAGTTCCGGGATGGCCGCTCTTTGAGCCATTCCAAGGGCAAGGCGGTTATCCGCCTCTGCCAGACGTGGATCACGCCAGATCCACCGACGGTTGCCTGCGCTGCGGGATACGCCGAGGACCAGGCCCGTATCGTCTTCTAACATGCTACTCCATTCAGGATGGTCGATTTGTCTTCAGGCTGAAGTCGTGATGGCTTTCAATATAGCGAACTGTGCCGGATTTTGAACGCATGACGATCGAATGCGTCTTGGCGCGGGTTGGACTGATCCGTTCCACACCCTTCAGCAGGGAGCCAGTTGTCACACCTGTAGCGCTAAACAAAACGTGACCGGCGGCCATGTCGTGCAAGCCAAGAAGGCGTGTTGGATCTTTGCCATCAGCCATCTCGCGGGCGCGTTCACGCTGTGCATCGTCTTCGAACAGCAGACGGCCCTGCATCTGACCATTCATGCACCGGATTGCTGCGGCTGCCAGAACACCCTCGGGAGCACCGCCGGAACCAGCATAAAGATCCACGCCGCCGCCATCGATACAGGTTGCAATAGCCGCAGCAACGTCACCATCGCTGAGAAGCTGAACGCGGGCCCCAGCCTGACGGGCACGGGCAATCAGTTCTTCATGGCGTTCGCGGTCTAGCGTACAGAGCACGAGGTCAGAAACATCACGCTTCTTGGCTTTTGCCAGGTTGCGCAGGTTTTCTTCGATGGAAGAGTCCAGATTGACGACATCGTCCGGCAGGTCCGGGCCGACGACAATCTTTTCCATGTAGATGTCCGGGGCGTGCAGGAACTTGCCGCGCTCGGCGAGGGCGACCACCGTAATGGCATTCGGCAGGCTCTTGGCGCACAGATTCGTGCCCTCAAGCGGATCGACCGCGATGTCCATGGCTGGGCCGCCGGAGCCGACTTTTTCGCCGATGTAAAGCATCGGCGCTTCGTCCATTTCGCCTTCACCAATGGTGACGACGCCATCAATGGCGACCGTATCAAAGGCGGCGCGCATGGCCTGAACAGCCGCACCATCGGCGTCGTTCTTCAGGCCGCGGCCTGTCCAGCGGTCAGAGGCAATGGCGGCCGCTTCCGTGACGCGGACAAGCTCCAGCGCCAGGTTGCGGTCAGTTACGCGGTAGGGAAGAACATTTGTAGGATCGATCACTGGAGAGAATCCTCGATCTTGAGCACCAGGGGAGCTCCCTTAACAACAGGGAGCGCGGAAAGTGCTGTGATAGCTGCAGAAATAGCCTTTTCTGGGGCCTGATGCGTCACCAGGGCCAGATATGCACGTCCCGCTGCAGCATCATGTTGCGAGACAAAGTGCACGGAAACATCATGGTCCCGGAGAACCGATGTCAGATCAGCCATGACACCCGAGCGATCTTCCACATCCAGACGAATATAGAAGGCGCTCCTCAGTTCCCCGAGGCTGGTGCAGGCAACGGGGGCTGGTGTATTTCGAACGCCCCAGACCGGAAGGTCTGCACCGCGGGCCAGATCGATCAGGTCTGCCACCACGGCACTGGCTGTCGGGCCTTCGCCCGCTCCACGACCGGAAATGGTGATAGGACCACTGAACGGGCCTTGTGTGGTGACGGCATTGAATACCCCTTCCACGGCGGCGATGGCTGCCTTGGCGGGGACCAGACATGGGCGAACCCACGCCTCGATCCCGCTGTCTTTGCTGGCACGAGCCATGCCGAGCAGTTTGATACGGTATCCCAGTTCGTTGGCGAACGTCAGATCTGCCGCTGTCACATCTCGGATACCATGGACAGGAAGGGTGTCGAATTCGATGGGTTGAAACGCGATGCCGGCAAGGATGGCCAGCTTGTGAGCCGTGTCCCATCCGTCCACATCCGTGGAAGGTTCAGCCTCCGCATAGCCTTTGGCCTGAGCTTCGGTCAGAACATCTCCGAAATCCCGGCCAGTCGTGCGCATTTCCGTGAGGATGTAGTTGCAGGTGCCGTTCAGGATGCCACCCACGCTGTGGAGACGATCTGCAGCCAGACCTTCACGCACAAGTTTGATGGCAGGGATGCCGCCAGCAACAGCGGCTTCAAACAGCAGAGGCGCATTATTTTCGGCTGAAAGACGTGTCAGTGTGGAGCCATGCAGGGCCACGAGCGCCTTGTTGGCGGTCACGACAGGCAGACCACGCGTCAGGGCTGTTTCCACCATGTCGCGCGCCGGACCTTCAGAGCCGCCGATCAGTTCGACAACAACGTCGATCTCCGGGTCCTGAGCAACGGATACGGCGTCCTCATGCCAGCGGGTGGCAGACAGGTCGACGCCGCGATCCTTGCTTTTGCTGCGTGCTGTAACCGCCACAACCTCGATCGGGCGGCCAGCGCGGGCGGTAATCGTTTCAGCGTTCTCCCGCAGGAGACGAATGACGCCGACACCGACAGTCCCTAGTCCGGCCAGTCCGATCCGCAGTGGTTTCACGATGATGCAGCTCCAAGAAGGTCAGCGGTCGATGCACCGGCACCGTGCCGGCTCATGAAGCTCTTGATGGCCCGCGTCGCCTGACGCAGCCGCTGAGTATTTTCAACAAGTCCGATCCGGACAAACCCTTCGCCATATTCGCCAAAGCCCAGACCGGGTGCGACGGCCACACCAGCTTCTTTCAGCAGGAGCTTGGAAAATTCCACGCTCCCCATGTCAGCGAAAGCGGGGGGAATAGGGGCCCATGCGAACATGGATCCGGCGGGGGCAGGAACGTCCCAGCCCGCAGCGCTCAGGCCACGCAGCAGAACATCCCGGCGATCTTTGTACATGGCGCGGATGTCCGACACGTAATCCTGTGGGCCATTCAGAGCCGCTACAGATGCCACCTGAATTGGCGTAAAAGCACCGTAGTCCAGATAGGATTTAATGCGCGTCAGGGCCTGAATCAGCTTCGGGTTGCCAACGGCAAAGCCCATGCGCCAGCCCGCCATGGAATATGTCTTGGACATGGAGGTGAACTCCACGGCCACATCCTTCGCGCCTGGTACGGCGAGCAGGGATGGTGGTGGCTCATCTGCGTTGAAATAGATCTCGCTATAGGCGAGGTCCGACAGGATCCAGATGTTTTCCCGGCGCGCGAAGGCCACGATTTCCTTGTAGAAATCGAGATTGGCGACGAATGCCGTCGGGTTGGACGGGAAATTGACGATCAGCGCGGTCGGCTTCGGAACGGAATGGCGCACGGCACGGTCCAGCGCACGCAGCATGTCCTCATCTGGTGTGGCCGGAATGGAGCGCACGGACGCGCCTGCGATGATGAACCCGAACTGATGGATAGGGTAGGACGGGTTAGGTACGAGGATCGTGTCACCAGGGCTGGTGATGGCCGCGGCCAGATTGGCCAGACCTTCCTTGGATCCCAGCGTTGCGATGACTTCCGTCTCCGGATCAACAGAAACGTTGAAGCGGCGCTCATAGTAATTTGCCATGGCGCGACGCAGACCGGGGATACCGCGGCTCACAGAATAGCCATGCGCGCGCGGATCCCCCACGGTTTCGACCAGCTTCTGCACGACATGAGCCGGCGGAGCACTGTCCGGGTTCCCCATGCCGAGATCAATAATGTCCTCACCGGCCGCTCGCGCGGCAGCCTTGGCCTTGTTCACTTCAGCGAACACGTAGGGCGGCAGGCGGCGGATGCGGTGGAACTCTTCGGTCATGACCAGCTCAAGGTGAGAAGATTAAGGGAGGAGGCACGATAGACAGGTTTTTCCGTAAGAGGAACAGTCCTTTACGGGGGCATGGCGCAGGGAAGGGGTCAGCCCCCAATCCGTACGCGGACACCGTCCCCAATGGCTTCCGCATGAATGCTGATGTCAGATGCCGGAACACCTCTTTTGACAAGAGCATCAGCTACGGTCCGGGCACGCAGAAGGCCCAGAGAGATTTCTCTTGCCTGATCTGCGGCGGAAAGCCCTGCATCCGCACTCATGGCTGCCCCAAAGCCCAGAATCGTTACTTTCTGCTTGCCACGATGGGACAGCAGACGCTGGTAATCTCCAGACGGGTCGCCCACCACATGATCTGTGGAAGGCTGAAAGCGGATTAGCGTTCCTTCGGGCGTGGAGCTGTCAATATCCGGGCGAAGCGGACCGCTCAGATTGGCGTCCATCGGAATATCAAAGCCAGGGAACTGGGGCGGCGGTGGCGGTAATGCGCCAATCTGCGGATATTCCCCGGGAGGTGTCGGCGGGATCGATTTGGCGATGACGGGAGGAAGCTCTGCTTCTGGCTGCTTCTGTTGGTCAGACTTGACAGTTTTCACCGGTGCAGGCGCCTTGGCAGGCGTTGCGGACGTATCTGTTGCGGCAGGATCCTGAGCGGGCTGTCCAGCAGACGTCATGGTCAGGCTGTTCTGCTCATCTGAGTCCGTGCCTGTTGGATTAACGGCGGAAGGGGCCGTCCGAGGAGGCGGTGGCGGCGCTACCGGCAACGTGCCGTGCGCTGCTGTTTCACGCTGGGCAAGATTGCGCTGGGCTTCAAGTTGCATCGTGAGGTTGATGCGAGCTTCGGGGGACGGCATCTCCGGCAGCTTCGTGGGCGTGCGCCCTACATGCGGGTAGGGCTCGTTCTGCCCCGGAGGAGGCGGACGCAGCTTGGCGATTTCTCCGCCCTCAAAGCTGTGCCACCATCCAGCTGGAACATCGACGGCGTCCTGATGCTGGCAGGCGGTAAAGAGGGGCGTGGCTAGCAGCAGTATAAACGGGATCTTTCCCGCATTTCTGCGCGTTACCGCTTTCCCGGGATGCGTCATGTTCCCTGAACCCACTGTGCCGTTCCTGCCTTCGCCAAATCTCTGAACAGGGCGGAGACTAGCCGTTCGTGATCGGGATGGCGAGACTTCGTCTTTCCCGGACTTGGCATGAAGGCAAACGAAGAGCAGGATAGGGGGATGAAGACGCACGATGGATCTGGAAACGACATGGACATCACCAGAATGACCCTTACCCGTCTGGACGACGAGCCCGATGCCCCAGAGGCCCCGGAAGACGACAACAAGACGCTGAACAGCCCGATCAGCGAACTCGAAAGCCGCCTGTTCGACCAGCGCAAGGTTCTGATCTTTGGTGGGATCAACGACAAGATCGCCCGTGACGTGACGGGGCGCCTTCTGGCGCTGGCCGGTTCGTCCGACAAGCCGATCGACGTCTATGTGAATTCCCCGGGTGGACATGTGGAGAGTGGCGACACCATCCATGACATGATCCGCTTCGTGGATTCGATTGCGCCCATCAATATGATTGGTACTGGCTGGGTTGCCTCCGCAGGTGCGCTGATTTATGCAGCGGGCCGCCCGGAGCGTCGCGTTTGCCTGCCGAATACGCGGTTCCTGCTTCATCAGCCGATGGGCGGTGTGCGCGGTCCGGCAACGGATATCGACATTGAAGCTCGTGAGATCATCAAGATGCGTGAGCGTCTGAACCGGATCTTCGCCAAGGAAACGGGACAGACGTACGAGAAGGTCGCCAAGGATACGGACCGTAACTACTGGATGTCTGCGAAGGAAGCGATTGAGTACGGGCTTGTAAACCGTGTCATCCACTCCGCGACCGACCTGAAGTAAAACTACAAGCTCCAAGGGGCACGGCGTGCCGCAGGGCACGCCGCGAAGACTATCATGAAAAGCCTGGCCGAAATCTATTCCCACCTTCCCGACGCACCGTCGGAGAAGACGCTTGAGCGCGTCGATTATGAGGCGCGCCACTGGAGCAGCCCAATCAAGGGGCCTCTCAAGCCGGGAACGGAAGAGCACAAGAAGGCCGTCGCGCAGATGTTTCGCGACACGTTCAATCCGTACAAGCCCTCGGTCATTGATTGGCCAGAACTTGATCCGGAAACGCTGCACCGCATCACGTCCCTGCCAATCTGGGATATTGCTGTTCAGACCGAAGGCAAGGCACGCCTCCGTATGGCCGCCTATGCGGCGATGATTGATGACCCGGACATGAAGGACGCTCTGTCCCGCAATGCCTGGGAAGAAAATCGCCATAAGGAAGTTCTGACCAAGCTGGTTGAAGCCTACAAAATTCCGATGGCGCCTGAGCCTCCCTATGTGGAGCCGAAAGACACGGAATGGGCTTACCTGGTGACGGGCTTTTCTGAATGTGTGGACAGTTTCTTCGCCTTTGGCCTGTTTGCCTTGGCTGAGCGCGCAGGGCTCTTCCCGCCGGAACTGATCGAGACATTTGAGCCTGTGATGCAGGAAGAATGCCGTCACATTCTGCTGTTTGCGAACTGGCTGGCCTGGCACCGGGCAACAATGCCGCTCTGGAAGCGCCCATGGTTTGAAGCGCGTGTTATCGGCGTCTGGATCTTCCTGGCGTATGAGCGAATGGGCTTGGCGCGCAGCATCGACGAGAGCGGTGAAGAGCACACGCAGGACAATAATTTCACGGTCACCGGGGCCAAGGACATGACGAATATGGACGTCAATGTTCCTGACCTGATGCAGCTCTGCCTTGATGAGAATGACCGCCGCTTTGCGGGCTATGATCCGCGGTTGCTTCGGCCGACCACTACCCCTGCTATCGCGAGAGCGATTATTAAGGGAGCAAAGACGTGGGCGTGCCTGCGCAGCAAGCTCTGTCCCGTAAAGTCTGCTGCCTGAAATAATTTTTGGAAATTCGGCACGGTAAAAGGATCAGGTTCGCCTGATCCTTTTTTTATGTCCTGATTAAGCTTGGTCGTTCGTGGTTGGGGAAGGGGGCAATGAGGTGCGGGCTTCTGCGCCTCGACGAAAAGTCAAAAAAAGAGGCCCCTTGTCGGAGCCTCTTTTTGCTGAAGTCAGTCTTCAGTTGATGCGTCGTCATCACTCTCTGGGCCTGTCATCATGGCTTCTGCCACGACACCGGCTTCAGAACGTACGCGACGCTCGATTTCCTGCGCCATTTCAGGATGGTCTCGCAGGAACTGCTTGGCGTTTTCACGTCCCTGACCAATGCGCTGGCTATCGAAAGAGAACCATGCGCCAGATTTCTCGACGATGTTCGCTTTCACGCCCAGATCAAGAAGTTCGCCGACCTTGCTGATACCTTCACCGTACATGATGTCGAACTCAACCTGACGGAACGGCGGGGCCATCTTGTTCTTGACCACTTTGACGCGCGTTTGGTTTCCAACGACTTCATCCTTGTCCTTGATGGAGCCGATGCGCCGGATATCAAGACGAACGGAAGCGTAGAATTTCAGCGCGTTACCGCCGGTTGTGGTCTCCGGGTTGCCGAACATTACACCGATTTTCATGCGGATCTGGTTCAGGAAGATGACCAGTGTGTTCGATCGTGAGACGGTTCCGGTCAGCTTACGCAGGGCCTGGCTCATAAGGCGGGCATGAAGGCCGACGTGGCTGTCGCCCATATCGCCTTCGAGTTCTGCCCGGGGGACCAGCGCGGCCACTGAGTCCACAACCAGAACATCAATGGCGCCGGAACGAACCAGCGTATCGACGATTTCCAGCGCCTGCTCACCGGCATCCGGCTGGCTCAGCAGAAGGTCATCGACGTTAACGCCGAGCTTCTTGGCATATCCAGGGTCCAGCGCATGTTCCGCATCGATAAAGGCGACCGTACCGCCCTTTTTCTGTGCTTCAGCCAGAACATGCAGTGCCAGCGTGGTTTTGCCCGAGCTTTCCGGCCCATAAATCTCGACAACGCGGCCGCGGGGCATGCCGCCAATTCCGAGAGCGATATCAAGCCCCAGGGAACCGGTTGAAATGACGTCAGCCTGCTCTTTCGGGCGCTGGCCCATCCGCATGATCGACCCTTTGCCGAACGCACGCTCGATCTGGCTGAGAGCGCCTTCAAGCGCCTTGGTCTTGTCCATTCAATCCTCGTAATCGTTCATGGCTGGTGGGTAGGAACACGATAGACCTTGCCACGCCCTCCGCATAGGAGGGCACCTCTCACCAGAGAGAATTTCATCGTGTTCTGATGTGTCGTGTTCACAAATGTTCTGGTCACCATATCATGAGAACAAGAGGCTTCGCCAAGGGGGTAGCATTAGAAAAAAGAAGATTCTTTTTATCTGATTGGAGAATGGTTGCCGGCTGGCCTTCTGAGTTTCCACACATAGGCAATAACTGCGGCCACGACCTTGAAATGCTCTGCCGGAATTTCACTCTCGAGAGGCAAGGGATAAAGAGCGCGGGCCAAAGGAGGATTCGCTACGACGGGTACGCGATGGTCCTGTGCTAGCTCTCGAATGCGCGCAGCTACGTCGTCAACACCTTTGGCAACGATCTTAGGGGCACTTGATGCGCCCTTTTCATAAACAAGTGCGACGGCATAGTGCGTTGGATTGGTCACAATGACCGTGGCGGTTTTTACGGCGTCCATCATGCGCTGCCTGGCCACCTTGGCGCGCATGGCTTTCAGTTTTCCTTTAACGTGCGGATCGCCTTCAGTATTTCGGTATTCTTCCTTGAGCTCTTCCCGGCTCATTTTGAGTTTGGCTGTGTGCCGAAAGCGCATCCAGAAGATGTCGCCTCCAGCAATCACAAGTTGAGCTAAAATCATGCCTGTGGCGCCACTGAGCCCCAGACGAATAACAGTCGTCAAAATGGCGCTTGTGTTGAGGCCTGTCATACTGCGGGCGTCAGGGATAATGCCTTTCGCCAGGTGCCAGAGTACGGTTACGAAAATAAGCAGTTTGACGAGGGCTTTGCATGTATCCGGCAAGGTGCCACCGCCCAAAATCCTCTTTAGACCTCCCATAGGAGAGACGCGGGACATTTTGGGTAGCAATGATCCGGGATGAATCAGAAAGCCGGTTTGCAGAAAGCCCACACCGAGCGTGAGTGCCGTGATGAGCCCTGCTACGGGAAGGGCGAGTGCAAGCCCTGCGGTGATGGTGTGTTGTGTTGTGGAAAGAAGGCCGCCCTGTACCATCGAAATGGTTCCGGCATTGTCCATGAGACTTTTCATGCTGTGCACAAAGTTGGGCACCAAAAACGGAAGAAGCGCGAAAATACCCAGGAGGCCGCCGAGCAGGACAGTAAAGCTCATGGCTTCCCGAGAAAGAACGATTTGTCCGTCGTCTCGGGCTTTCTGGAGCCTTTGTTGCGAAGGGGCTTCTGTTCTGTCTTCCGCGTCTGCCACGCGTTAAAGCCCCGGCAGTGTGCGGAGCACATCAAAAGCCTGCCCTTGCCAGACTGTCAGCATGGCCTGGAGTGTTAACCCCAGGAGCGCAATGCCTCCCAACATTTGTAAAGGGTTGGCGGCATTATAAATTTGCAGATTTGGGAGCAGCCTCGTCATGATCCCGAGCATCATTTCCCAGACGAGCGACAGGATCAGAAATGGAGCGCTAAGCTCTAGCCCAAGGGAAAATGCCTTACCCGTCATCTGAATAATACTGCGCGCCGCATCTCCCAGAATGGGCCAGTGGGGAACTGCCGCATGTTTCATGAGCGCCCCTCCCGGCGGAATGAGGCTGTAGCTGCCAATCACTGCGTGAATTGGCAGAAGGTAGGCACCGGTGATCAACAGGATCAGAGGGGCGAGCAGATTCATGAAGCGTGCGGGCGCTGAGCTACTGGAGCCAAGGTCGGGGTCTGGCTGGAGCACGCTGGAAATACCAATGAACATGGCGATCATCTGACCAGCAATAGGGAGCGCCATCGTAATCAGGCGTGCAATCCATCCGATCAGCAGGCCAGCGAAGAGCTCCACAGATATCATTCCTGCGAGCGCTATCGGGCCGAGCGTGTCGAGCTGCGAAGTGTTCAGCAAAGGGAGAACCAAGGGAAGGATCAGAAAGGTAAGCGTCAGGGCAATTCCTGCTCTGATCATCATGGGGAGTGACTGTTCCCCCAGTCCTGGCATCACCATGACCGTTGCACCCGTTCGGCAAACAACCAGCACAAACGCTAAGGCCCATTCTGTCAGAGCTTGTCCTGACAGATCCGTTGGAAAAGGAAATGATGTCACGTTGTTCCGACGAGAATGAGCTGATCAAACAGATGTCGGGTGAACGTCAGCAGGGTTGCCGTCATGAAGGAGCCTGCCATCACCATGACAACACCGATGGCGATTACTTTGGGGACAAAGGACAATGTGCTCTCATTCAGCTGCGTGACGGCTTGAAAGAGTGACACCAACAGGCCAACGGCCAGCGCAGTGAGGAGAGCCGGAGCGCTCAGTTTGAGGGCGACAATGAAGGTCTGTTCCAGAATCGCGCCCAGATCGATTGCCTGCATTGGTCAGATCGTCATTTTCATAACGTCCTGATACGCCTGCACCATTCGGTCTCGAAGGACCGTGGACGTCTGAAGCGCAAGCTGGGCGTTGGATACGGCTGTGACGATCTGAGTCATGTCCCCGCCGCCATGCAGTCCGGCAGCAGACTGTGCTTCTGCATCATGGCCAGTGTTGATGACGCTGCTGACCGCCTGCGACATGACTGAGCCGAAATCGCCCGAGGTAGCCGTGCCATCAGGAACGTCGTCCGTCACTCCTGTCTGAAAGCGGCTCTGAAGGCTTTGGGCGTATGCGCTATGCGCTTGGGAAAGGGACGTGATCATGAGTTATTTCAACAGGTCCAGTGTGCGGGACAGCATGGTACGGGTGCTTTGCATGGTGTTGAGGTTGGCTTCGTACGAGCGTTCGGCTTCGCGCATGTCCATCATCTCCACCATTGAATCCACGTTGGAAATTTTCACATAGCCCTGTGCATTGGCCGCTGGATGAGACGGGTCATACTTCGTCTGGAAGTCAGACATGTCCCGGCCGATTTCCTGCACATCGACGGTGGAACGATCAGTGTCGTTGTCCACGTGTTCTGCGAAGGTGATGGTTTTTCGTCGGTAGGGATCCGCGCCGGGTGTGGAGCCTGTCGTGTCTTGGTTGGCAAGGTTTTCGGCCACAATCCGCAGGCGCTGGGCCTGAGCATCCATCCCGCTGGCAGAAATGCCGATGGTGTTGGAGAGGTTCATGGGTCAGCTCCCCTTATTTGCCGAGAACTGTCTGAAACATGCTCATGTATTTTCCGTAGATATTGACTGCGAGATGCTGCTGGTCGCTCACGTCTGCCACCTGTTCCATCTGCTGATCGAGGGAAACCTGGTTGCCATCCAGAGACTGCTCGGTTTCAACGTCTTGCACATGCGTGACGGAGGCTGATGAGCCGATATGTTGAGGCTGCGTCGCCGTGGGCGTGATCTCGAACTGGCTTAATGCTGCTTCAAAAGGGGAGACATCCTTGGGTGTGTAATCAGGGGTATCTGCATTGGCGATGTTACCTGCAAGAACCTGCTGACGCGCCTGAAGCCAGTTCAGACGGTCCTGACCAAGGGCAAACAGGTTTGTGCCACTGGTCGCTGTGGTGTCCGTGTTGCGCATTGCTGCAGTTTCCCTCCATGCAGAACCCTGTTTCGGCCCGATAGAGTTGATCATGGCGGAAAGTGCTTAATGAATGGTTGATAGCATCCATGATTCTCCGGCCTCCGATGATAATCGGGGGCGTGATGAGCAGAATTCCAGCCGCTATTAGGCGTCTATTAATCTTTGTCCGGCACTCTTTTCCAAAGTGAAGGAAATACGGTGCCATGACCCTCCATGACGGTTTAACTGCCTGTTCGGCGTTGATGTTCATAATTGTGCTTCTTGTCTGTCTGAAGCCTTTGCTGAAGCTCGCCAGTTCGCGCCGGGGAGGGCATGGAAAGTCCGGTGCGGGGCTGTCTCTTGTGGGACAGATGGCCTTGGATCGGACCCGGCGACTTTCAGTCATACGGTACGGTAGCCGTGAGGTTCTGGTACTGACTGGTGGCAGTCAGGATGTGCTGCTGGAATGGCGTGGTGACAGAACCGGTTTTGCTGCAGCACTGGAGGAGGCTTCGTGAAGTCCTGCCTTCTCCTGTTTGCGCTCCTGCTCTGTCTGTTGTGCCCGCATTTGGCATATGCTCAGGCCGTCAGTATTGATCTGGGGCAGTCCGGCGGGGCTGGAACGACCAGCAGGCTGGTGCAGCTTAGTGCTCTCATCACCGTTTTGTCGCTTGCCCCCAGTCTTCTGGTGATGGTGACAGCCTTTACGCGGATCGTGATTGTGTTGTCGTTGCTCAGAAGCGCACTCGGCGCGCAGGGCACGCCGCCGAACACCGTTCTGATCGGGTTGGCGCTTTTTCTGACGTTATTTGTGATGCAGCCTACGCTTCAGAAATCCTGGGATACAGGCGTTGCTCCCATGATGGCGGGGCAGGTTGGTGAGATGGAAGGGTTAAGCCGGTCTGCGCAGCCTTTTCACGATTTCATGGCGGCGACGGCGCGGCCAGCAGACATTTCAACCTTTTTGAATATTGCCCATGAAAAACCACCTCAAAAGATTGAGGACACACCATGGCGTGTTCTGGTGCCTGCATTCATGATTGGAGAATTGCGGCGCGGTTTTGAAATGGGGTTTCTGCTGTATCTGCCATTCCTCGTCATTGATCTCGTTGTGTCGAGTGTTTTGATGAGCCTTGGCATGATGATGCTCCCCCCCAGCACAGTGTCTCTACCATTCAAGTTAATCTTTTTCGTGATCGTTGATGGCTGGTCGCTGGTGGCGGGGAGCTTGGTAAGAAGTTTTACCGGGTGATCAGTTCGTCGTTCCAGCGGCAAGGCCTGCGCCGCGTGGATCAGTGTTTCCGTGGCAGTTATTGCCGTCAGTGCACGTTACTGCGTTGACGCGACCTGCGCCGGAATGGGCAATTTCTGCCCCCTGAGTTGCAGCCCGTGCCGCATCGCCCACAGCATCCGCAGCGTCATTCTGGCCAGATGCCGCAATCGCAGCCTTCAATCCGCGACGGTCTCTCAGAATTGCCGCTGCGAGGAGGGGGCGAGGTGTCGCGGCGGGAGATGCACCAAGCACGATGCCAGTGCTGCCAGCGATACGGCCTGTTCCAAACAGATTGTTCTCGCTCAGGCTGCAAGCAACGGCCATGCCATTACGGTCCGTGACGACAAAGGATGTGGAGGCTGGAAGTGCAGGAAGCGTGCCGCTGCCCGTCTTGCCGTTATCCAGAGCCGCCTGTGCGGCAGCGACATCCGTTGCGCCCGAAGCGCGCCAGGCGCTGACAGCACCCTGGGCTGATGAACCGGTTGTATAGCGAATGGCTGCGCCAAGGCCACCATCAGCGGGTGGTGCAAGGAACGAAGCGCTGATGCCGTTGGACTGTGTGGTGAGAGCGACCGTCTCGACCGGGAGCGTTTTCCGCAGGTCACTGGTGTTGAGACCCCCACCAGCTTTTTGAGCAGCCGTACTGTAAACGTCTGCAAGGGCACCATTATACAAATCACCAATGCCGGCCGAACGGATACGCTCCAGGAAGCCAGCCAGGCGAGGCTGGATCAGATTATCACCAGACGCCAAGGTTCCTGCTTCGCCACGTCCGAAAATAGCGCGGGCATTCTCGTCAGCCAGAAGGGCCGTCCGCACAACTGCCAGATCGGAGGCAAGAGCGCGACTGACGGTAATGCCATTGCTGGCAAGGTTCATCGAGGGGGCGATCAGGTCGTTGAATTCAACCGAGCCATAATGGTGATGGATCAGGAACAGGCCGCGAAGCGTAGCGGGAGTAGATGCCGGGCGATTGCCGCCCACACTGCTGCCAGCGGCGGGCAGGAAACTGATGCTCTGTGCGGGCGCGCCGGGCTGGGATATGAGGCATGCGCCGCCTCCACCCAGCGATGCGCGGGAAGGAAGGGTCACGCCAAGTGCAATGGCTGTGGCCACTGCCGCGTCGGCAGCATTACCTTTGCGTGCCAGAACGTCATGCCCGACCAGCGCTGCCTGTGGCTCGTCAGCGACGACTGTGCCGATGCTGCCTGTAAGAGCCGGGGCAGGAGCTGTGCCCACGAGGGACGTGAAGCCAGGAATGCTTGAGCAGGCAGTCAGCAGAAGCCCTGAGGCTACCGAAGCCAGAAGGTGGAACGACACGCGGCTTGCCTTACGGGAGCCGCGGAGGGAAATCTGGTTTCGACGGTGCGCCACCTGGCGTTTCTCCACTATCTGGTCTCGGGTCCGGCAGGTGAGATGCTCTCTGTGTAGAGAGACCCCACATTCAGTTTGCTCAGTCATAACGGTAATCCCTCTGTTGTGGGAGAGGTCTTGGGCGCTTCTCTTTGTGACAGTCTTTCATTAATGGCCGCGGACAGTTACGGTGCCGCGTCTTCTGCAATCCGGAGCCTTCTGTGAAACATCGCCTGTCCGCAACGGTTTTCGCCGTTTTTGCTGCGCTTTCTTCCTACGGGAATGCTGCGATGGCCGCTTCGGGAAGCCCCTCAGAAAACTTTACGCCTGCACAGCGTGCCGAAGTGGTTCAGATCCTTCGCCAGGCTCTGAAAGAAGATCCTTCCATTCTGACGGATGCCATCCGCTCCCTGCGAGAGAAAGCGGAACAGCAGAAGCAGGATTCGGCTCTTGAGGCTGTAAAAACGCATCTGCATGATCTGCAGACGGCTCCTGACTATGCTGTTCGCGGTAATCCGCGCGGAAAAATTACCGTGGTGGAATTCTTTGATCCGCGCTGCTCATATTGCCGGGCCATGATGCCGGAAGTTGATCGTTTTCTGGCCCGTCATCCAGATGTCCGTCTGGTTGAAAAGGTTATTCCCGTTCTGGGAAGCGGCAGCGTGCTGGATAGCCGGGCTATTTTCGCTGCCAGCGCGCAGGGGAAATATGACGTGATGCGACAGGCCCTGATGGCAGATACCACCAAGCCGACCATGGAACGGATTACGGAGCTTGCGAAGGCAAACGGTCTGGATGCCGATCGCCTGAAAGCAGACATGAGCTCGCCGGCAACTGTCGCTCTGATTACGGCCAATCTGGATCAGGGGCGTGCGATCAATCTTGACGGGACGCCGACGTTTATTTTCGGTTCGGCTGCCGTCGCTCCGGGCGCTCTCAATGAAGAGCAGATGGAAGCCTTCCTGAAGCAGGCTAGAAAATCCTGAATCCTTAAGAGAAGCTCTTCGGAGCCGAAAGAGCCGTCGCAGGAAATGTGGAAAGCGTAAATTTCGGATCCCAATTAGTGCCGTAATTGAGTGCCATATGAACATGGAGGCGTTCTCGTGAAGATCGTCTTCCGTGTAGCAAGGCGGAAACTTCGCCACTGTCCGTTCACATGCTGGCGGACTACGATGCAGGTCTCTTACAGTTGAAGAAGCTGGGCTTTCCCAGCTTTTCTTGCCCCAAGGTATAACGAAACTGTTCTCTTTGTTCCCGTCTGAAAATAGCTCGTCACGTCTTTCTGGCTCTCCTTCAGGAGGACAGCCTTTATTGATGGGCATCTTGAATGTTACGCCGGATTCGTTCTCTGATGGCGGTCATTTTCAGGCCCCGGAAACAGCGCTGGCACACGCTCGGGCCATGCTCACTGATGGCGCCGACATTCTGGATATCGGGGCGGAGTCAACGCGACCCGGTTTTCGCTCAGTACCGGCGGATGAGGAGTGGGCACGGCTTGAGCCGATTATTAACCGTCTTGCGCCTGAGGGTGTTCCAATCTCGGTCGATACAACGAAAGCTGTGGTCGCTCGGAAAGCCCTTCAGGCCGGGGCGCGGGTCATTAATGACGTCTGGGGCTTTCAAGCCGATCCAGATATGGCGTTCGTGGTGGCAGACAGGGGAGCCTCAGCGGTTCTCATGCACAACCGGCACGATTGCGATGATCAACTGGACCTACTGGCGGACTGGCGCCGGTTTTTTGATCATTCACTCAATCTGGCTGAGAAGGCCGGGGTAAATAAAGACTTCCTGATTCTGGACCCGGGAATTGGTTTTGGAAAAACACAGGATCAGAACGTCCAGGCCGTGGCCTCCCTTGGTATTCTGAAACAGGAGTATGGTCTGCCGGTCCTTCTGGGGCTCTCCCGGAAGTCTATGTTTGGATATCTTCTGGGCCGTCCTGTAGACGAACGGCTGGCGGGAACCCTGGCTGCCAATCTTTTCGGTGCAGATGCTGGTGCTGATATTCTGCGTGTTCATGACGTTCGGGAGCATGCAGATGCGCTGGCAATGCGCCAGATCCTGAAGGACTGTAAATGATTACCGCCCCGCTGACTGCCGTCTTCGTTCGGGATCTTTGTTTGTTCGGCTATCATGGCGTGTTGCCGGAAGAGAACCGGATCGGGCAACGCTTCATCATTGATATCGAGATTCGTGCAGATCTCTCAGGGGCTATCGAAACAGACGACTACCTTCAGGCCGTCTGCTACGGCACTTTGTGCGATATCGCTTCTGACATCGTGACCGGAAAGCCCATGGGCTTGATAGAGGCCCTCGCGGGACGGATTTCTGATGAGGTCTTGAAGCGTCTGGGTCGTGTTGAGCAGGTTCTTGTGACCGTACGTAAGCCGTCTGCACCCGTGCCCTATCCGGTATCGGAAACCGCGACGACAGTTGAGCGCCAGCGGGTTCATGAGGTTGCGTTCTCGCTGGGCGCCAATCTGGGAGACCGTGAGGCAATTCTGGCAGTCGCAACAGATTGCCTGTCTCTGGAGAGCGGCTTGCAGCTTCTGAACGTCTCCTCCCTGTACGATAGTGCACCGTGGGGTGGGATCGATCAGCCGGGATTCGTCAATCTGTGTGTAACGGGTCAGACAACGCTGCGTCCTCATGCGGTGCTGACGATTTGTAAGCGGATTGAGCGGGAGTTGGGTCGGCAGCCGGGTGTCCGCTGGGGCGCGCGGGCCATCGATATTGATCTTCTTCATTATGATGAATGCAGTATTTCTGACCGTGTTTTGACGCTGCCGCATCGCCATCTGTTTGAGCGGGCGTTTGTTCTCGAACCTCTGGCGGAAATAGCGGCAGAGCGTGTGATTGGTGGACGTCGGGTGGCGGACGCGCTAGCAGTCCTGCCTCGAACCAGCGGAGATGTGACCCGGCGTGACCCGGATCGTGCCGCTTCGGGGAACGAAGGAGCCTGAAACCCGACATGACTGACCGGAACGCCACGGCTGCAAAAGCCAGCAATGAAGATCTGCGCCCGCTCGAAGGCTTGTCTCGGCCTGCCGATGCGCAAGAGCGGATTGCGGGCGCAGTTCGTACAATTCTGGAAGCGATCGGGGAAAATCCGGAACGAGAGGGCTTACATGACACGCCTCAGCGCGTGGCAAAGATGTATCTGGAAGTGTTCGAAGGTCTGTATGAAGACCCGCGCGATCATCTGAAGACGCAGTTCTCAGCAGACCAGCATCATGGTGCTGTTATCGTCAAAGATATCCATTTCCATTCCATGTGTGAGCATCACCTTCTTCCGGTGCACGGTAAGGCGCATGTGGCCTATCTGCCGGCAGGGGGGCGTTTGACGGGCCTTAGTAAGCTGGCGCGCGTTGTGGAAGGTTTTGCTCGACGTCCCCAGTTGCAGGAGCGCCTGACCGATCAGGTCGCGCAGGCCATGGAAGATGTACTGGCGCCGGAAGCTGTGCTCGTTGTGATTGAAGCCGAGCATATGTGCATGAGCATGCGCGGTGTACGCTCGCCTGGTTCCACTACGGTTACAATGATTGCCCGTGGAACCTGGAAGCATGACCATGCAGCCCGTATGGAGATCCTGTCTCTTCTGCGAAGCTGAAAGGCTTTAAAGATCCGATATGCTCATGTCTGCCCGGTTCCACCAGCAGGCTTGGGCAGCGCGCTCGACTTGCGGAAGATAGAATGAGGGATCGCCGCTGAGCTTGACCGTGTTGGTCGGGGTTTCTTCAAGCTCAATTTCATGAACACGAAGCTTTCCGCCCTGATCGGCCAGAATAGCTGTCAGCTTGGCAAGCAGAAGCGCGGTCATGACTTCGGTTGTGGGGTCGCCTGGCGTGACGACGATCCTGCGTGCGCGTTCAGGCTCGTGATCCCGAAACCATGCCAGCAGCGGGTCTTGCTCCGATAGCTGCAAAGCATGGTCGAGACTGTTGTCCACGAAGTCATGCCAGCGGGTTTTGGCCTCTGCGAATGGCAGGATCATGTTCTGGTGACCATCCAGCCGTTTTTCGTCAACGGGCCGGAGTGTCACCTTCACATATTCATTATGCCCATGGGGAACCGCACACTTCTCACTGGTGCCAGTAATAAGCCTGTGGCCCATGCAGAAACGGCGCGTAAAGACGAGTTCTGCGGTCATGCTTTGCTCTCGCAATAACGGCGCCAGCCTTCAGCACGGAGCTGGCAGGCCGGGCATGTGCCACAGCCATAACCCCAGGCGTGCTGATGTGTGCGATCTCCCATATAGCAGGAGTGGCTCTCCTGATTGATAAGATCTACGAGCGCTTTTCCGCCGAGTTCTTCCGTCAGATCCCAGGTTTGAGCTTTGTCGATCCACATCAGGGGCGTGTGCAGCACGAAGCGCTGGTCCATGCCCAGGTTCAGGGCAACCTGCAATGCTTTGATCGTATCGTCGCGGCAGTCCGGGTAGCCCGAATAATCGGTTTCACAGACGCCCGTAACGATATGCTTGACGTTGCGACGATAAGCCAATGCGGCTGCGAATGTCAGGAAGATCAGGTTGCGACCCGGCACAAAGGTATTGGGCAGACCACTTTCGTTGAAGCCAATTTCAGCTTCTCGGGTCAGAGCGGTCTCGGACAGGGCACCAAGGGACGCCAGATCAATGGTATGATCTTCACCCAGCCTTGCTTTCCATTCTGCAGAATGGGCTGCCATCTGCGCGCGCAGTGTGTCACGGCACTCAAGCTCGACAAGATGTCGTTGTCCGTAAGCGTAACCTACCGTCTCAACACGATCGAAACGGGAGAGAGCCCAGGCGAGGCAGGTTGCTGAATCCTGGCCGCCAGAAAACAGGACGAGGGCGGCGTTGCTCATGGAATTCCGATCATCTTGTGAGTTTGCAGGGAAAGGCGCCACCGCGGATGTGCCAGACAATACGCAACAGCAGCCTGCGTGTTCTCCAGGCGGTTAGGTCCGTCCATTGGCTGCAACCAGAAGTGCTGGAAGGACAGCGTGTCGAACAGTTCGGGTTGAAGCTCGATTTGTGGATATACAAGCTTCAGTTCTGAGCCATTTTTCTGGACCAGGGCGCCACCCGGTTTGGGGCTGACACAGATCCAGTCGATCCCGTCCGGTGCGGCGATTGTTCCGTTGGTTTCAACGGCAATCTCAAACCCGCGGGCCTTCACGGCAGTAATCAGTTCCGCATCCAGTTGGAGAAGTGGCTCCCCTCCCGTGAACACAACATAACGGCGGCGCGAAGCATCAGCGACGCTTTGCCAGCATTGTTCGATCGTATCCGCCAGAGTGGCAACGTCCTGAAAGCGGCCGCCTCCTTCACCGTCGGTTCCAATAAAATCCGTGTCGCAGAAGCGGCATGCTGCCGTTTCACGGTCCTGCTCTCGGCCTGACCATAGGTTACACCCGGCAAACCGGCAGAATACCGAGGCGCGACCCGTCTGCGCACCCTCTCCCTGGAGGGTGACGAACATTTCCTTCACAGCATAAGACATGACCGCAGCATTTCGGCGAGGACGCGGCCAGATGCAAGGGAAAACATTCTTTTATCTGCGGACAGATGTTTCGACGGCCCGCAGGGGTGGGCAGAAACGTCTTTCATGGTAGGGAGAAGCCCATGGAAGACAGCAACTCCCGTACTCCCATACTCGATCTGGCTCCGCAGAAGGGATTCGGCCGTATCCGGGCCGCATTGGATGACCTGAAGGCCGGCTTTCGGCTGCTGCCATTGGCTGTTGCTCTTGGCTGGCTGGACATCAAGCTCCGATATCGCGGGTCAGTGCTGGGGCCATTCTGGCTGACACTTTCGACCGCCATCATGACGGCAGCCATGGGGGTGGTATACGGCTATCTTTTCCATATGGATCTGCCGCATTACCTGCCGTTCCTGTCGCTTTCAATTGTATTGTGGGGATATATCAGCGGCGTCATAAACGATGCTGCGACGGCCTTTACGCAGAGTACATCGCTGTTTCATGCCAGACGGATTCCCGCCACGCTGCCGGTCATTCGACTGATTGTCCGTAACGTGCTGATGTTGCTCCACAACGTTGTTGTCATTGTCGTTGTGTTCGGCATCTATCACGTTTGGCCGAAGCACAGCTGGAGCCTGCTGCTGAGTGTGCCGCTCTGGCTGCTGGACAGCTTTTCGATCATTCTGCTGATCGGGATGCTTGGAGCGCGTTTTCGAGATATCGCACCCATCATGGCGTCACTTCTGCAGATATTCTTTTTCGTCACACCCGTGATCTGGAAACCGGATCTGATCTATGTGGGACGTCAGTACCTTCTTTTGGATCCGTTCTACCCCATTTTGGAAATCATGCGTGGCCCATTGATGGGATACGAAGTTCGGCCCGTCCTCTGGTATGCTGCAATCGGGCAGGGCATTCTTCTTTGGGGGGGCGCCGCTGCGCTGTTCTGTCGTATGCGCGCCCGTATTCCGTACTGGATCTGATAGAATGCCAAGTATTGTCGTTGATCAGCTTCGGATCGATTTTCCCCTGTATCATGGGCAAAGCCGCTCGTTGAAGCGGCATGTCGGGGACAAGCTTTCCAGTTTTCGTCCCGGCTCTCCGGCGGCACATCTGGTGCAGGATGGCCGGGAGCGGACCATTGTCAGTGTTTTGCAGGATATCAGCTTTAGTCTTGCCCCCGGCGAGCGGCTGGGTCTGATTGGACGCAATGGCGCGGGCAAAACCACGCTTCTCCGTGCGCTTGCAGGCATCTACGAACCTGTACAGGGGCGTGTCCGGCTGGAAGGCTCGATTGGGACGCTGCTGGATAGTAGCCTTGGCATGAACACAGAATTGACTGGGCGTGAGAATATCCGCCTGTTCGGCCTGCACGGCGGTCTTTCCACGCAGCAGACGGCTCAGTTGGATCGGGATGTTGAGGCATTTGCAGATCTGGGCAGCTATATGGATATGCCTGTCAAAGCCTACAGTTCAGGAATGACGGTTCGCCTGGCTTTTGGTTTGGCAACGGCCATGACGCCACAAATTCTTCTGATGGATGAATGGTTTTTGGCTGGCGATGGTGCCTTTATGAACAAGGCAAGAGAACGGCTGGAAGGCATGGTCCAGCATGCAGACATTCTTGTGATTTCGACCCATCAGCCAGACATCATGCGGAAATGGTGCACACGGGTTATCTGGCTGGAAAATGGGAAGATCCGGATGGATGGTCCTCCAGATGAGGTGCTGGAAGTTTATCTGACGGCCTGATTGCCTTGGGATCAGGCCGTAATATCCAGGTCCCTGTGGTTGTCTGTAGCGTCAGACGGGCTGTTCGTCGTTGTTTCAGAAATGATATTGCCCGAAGAATCCGTAATCGTGGTGGTGACAGAGCCATCGGCGTTTGTCGTCGTGGTTGTCTCTTCGGCCGAAGAGGAGGGCGTCGTGTTCGAGCTCTGATTCGCGGCTGTGCCATAGAGCGTCGATAGATTGGAAACTGCGTCAAGAGAGGAGATGGAAGACATAAATTGCATCCTGCAAAGATGAGGGATGCTTAGAGTGTCTGCCTCGCCGGTTAGGGATTTCTTACGAAACCGATGGCTCTTTGTAGCCAAGCGTAACACTTCTTTCCATATACGAGAAAAACGGAAAAGCTCTATGCTTGATAAAGATAGAATTTTTAGGGGGAGTTAATCAGCACCACTCTTTGAAGAGTGGCGCGAGTGACGGGGCTCGAACCCGCGACCTCCGGCGTGACAGGCCGGCGCTCTAACCAACTGAGCTACACCCGCAAATCGCTTTAGGCGATTTTTGGACCGTCCGTTCGGGGCCGTGTTGGCTTCCTCTCGGTCGGTGGCGGTGATTTAGCAGTGTGCTCTGGGGGTGGCAAGAGCGTTTTTAAAAAAAATGCTTTTTTCGAGCAAAAAAAATGACTTGCAGGAAAAACGTGAGGTGCGAACAGTGTAACTGTTTGAAACGTTTGGTGGATGTGTGCCGGAATGTGGGTGTTGAAGCGACTGGGAGCCGTTGGGCTGCTTGCTGTGGCTCTGTCGGCTTGTGCGCCGACGGGGCCGCATCAATGTAAGCTGTATATCAGCGGCGTCATGCCAATCATTAATAGCTCGGGATCTCCGATTGTCAGGGCTGGTATCAACGGTCACCCAGCCGCACTCATCATCGACACAGGGGCTGCTACGTCGGTTATTGGAAGCTCCTACATTTCGCCCCTTGGACTGGAAGTTATGGGCCCAGTGGGCACTATGACGGGTGTGGGGGGAAGCGAGCTTGTTCAGGCTGTTATGATCAAAAGCTTGGAAATGGGGCCTTCCAGCGCCAGAAATATTGTCACCATTGCAGGTGGAAAATTCGGGGAGAAAGCTGACGGCCTTCCGGTGGTGGGTCTTTTCGGGCAGGAGTTTCTTGCCAATTACGACACAATCGTCGACATGCCTGATCATGTTGTCCAGTTGGTTCGCACCGAAGACTGCGCGGTTGCAACGCCAGGATGGGAAGGCACAATCCACAAAATTCCTGTCACCCATTCAGCTAATGATGGGTTGAAAACAAGGCTGCAGATCAAGATCAATGGCAAATCAGCCGATGCTGTTCTGGATACCGGGGCCTCTTCCAGCCTTGTGACAATGAGCGTTGCACGGAGGGCAGGGGTCACTCGAGCGATGCTGAGTAACGATCCTGTCTTTCCTGGCTATGGTGTTACCCGCGAACCGATAAAAATTTATCGACATCTCTTCTCTACGTTGGAGGTAGGAGATATCGCATTCAAGAATATCAGGCTGGATGTCGTTGAAAGCCTTCCGGGCAGTGAGGCTCTTCTTGGGAGTGATTTCCTGAAACACTATCGGCTCTGGATTTCTCGGGATGATTATCTTTACGCTCAGCACGATAAAGACATCCCTGCTGGAGAGGCTGATCAGAGTGCGGCTCGACAGCCGTAACTCTGAAATATCCGCGAAGTGCTGTTAACGGAGTATCAATCAGTCACGGGTAAGACAGTCCTTCATGTCCTTTGTGCTGTGCACGGTGGGGGCAGGTTCTGTTTTGACTGGGTGATCTGGAATGTCTTTCTCGCGCGAGCCCGTAAGCACTAAAAGTAGCGGCATAACTCTAGCGCTGCTGTGGATAGGCCTGCTGTTCCCCATGCTGCTTCTTTGTTGTGCGGCATATTGGCGTGTGCGAGGAATGGCAGGAAGCGTGACGGGCAACAGGCTCTTCGAGTTCCTTGCGCCTGACGCCTTAATTTTCCTTGGCATAAGCCTCTCTGGTATCCTGATTTTCTTTGCAGTCTTTCGTCCAGTTCAACAGCTTGCACAGGCTGCGCATCAACTCGCAGATCAGGGCATTCCTCCCTCTATAACGGTTCCAGCTCTTGATGGCGTGCGCGAGCGTCTTCAACGTCTTCAAACTGATCTGGAGAGAAGTCAGAGGCAGGTTGCTGAAGCACAGACTTCCGCCCGTCATGCTCAGGAAGAAGCCAGTCGGTCACAAAGCGAGGCGATGACTGAAGCCCGCTCGCGCGATGAAATGATCGAGGTGCTCGGGAGTGCCTTGAAAAATCTCAAAGCAGGGCGTCTTGACCAGAAACTGGAAGAGGCATTCCCGGAAAAATACGAACGGTTGCGGCGAGATTTCAATGAGACACTTGCGGACCTTCAGAAGATCCTGGTGTCTCTAAACGATAGTGTAGGAACGATTTCTTCTGGATCTGCCGAGATTGCTTCTGCCGCCGATGACCTCGCCCGTAGAACGGAACAGCAAGTCAGTCGTCTTGAAGAGACAACACACTCCGTTGGAAGTGTGACCGAGACAGTCAAGAAAACCGCAGATGCGGCGATGCACGCAAGTATTGTAGTTACCCAGACGCGGGAGCGAGCTGAGAGCTCTCGTGAAATCATGGCTGCTGCAACGGCTGCGATGCTGGATATTCAACAATCGTCCAAGCAAATTGGTCAAATTTTAGGACTGATTGACGACATTACGTTTCAGACAAATCTCTTGGCGTTAAATGCAGGTGTCGAGGCGGCACGGGCGGGAGAAGCAGGGAAGGGATTTGCTGTTGTCGCCACTGAGGTCCGGGCTCTTGCACAGAGATCAGCCAATGCGGCGAAAGATATCAAAAATCTGATTACATCCAGCACTCAGCAAGTCGGCAAAGGGACAGCACTCGTTCAGGAAACTGGTGCCGCAATGAAGACGATCGTTGAGAATGTCGGCGAAATCAGTGTCCTGATTGGCGAAATTGCGACTGCAGCGCAAAGCCAGGCAAATGACCTCTCTGAGATAAGTCTGGCCGTAAATCAGATGGACCAGAATACTCAGCAGAATGCTGCGATGGTCGAGCAAGCGACCGCGGCAAGTCATAACCTTAGTGAAGAAGCCAAGGAGCTGGTGCAGATTGTTCATCATTTTCATGTTGGGGAGCGTGACTTGATCGGAACCGGACGCCATCAGACCGACTATAATTTGGTGCCATCGTCACCACTATTCTCGACGGATGATTTTCAAACATCTGATGAAGGCTGGGAGGAATTTCGGTAATGGCGGCGCTTTGTCTCCCAGAAGATATGGGGACTGTATTTGCGGTAACGCTTTTGCAGGAGCTTAGAGAGCAATCGACAGACATTACGTTGAATGCTGGAAGCGTTAAACGCCTGGGAGGACGATGTTTTGAAGTTCTACTTTCAGCTCAGAAGACAGCTCATGCCCGGCAGTCTCGTTTTCTAATCCAAAACCCATCAGCCGAATTCACGCAAGCATTGGAAACGATGGGTGGAACCTTCTTGCTAGAAGAAGGCGATACGCCATGAATATTATGATCGTTGATGATTCCAGAACAATCCGGGATCTTTTGCGGAATGTACTGCAGTCGGCAGGGCATATCGTTTGTCTGGCAGAAGATGGTGTGGATGCTCTGGCACAATTAGTAGAGTTTGATCCGAATATTATTATTACAGACCTGAATATGCCACGGATGAATGGACTGGAGCTTGTCAGAAAGCTGCGTCTTGAAAAGAAAACACAATATTTACCAATACTTTTTTTAACGACCGAAGGAAGTCCAGAAGCTCGGAAGGAAGGTCGTGCAGCTGGCGCGACAGGATGGATAGTAAAGCCATTCACTGCGGACCGTCTGCTTGAGACTATTGAGCGTGTGTCACCATGAGTGAGAATGGCTCTATGGATGAATTGGAAAGCATTCGTCAGGTTTTTTTCGAAGAGTGCGGAGAGCATTTATCTGCACTAGAAAATGAACTTGAGACGTTTAACTCGTCTTCTGAAAAAATTAATACGATTTTTCGGGCTGTTCATTCCATCAAAGGGGGAGCAGGTGCTTTTGGCATGGAAAATCTGGTGCGCGCTGCTCACCTGTTTGAAACAGTCCTTGAGAAAATCCGTTCAGGGCAATGCAGCATCGATCAGGATAAAATTGCAATATTTTTGAAAGCAACGGATTCTTTAGCTGATATTGTCGCTTTTTATCGCTTAGGGACACCATTACAAAACCAGGATGATGTCTGGAGGGACCTTAGCCTGTGCTTGGAAGATAATTCTGCGTTATGTGCACAGCCAGAACTGAACCCGACCATCCTGGAAGACATAGATGGAATTCATTTTCAGCCTGTTAAGATAGATATCGATGTTCCAGTGGAGAACACCTTTTATATTGAGGTGCAGCCTTTATTTTCGTTGTATTCTCATGGCGACGATGTAAGAAATCTCTTCGAATTTTTACAAAAAAAGGGTTTTCTTTCTGTTGAAGTAGAGCCCCATAAAATTCCACTTTTGGACGCATTCGAGCCGGATGTGACATATTTACAGTGGAATATTACCTTAAAGACTTCTGAGGGCAGGAAAAATATTGAAGAAATATTTGAATGGTCAGGAGAAGATCTTAAAGTAGGATTTGTCGATTTTTTTCATAAGGAAAATACCCAAGAAAAAGTGGCTAATCCGTTTGTGGGAGACGAAAATCTCGAGGGTAGTTCAGTTGTATCGCCTGTAATTTCCCCGACTTCGAAAGCTGAATATAAAGAAAACCCTACAGTTCGTGTTGATACGCGCAGAGTAGATAAACTCGTAGATTTAGTAAGTGAATTGGTTATTAATCAAGGAGCTATTCGCACCCAGATGCAATCATACGGTATCCAGCCAGGTTCTTCGCTCGATGCAGTAATCGCGGAGTTAAATCAACTCACCCACGAATTGCAAGAAAATGTAATGGCAATGCGCGCACATCCTATCAGGACTGTTTTTCAGCGCATGGGAAGAATTGTGAGAGAGACAGCCCGTCTTTCTGGAAAGCAGGTCCTATTGCATATAGAAGGTGAAGAAACAGAAATTGATAGATCAATACTTGAAAAGCTTTTTGATCCATTGATGCATATGGTTCGCAATGCAATAGACCACGGCCTAGAAAATGCAAATGTCAGAAGTATGGAAGGTAAAACATATGAAGGAAATCTCTATTTGAGAGCTTTTCATCATTCTGGCCGCGTTATTATTGAAGTGGAAGATGATGGTTCAGGGTTGAATTGTAAGAAAATTTATAATAAGGCCATCGAAAATAAAGTTATTTTTCCTGGAATTCCTATGGAAAAAGAAGAGATTCAAAATTTAATTTTTTCACCAGGGTTTTCTACAGTCGAAATTGTTTCGGACTTATCTGGCCGTGGTGTAGGGATGGATGTTGTAAAAAATTCAATATCAGATATCGGCGGGAAAATTATAATTTCTTCTAAAGAAAGAGAAGGGACTAAATTCTCTATTTCTCTTCCTTTAACTCTTTCTGTTTTGGAAGGATTGATTTTTAAAATAAATAATCAAAAATTTATTATACCTGTCCCGAATGTTGTGGAAGCTTTTGTATTTAATAGGAAAAGAACTTTTAAAATTTCAGAAAAAAAATGGGGATATTCATATCGTGATGAAATAATCCCGATAGACGTCAGTGAAGAAAATGAAATTTTAGATAAAACAAAAAAAGAAACAATATGTATTGTAGTTGAAAATGAAAAAAAATCAAAAGTAGCTATAATGGCTGATGAAATAATAGACCAATCTAGATTTGTGATTAAATCTATAGAAAAAAATTACAAGAAAATATCAGGATTTTCATTATCTAGTATTTTGGGGGATGGGAGTGTGGCGTTAATTGTCGACGTAGATTCTCTCACGAATTGTTAATTGAATTAAGAAATATTATTGACGAGGTGTAAGAGGAAGTATGTCGCAAATTTTGATTTTTTCATCGAACAATCAAGAGTACTCCATTGATATACGTTGCGTAAAAGAAATAAGAAATTGGATTAATTCGACACCTGTCCCAGATTCTTCAGAGTTTCTTGAAGGCATCATTAATATCCGTGGATCTGTCATTCCTTTGATTGATTTCTCGAAAAAAATTAATGCTTCTGGTATGAAACATGAAAAAAAAGCAATTATCGTTGTGGAGGGAAATAATAAAATAATTTCATTCTCTGTGGAGGACGTTTTAGAAATATTAGATTTTGAACAGGAGAATTTGAAAGATTTTTCTAACTTAAATTTAAATGAAAATTGTTCTTTTTTCGAGGGAATTATTAATTTAGATAATAGAAATATTTTTAAAATAGATGAATCGTTGTTCATAAAAGATTGTATCAATGGAGACTAAAAATAAATTCTTAATAAGAGAAGACGAATTTTTTCTTATTTCAAAAATGGTTAAGGAATTAACCGGAATTTCTTTAGGAAAAAGAAAAAATAATCTTATTATTTCAAAAATATCAAGTAGAATAATGGATAATAATATTAATGGTATTGAGGATTATTATAAATTTATTAATTCCAGGAGAGGAAATGATGAAAGGATAAAAATAATTTCTGACATTACAACAAATGTAACTGAATTTTTTAGAGAAAAGAAACATTTTAATTATTTAGACAGACTTTTGCGGCATGATTTTTATAGGGAAGCTTATTCAGGCGAAGAAATTCGTATTTGGTCTTCTGCATGTTCTAGTGGAGAAGAGGCGTATTCTGCCGCAATGACGGCAGTTGAGTCGTTGAGTGGCTTGCCTTCAAAAACAATTAAAATTCTTGGTACTGATATCGATCAAGAAATGATCGGGAAGGCGAGAAGCGGAATTTATTGTAAAAATCAGGCTCCCAAAATTCCTTCAGAAAAATTTAACAAATTTTGTGTAAACAATACAGATACGTTCTCTATGTCGGAGAATATCAAAAACTTAATAACCTTTAAAATATTAAATATTACAAGGGATTGGCCATTTCGATCAAAATTTCATGCGATTTTTTGTAGGAATGTTTCAATTTATTTTGACAAACAAACAACAGATCTTCTCTGGAAGAGGTTATCTAGCCGAATTCATCTTAATGGTGAGATTTATATTGGACATTCAGAGCGAATACCAAATTCTCAAGAGTTAGGACTTCGGCCCATTGGAACGAATGCGTACAAAAAGGTCTTATGATACGGTTAGATTACAAAGTTTCAAACTTTATGTCGTCTCGGCAACCAATTTCAGTTTTGGTTGTAGATGATTCTTTGACAAGTCGAGCGCTCATAACGCTGTCGCTGAAGCAAGACAAACGGGTTCAAGTGGTAGGAACTGCAAGTACACCACTGGAGGCACGAGATCTGATTGTCAGGTTAAAGCCAGATGTATTAACCTTGGATGTTGAGATGCCGGGGATGAACGGTTTGCAGTTTCTCGAAAAGATCATGCGCCTACGTCCGATGCCAGTCGTCATGGTCTCCAGTCTTTTGTCGCCTTATGGAGAAATCACAGAGCGGGCGCGCCAGATGGGTGCTGTACGGTGCTTCTCCAAAATACCTGTACTGCATGGAGAAGACTCTTTCTCTGGGTTGGCAGACGTTGTGGTTCAGGCGGCATTCTGTAGACCGGGAGGACATGCAAAGGCTCCTTTAATTGAAGAGGAGGCCCAAAACGTCATTGTGGCAATTGGCGCGTCTACAGGGGGGGTTGAAGCGCTTTCTGAAGTGCTGGAAAGTTTCCCGGTTGACTGCCCGCCTACGGTAATTGTGCAGCATATGCCACAGCAGTTTTCGGAGAACTTTTCTCGACGCCTGAATTCAATTTCACGCCCACAAGTTGGTCTAGTTAAGGATTTTTGCCGACTGGAACGTGGGAAAGTTTTGATTGCACCGGGCGGGCCGGCACATACAGAAATTTCTCAGGCCGAAAAAACTGGTTCTTATGTTTGCCGTCTGGTTTCCCAGCCCCCGAGGAATGGTCATCGACCTTCGGTTGACGCTCTTTTTTTCTCTGTGGCTCAAGCCGCTGGTCCCCAAGCCGTTGGCGTGATTTTGACAGGGATGGAAGCTGACGGCGCTAAAGGGCTATTGGCCATGCGAGAGGCGGGCGCCCGAACGATCGGCCAGGATCAACAGACGTCAGTCATTTACGGTATGCCGAGAGCCGCATTCGAGTGCGGTGCTGTGGAAACGCAACTTCCCTTAAGTGAAATCGGGCCTGCTATTTTGCGGCTAGCTGAGCGGCATGCAATGGAGAATTATCAATGATTTCTGCCTCATCCATGTCTGTTCTTCTTGTGGATGATCAGACATCTATTCGCTCGTTGTTGAGGAATAGTCTTGTTCAATTAGGCTTTGTCAAAGTTTCTGGGGTCCGTAACGGACTGGAGGCTCTTGACCATCTGAAGGCTAATGCAACGCATCTGATTATATCAGACTTCAATATGCCAGATATGGATGGTCTGGAGTTGTTGAAGGCAGTTCGCTCTTCGCCTGCGTTTGGGAAAACGGGGTTCATCATGTTGACGGGCCAAGCGAACAAAGAGTTGGTGCAGCAGGCTATTTCGGCTGGAGTAAATAATTTTCTGGCTAAGCCTTTTACAACGAGTTCGTTAAAATCTCGGATCGAGGCAGTGTTTGGCCCAATCTGTGGAGCTTGACCCCATGGCTCAGGTCGAGCTGGCTGTTTTACTGGAAGGAATGGCAATGCAGTACGCGAAAGCATTCTCAGAATGCAGGAGCCTTGAGGCAATTATGCTTGATGCTTGCTGCCAAAAAGAGGGTACTTCCCTGCAGGGACTGGATGTTCTGATGCAGGAATTGGAGCAAATGAGCGTGTTGTGTCATCGCCTTTCAATGCAGTCAGATGTGCAGAGTGTGCAAATTTCTGACCGCGCGATTGAACATTTGACGCTGTCTCACCTTCGCGGATTGCTCAGAGGGCGTCCTATTGCCTCATATGCTCCTGGCGCTGATATAGAATTATTTTAGTGTCCATTTAGCTTGGTTTACTAGCGTCTCCCGGCTGAGAATGAACCATTGTCCGATGCTTCTGTAGGCCACGGAGAAGTTGTTCCGCGTCTGAGGGGGTAAAGACGAAACCGACGGGACCGTATGCAGGGTGTTGAAAGGCCAGTAAGGACCCTTCAGTCAAGGCATCAATCTGTAAAGCCCAGTTCGTTTTATAAACAGGAGCGAAGCGGGCACCTTCAATGGGCGCTGGAGGGCGTTTCTCTAATAGCGCGGTGCGGGCCATCCCGAGACTGGTAATCAACTGGGTAAGTTGGGCTTCATCCAGCGAAATGTCACCGGTCAGGCCACTTCCATCCAAAAAGGAGAGGATGATCTTCTGCCCGTCTTCTGAGCGGGTTACCTGCATGCGCGGGTTATTAGTCATCTCGAGCGCCTCTTTTCAGGGGGTTCCAACGGGAGAACTCTGATGGAATGGACCACTCCATGTCCACCAACCCAAGCGTGTAGCAGTTTGGGTAAGAGCTTCTTCTGCTTCGCGGGCTTTTTGTGGGGTCGGGAAGAGGCCAAAGCAGGTCGCACCTGACCCGCTCATACGTGAAAGAAGGCAATCTGGCTGATTGTGAATCGCAGTGAGAACGTCAGAAATAACCGGGGCATGAGCAATCGCGGGCGCCTGAAGGTCATTCGCCGTTTGCCGTAATAGATCCACAAGGTCCCGCATTGACGACCATTGGCTGGGTAGCACCGGTTTTGTACGCTGGACGATACCCCCCATTGCGGCAAAGCTGCGGAAGATATCGGGCGTTGACACACCAACGCCTGGATTAATCAGCAGAATTCCGCCGTTCGGCATTTCTGGTGCTGAGGTCAGAATTTCCCCAATCCCTTCCATGCGTGTCGCTTGCTGACGAACGCAGACGGGAACGTCGGCCCCAAGAGGTTCTGCAAGTGTGCAAAGATCGGACTCTGTTGCGTTCCAGACGCGTGACAGGATGCGCAGCGTGCACGCGGCATCCGCTGAGCCGCCGCCAATACCTGATGCGACAGGTAGATCCTTCTTCAGCGTCAACCGGTATGCGTCATGAGAGCCGCTTTTTGCCTGAAGCGCTCGAGCTGCCTTGAGGACGAGATTGCTGTCGTCGGCTTCAAGGCCTTTGCCAAATCGCCCTTCAATGGACAGAGAAAACCGATCGCACTTTTCTCCCACACTGATTGTGTCGGCTGCCCCGGCGAAGACTGCGAGACTGTCGAGCAGATGATACCCGTCAGGCCGCCGCCCCGTGACATGCAGATAGAGATTGATCTTGGCGTGGGCGGTATCTTGAAGACGGGTCATTTGTTCTGTTCGAATGATTTGAGATGTGGGCCGCCCTGCTGGAGGGCATTCAGAATGAGAGTGCGATCCTGAGGCTGCGGATTGTCATCCAGAGACTGGTTCCATTGGTCCTGAGCCTCCGTGTGGCGACCAAGATACCAATAGGCAACCCCCAGATGATAGCCGATTTCGGCATCACTCGAGGCATGCTCCGCAGCTTGAATAAGAATGGGCAGCGCGGTTTTCAGGTCACCTTTGGCCTTGAGAAGGGCCCAGGCGTAGCTGTCCTGAATAGAGGGGTCGTTAGGCTGGAGTTCCACCGCGCGCTTGAGCAACTGCAGGGCGTGGTCTTGGTCAATATCGTGTTCGATACTGGCATAACCGACGAAATTGAGAACTTCGGGCTGGTCAGGGGCGAGTTCCAGCGCATGGTGCATATCTTCCTGCATCATGGCCCAGTCTCCGTTTTCCTGGGCGGCCATGGCGCGACCGAGAAGTATGGGCCAGGCAATCTCCGTGCGCGGAGGAGAGGCTTTTAGAGCTTTCGTATAAAGATCAATCGCCTCGGCATGATGGCCCATCTGATCCTGAACTTCAGCCAGTTGAACCAGAAATTGCGGGTTACCCGGAAGCAGGGTCAGCGCGCGATGAAGCGCATCGGCCTGAAGTGGAAGATCGTGGGAGCGGCTGGCCAGATTGACTCGTTCCTGAGCAGCCAGCGCTGCCAGAGAGTCCGTGCTGGAAACCGAATTGAGTGTCTCAAGGCCCTTCGAGATCTGATTGCCGTCACGGAAAGTATCGGCAAGGAAAATGCGTGCAACCGTGAGGGTGGGATCAAGGTAGAGGGCCTGTTGCAATGCGATGATGGCCGGATCGTGAGGAATGCCTTCCTGCTGAATAACGTCCGTGATCATCAGGGCAAGTTGCAGGTTCAGAATTGCCGCACCTTGAGAGGGAGAAAGGGGAGGACGTTTTTTCAGGTTGTGTTGAAGCGGTCCAATAATCATGGAGGCGAGAGGGGAACTCACGCCCAGCGCAGCCACGGCATCAAGTGCTGCCTTATGCTGGCCCTGATTTTCAAGCCAGCCACCATAAATCTGGGCGTAAAGAATCTGGAGCGTCAGCGGATCATCGGGGCTGTTGCCAGTCTTCTGATAGAGAAGTTCGGCCTGATGTTGAGAAGGTAGTCGCTCTGCAATCAGCGCGGCATGGAACTGGTACAGGCGGCGTGTAGGGGCGAAGGTCGCAGCAGCGTTGAGGGTGGAGAGTGCCTGCTCGACATGGCCTTCGTCTGCCTGCGCCCATGCCAGAAGAACTGGCGTTGCAACAGAGACCAGAGGGCCTCGATGGTTGTTGCGGCTCAGGGTCTGGCGCATTTCCGTCCAGGATTTCTGAGTAACTGCGTTCTGAGCAAGGACGAGGGTGGCAATATCGCTGGCTGGAAGCGTTTTGGCGAACGTCACAGCCTCATCTTCATGTCCGGTCATGGCAGCGTAGCGCAGAGCATCTTCGCGCAGCTTCAGATCGCGGGAAGATAACGTCAGGACATGTGAAAGCGCGTTATAGGCAGCGTCGATCTCTCCGCGCTGCATCATGACGCTCGACGCCAGCAGCCATCCGGTCAGGGATTTCCCAGGATCAATGGCGGGCATTGTTTCCGGAGGAGGGGCAGCAAATGCTGAGGGCAGGAGGGTTCCCGCCAGCAGAAGTGCCGAGAGACCCGCGCGAAGCGAGTGCGAAAAAACCGGAATTGATCTGGGCCAGCCGCGCGTGATCTGCATAATGGGTCAATTCTAGACCGCATGTGGTCATACGCCAACCTGAACGGATTTTTCATGACACCCCAGCCTGTTCCGAGCCGGGCAGAACTGCTTGCCGCGCTACAGCTGCAATATGACTGGGGTGTGGACGAGGTTCTTTCGGAAGAGACGATTGACCGCCTCTCTGATGTGCCTCGGAGTCTGCCTGCCCGAGTGGACACCTTACACGCCCGACCAGCGTTACCCAGGGAAGTGCCGTCGCCTGCGCCGGTATCGCCCGGGCTGGAACAGGCACGTGATCTGCCGGCCCTGATTCGGGCGAGCGAAACGCTTGATGATCTGTTTCTGGCGCGGACGGCAACGCACCGGCTCAAGCCTGTTTTTGTCGATGCTGCTCGTTTCATGCTGATCGGAGAGACGCCGGACGCGGATGAAGATCGCTCTGGAGAACTTTTTGCGGGGCGTGCCGGTGAGCTTCTGGATCGAATGCTGGCGACTGCGGGGCTGGAACGCTCGGTGCTGTCAATGGCACCAGCCGTTCCATGGCGGCCGCCAGGAGGGCGTGGTGTAACGGATCAGGAGATGCGGTCCTGTCGTCCGTTGCTGTTGAAAACGATCGCCCTGTGCCGACCACCGTTTCTGGTGACGATGGGTGTGACGCCTCTACGGCTGCTTCTGGGGGATCAGGCTATGCTGAATCGGCTGCGTGGCAAATGGACGGAAATTCGGATTCCCGAGCTGGATGCGCCGGTTGCTCTGTTGCCTATGCGACACCCGTTACAACTCGCTGCCAGCCCTGCTGCACGCCGGAATGCGTGGCAGGATCTTCTGGTTTTGATGGAGCGATTGGGTGCGGAAAATACAGAACTAAATAAGTCCTGATTTAAGCCTGTAAAAAACTTCGCGAAAACGCAAAAAACTACTCGAAAACAGGTGTTTGCCACTGGATTGTTCCAGTGTGTGACGATATCATCGCTTAGTCCGAGGTTCTGTTCTGGTTAACCAAAACTTGCCAGCGTGCCAGAAACCGGGTAGCACCCGGCGGCTATGCGAAGGATTACCCCTTTCATCTCAGGTGGCACGGCGCGAGCGTTGCTTGTGAGTGTGCTGATTCTGACCGGTGGAACTTTCTCCCCGGTGCGTGCTGACGGTGTGCAGACTTTGCCGCCTCAGCCAGACCATGCTGGCGATGAAACAGCGTTTGCAGAAGCCCGTCCCAGCCTCGGTGGGGACGGCATTGTATCGCTGCCACACCCTCTGACGGCCACTATGGCCAGTCGATATCGTCTGATCCTGCAGGCGCAGCGTCGTGGTGACCTGCAAGAAGCCATAGAGCAGACGCGTTTGCTTACGGATCGCGTCCTGCTGGGCGATGTTCTGGCAGATCGCTATCTTGCGCCTGGTGCTCATCCGGGGGCGGACCAGCTCCGTGACTGGTTGAAGAACTATTCAACCCAACCGGACGCACCTGCAATTCAGGGGCTTCTGGTAAGGACTGCTCCGGCAGGCTCAGTTCAGGTCCAGAATTTTGTGAGGTCTCTGGCGCCTGAAGATCGTCCTGAAACTGTCCACCTGCCCAATAGTTCCCCCGCGGACCCATTGGCGCATGCCTTCACGCGTAATCCTCTTCTGGATCGTACGGTTCAGGAGCGGGTGATGCAGGGTGTGAAGGGCGCAGCCAGTGCACTGCACCTTGTGGATATTACGCCTGGCATGACCCCTGCCTATGCAGGGCAGCTTTACGGAGAAATTTCTCTGGGGCTGCTCTCACAGGGAGATGCTCAGAGCGCGCTGCGTCATGGTTGCGCCGGCTTCGAGCGAGGAGGCCATCAGGTTGGTCTTCCTGCTTATGTCGCTGGTCTGGCTGCTTGGCGTCAGGGTCATCTTGATGCGGCATATGAGCTGTTTGAATCGGCGGCGAATGCTCCAGTAACATCGCCTGAGCTTCATGCTGCCGCAGCGTTCTGGGCTGCACGTGCAGAAATTCGCCGTCACGCAATGGCGGCATACGTGTCCTGGCTCCATCGTGCAGCGAACCATCACGAAACATTTTATGGGATGCTCGCCGCTCAGACACTGGAGCTTGGCCGTAAGGGGCATGCCCGCCTGCCAGACAGCGTAACGGAAATCACGCTCCGTGATCCTGTTCCGGTTCTTGGGGAAATTGACGTCGAGGCCATCAGTGCGCTTCCGCAGGGTCGACAGTTGTTTGCCCTGCTTCAGATTGGGGAGCGTGCACGCGCTGAGGCGCTGATGCGACGGATGTGGACGGACGTGGCGCCTGATAGTGCCCGGTCCCGGTCCTTGCAGTTGGTTGCCCAGACTGCCGGATTTGAAGATCTGTCCGAACAGCTTGCGTCGCTCATCATGAATGGGGAGAGCCGGCCACAAGCGGCTGGTGCGGATTTGCCGATGCCCCGTCTCAAGCCGAACCATGGCTTCCGGATGAACCCGGCTCTGGTTTATGCCCTCACGCGCGTTGAATCGAATTTCGATGCTGCCGCTACATCCGGGGCGGGTGCGCATGGGTTGATGCAAATCCGGCCGATCACGGCAAGCTTCATCACCCTGCATCACCAGACATATGATGCCCATGGGATGGCTGTTATTCCCGTGCCGCCTGACATGGTAAACCGCCTCCACAACCCGTCATCCAATCTGGAGATTGGTCAGCTTTACGTGCTGTATTTGGCCTCTCAGTCGAGCCATACATCTTTGTCGGCGCGCCCTGAGGGCGGGGATCTTGTACGGGTTCTGGCGTCTTACAACGCAGGGCCTGGCGCTATCGCCCGCTGGGAAAGTGCGCAGACGGCAGATCTGCATGACCCGCTGTTCTTTATGGAAACGCTGCCCAACACGGAAACGCGTGACTATGTGCATCGCGCCCTGACCTACACGTGGCTGTATGCACATAAGATGGGGCTCTCTTCGCCGTCTCTGAAAGCTCTGACGCATTCCGAGTGGCCATCGTTTGGCGCGGAGCAGGCTCTGGCTCATGAGCAGATGGCGCTGAACTAAGAATAAAAAAACCTCGCATCAGCGTTTTGATGCGAGGTCTCTTCAGAAAATCGCCCGGCCTGAGTGCCGGGCTTTTTTATGTTTGAAGCTCAGCTTTTCTGAGTCTGGATGCCCAGATCTTCCATTTCTTCATGAACCGCGGACGCCTTGGCGGAAGAGTAAACCTCCATGGCGGAAGCTCCCTTGGGCTGTTGCAGGCGGATAAAGCAGGTGATGACTGCGGCAAGCAGATACAGTGCTGCGTAGATGTAAACGACGCCCTGCGTGCCGTAGCCGGTCACAAACAGTGTTGCCAGTGCCGGGCCCAGGAAGTTGCTCAGGCCACCGCCAAGGTTCTGCACGGAAACCGCGGCACCCTTGTGATCGGGCGCAATAGCGGGGAAAATTGCTCCCATGGGCACAAATGCGTTGAGCGTTAAAGCTAGGAACAAGGCACCGATAATTGCGGTGAACATGTTGCCGGGCATCAGGTGTGGGATGAAATAGAAGGCAAGGCTTGCCATTGCGCAGCCGACAAAGCCGAACCAGCGCATCTGACGCAGCCAGCCGATCCGGTCTCCAATGAGGCCCCAGACCACATTGGTCACAGGCTGAACCAGGAAGAACGCACCATAGATCCGCAGCCATTGCGGCATGGTGAAGCCAACTTCCGAAGACGTGTAGAACAGCGGCATGATGACCGGAAAGCCGAAGAGAGACAGATTGCAGATGACGCGCGTGATGAGTGCCAATGCAATATCGCGGTTCTCAACAATCAGCGTCAGGCTGCGACTGATCTCGATCAGTTGTTCCTTGACGGACACCTTGGCTGCCAGTGGCTTGGCCTCAGACGGATCTTCGCGGATGGTCAGGCATGCCAGTGCGCCGCCAGCCAGAACCCAGGCCAAAGACATCCACAGGGTCGGCATGAAGCCGAAAGCGGGGATGGTCCAGCTTGGCAGGAAGGAGGCGATGATGCCGTAACCCAGCGTGAACATCGACCAGACCCAGCCGATGGCAGAGGCTAGACGATGATCTGGGGTTTTCTGGACGATCCAGAAGAAAAACGCATAGAAGAACAATGGGTACGCGAAGCCGCGCAGACCATAGAACAGCATCATCATCGGGAAGGAGTGCTGTCCGAGGCCAAGCCCGAGGAACGCGATGTGGCATAGCGCCCACCAGATGGTGCCGATCGCCATGATGCGGCGTGCGCCATAAACTTCGGCCAGTACGCCAGACAGCCAGCTCGAAATGGCGGCTGTTGCACCGTAAATGGTGAAGAGCATTCCTGCCTGTTTGGGCGTAAAGCCGATCTGCGTGACGTATTTGGCAAGGAACGCAACTTCGATGCCGTCGCCCGTCATGTACAGGGCAACAGCGATATAACCCCACAGCAGCATCACCGGCATGCCCCAGAGGATGCGGGATTTGGTGATGACTGCTTGATGGGGTGGAGAAAGCTCTGTGGCACTCATGAATGTCATGCCTTCCTGAGGGAAAGGGAGGATGGAGTGTCTTCACACGGCAACGGTGGCAGATCGGTGCTTTCCAGAGGGCCAAGCAGTGTTACGATCCCGGGGGAGGCCAGTCCAAGAAACTGTGCTTCGATACCACTGAACACACCTGCCGAGCGCGATGCGGGCGGCAGGATGTTAAAACGTTTAGCGCTAAAGATAGGGTCTTTTCTAAACATGGCGAGCTCCTTTGACAGCGGGAATATGCGTTCGGGTTGTCGTTCGGAGGCCGGCAGTCCCTTTCTCCTCATGTCATCCGCACAGGACATTCTGACGTGAGGAGAACGGGGCAGGCATGCCTGCAGGAAAGCCGTTACCGATAACCGTGTGAGTACGATCGCGGAAACGATAACATGAATCTGTTATATTTAAATAGTATTTGTGTTATTTTTTATGCCAATAAAGCATGATCTTGTGTGACTATCTCGTTAGAAGAGCTCAACAAGCGCGACGCCCGCAACGATCACCACAAGAAGAATCAGCAAAATCACTGTCAGGCGTTTTTCGATGAACTCACGCACAGGTTCCCCAAAGGCTTTGAGAAGGGCGGCTTCCAGGAAAAAACGTGCCCCGCGCGTTGTGATGCTGGCAGCGATGAACGGCAGCAGCGGGAAGTGTGCCGCGCCTGCAGCCAGTGTGACGAATTTGTAGGGGAGAGGTGTGAGGCCCTTCCCTAAAATGATCCATATGCCATATCGGCGGAACAGGTCTTCCAACGCCAGAATGCGCCCATCTGCGTGATAAAAATGGGCGATGGGCATACCGATATGCTTCATCAGGAAAGCGCCGAGCAGCCATCCGATCACGCCACCTATTACGCTAGAAACAGTACAGACTGTTGCAAGAAACCAGGCCCTGTCCTGTCGCGTCAGGATCATGGGAACGAGCATCAGGTCAACGGGGATTGGGAAGACCGACGCTTCTGCCATGGCGATAATGATAAGCCACCATACGGCTTTGGGTGAGGCAGCAAGGTCGGTGATGCGACGATAGAGGGAATGGATCACGGTCTGGTCCTGTGGAGGAATATCCGGTCTTCCTATCCTTCTCTGTCACTGAATGAAAATTCATTGCTTCGGAAAACAGGGTAAAGGAAGCACAAAGCTCTTCCTTTTCTGAAAATGGATGCCCTGTGCCCCAACGTTACTCTCTTCTGGCCCGCCTGTTTCACTGGGGCATGGCTGCTATCATTATCCCGGTCTGGATGATTGGATTCTATGCGGGGCGCCTGTTGCCGCGTGGGGCTTCTCCTTTGAAGGGAGAACTGCTTTCCATTCACAAGGAGATCGCATCGACAGTTGTGATCCTGGTTGTTCTCAGAATGGCTTGGCGCGCAACACATCGGCCGCCAGCATTACCTGACACTATTTCGGAAGAGCAGCGCATTGCGGCGCGCGTGCTTCAGGGATGTCTTTATCTTCTGATGCTGACCACGCCTCTCACGGGATGGCTGATGGCCTCTGCCCATGGTGCGCCAGTCCAGATGCTGTGGACGGTGCACCTGCCGGCGCTCATTCAGAAAACCGCGCTGTTCGCGCCGATCCTGGGTGTCATGCACCAGTTTTCTGCCTGGATTTTGGGGGTTCTGATTGCCGGACATTGTGTGGCGGCGCTGATGCACCGTTTTTCCCGGCGGGATCAGGTCATGGATATGATGCTTTGAATAAAAAGGCCTCTGCAGATATGTGCAGAGGCCTTGGACTATTTTGCCTTATTGCGGTGAAGCAGGCTGCTGAACCGGGAAAGGCTCAGCCTTGAGCGTAGGGCGCGGATGATCCGTCATCTGCGTCTTCAGATACGAAACTGCCGCATCAAGCTGTTGATCCTGTCCCTTGAAGGTGGCGACCGGCATGTTCTCGATCTCGATATCCGGTGAGACACCCTTGTTCTCCACCAGCCAGTGGCCGTTCATATCGAAATAGGGATTCTCGGCTGTCCGGGCATTGCCGTTGTCAATCAGACGGTCACCGTCCGAAAGCCAGACACCGGCGCCTGCTGTGCGTTCCCCAAGGAGCGGCGCGATGTGGAGAGACTTGATACCTTGAGAGAAGGTCTCACCGTCCGAGTAGGTCATTTCATCTGAAATCACGATGAGATGGCCCTGGAACGCCTGTTGCATGTCGATGGCCGGAGCGTTGCCATAGCGGCTCCAGAACATCCAGGATCGGCGCATGAGCTGCGTCAGAACCCAGCTGTCAATGTTGCCGCCATTATTGCCGCGGACGTCAACAATGAGTCCATCCTTGTCGATATTGGCATAGAACTCGCGGGCGAACGCCTCCATGTCATCGCCGACCATGGCTTGCAGATGCAGATAACCAATGCGTCCATGACTGGCGTGATCCACAAGATCAGCACGGCTGACTTCCCAGTCCCGTGCGCGCAAGGACTTCTGCTTGCGCCAGCTTACGGCTGTTACGACTGTTTTGTGTTCTTTGCCATTGCGCAGAAGGGTCAGAAGAACCTGTTTTCCAGCCTGATTGGCCAGAAGCGTAGAGAGGTCGGGCTCGTCGGTGGCGGATTGTCCGTTCACGGCAACAATCAGATCTCCGTCCTGCGCATCAACGCCCGAAGCAGCCAATGGAGACTGTTGATCCGGTAGATCGCGGTCTCCTCTATAGATATGTGTGATGCGGAAGCCTTTTGCTTCGCGGGTAATCTGTGCGCCCAGTCCGGCAATCAGGTTCGCAGCCGGGTCTTCGAGGCTTTGTGCCGGCCGGAGCTGGGAGTGCATGGCGCCAATTTCAGCAACCATCTGGCCAAGCAGATCATCCAGATCCGCACGGTCTCCAAGTCGATCCACAAATGGCGCGAAATGGGCTCGGACGGCTTTCCAGTCTACGCCATGCAGATCGCGGTCATAATAATGATCACGGTGAAGGCGCCAGGCATCGACAAATTCGTCTGACCATTCCTGAGCAGGGTCGATGCGCAGTCGTAGTCCGTCAAAGCTGACCGCTTTTCCTGCGACATCATCAGGCTTCTTGGCCCCGACCGGCAGCAGAAGAACTTCGGGCGCCAGCTTCGCGCGAGGGGCCACGGTCATGATCGTTTTGCCGTCTGCGGAGAGGCTGAAATCTTCAACCTTGGGAGAGAAGGTTTCGATCTTGTGCTCGTTGTTATCGATATGGATGGACTTCAGAGGGTTGGCGTCATCGTCCGCACCATCCACGGTGAACAGATAATCGCTGGCGGCTGCCAGCCCGTGATAATCCGCGGCAGGGACGGGAACCTGATAGAGACGATCTGCCAATCCGCTCCATTCAAACGCGGGAAGAGGCTTCTTGGGAGCGTCCTTCTTCTCATCTTTCTTGTCGCTCTTTTCCTTGCTGTCATCATGATCCAGCTCGGTTGGCGCCTGGAAAGGAAAGCGTTCTCCGGCCTGGAGTGCGAGGGCATAGATGCCTGTACGATGTGGAAACGCCGGTCCCAGATTGCGGTCTCCCCAGGGAGAACCGTTAGCCAGCGAGAATGTGCGATCAGACAGGAACCACAGCCATTTCCCATCTGGGGAGAAGGTTGGGCTATAGGATTCGTAACGATCGCTCGTCACCCACTCCGTCCGTCCTGTTTCCGGAGAATACAGGGCAATCTGACGTCGCAGATTGGAGCCGCGTGTGCGTACGAAGGCGAGGGCCTTTCCGTCTGCGGCCCATGAAAGGGAATCGAAAACGTTCGTGCCGTCCTGAGTGGCATCATCAACGAGCTTCTCAGCTTTGCTGGAAAGGTTGAGCAACCACAGGCGCCCCAGCAGATCCGTATGTGCGGCGTATTTTCCGTCTGGTGAGATTTCGAGAGCGACAGGTTCGGTTGAGGATGGCTGGCTGAGTGCTTCTCCCTTGCCGCTGCCATCTGCCGCAAAACGCCATAGTGCAGATTCTCCGCCAGCATCACTGAACGCAATGACGGATTTTCCATCTGGCATTACGCGGGCAAGGCGCAGGCGGACATTGTCCGGAGTGGGAAGGACGATCAGACGCCGCGGGGAAGCTGCTGCCACGACCGTGTGGCCGCGCATCGTGAAGATAGCAGCATCGCCTTTGGGAGAAATGGTCTCCGACGTGGTGAAGCGGGTTGGTCGATCCAGCCAGTACGGTGCACGAGGTGCATTGTCCGAGACCAAATTAACGGGGATCTGGTGGCTCTCGCCTGAGGTCAGATCAAGCGAAAAGAGGTCTGCTCCTTTGCGGAACACAACATGGTCGCCTGAGAGTGATGCTTCCAGAATGCTGTAATCCGTAAAATGGGTCAGCTGTCGGGCATCTGTCCCGTCTGTGGCGGTACTCCAGAGGTTGTAACGCCCGTTTTCGTCGGAAATGACGATCAGACGATCTCGCCACGGCATGGGGCGAATGAGGTTCGCTGTGCGTGTGCCGATACGTTCGGCCTCGGTTCCGGACTGAAGATCAAACCGCCAGAGTTGCGAGAGTGCTCCTCCACGATAGGCCCGCATATGATCGCCTGTTACCGCGAGCCCGAACCGCACAGCATACAGCCATTTACCGTCCGGGCTAATGGAAGCATCATTGACGTTGGCAAGCGGATAGACGTGCTTTGCACCCGTCTTTGGATTCAGAGCTGCGACATTATAGCTATAATAGGGGCCGGTCGCGTCCGGCATGGAATACAGGATGCCTGCATGAGCATCCCATCCGGCGATATGAAGTTTTGGCGCGTTTTCAAACGTCATGCGTCGGGGCGTGCCGCCAGAACTTGGCATGATGTAGAGCTCTGTCGGCCCATCAAAATTCGCCAGAAATGCGATTTCTTTGCCATCGGGCGAGAGGACAGGCTGCGGGTCAACGGCATTGGCGCCATGGGGCGCGCTGGTCAGGCGCTGGGCCGTGCCTCCCGTCAGGGGCACACTCCAGACTGACTGTTCCGCGCTAAAGAGAACGGTCTGCCCCGTGACTGATGGCTCCCTGAAGTAACCGGGCTCAGCCTGGGCGGTCAGCCCGTAGGTGCACCCCAGAAGAGCCGCGCATGAGAGAAGGGAACGTCGGAGGGAAAACCGCATGATGTGAAGGACTTCTTGATATGAACTGTCCTTCAATGATGCTGCGGTTTCATATCGCCGTCGAGACGGCAGGTGCGTTTTGATGCCGAGAAAACAAAAAACGCCAGCCCGTAATAGGCTGGCGCTTCGTGATCTGCCGTGAAGAAGCGGATCAGGCAGTCAGAGCCGTGACCTTATCTTCTGTCTCCAGCACGTAGGAACTGTTGGACAGGATCTGCACACCCAGCATGGCAATGCTATGGGAAGCGCGGTTCGGGATCTGGATCTCAGCGTTCCCTGTGGTCCAGCGAGACGCCTTGCCTTCCTGTACGCTCCAGCCAGCAAGCTCGCTTTCCGTCAGGTGAGTAGAAATCGCAGAGGTGCTGCCAGCATCATAAAGAGCAATATGGCCAACGAGCACGCCAAGCTGACGGCGGTCATCAACGAACGGACCGACAATGTCGGACGGGCGGCTGGTGCGGGACATCAGACGTACGGAGTGGACATTCTGCGGAAGCATGAACATGGCGTAGCCATTGGTTTCACGCATCTTGCGAATGACGGTTCCGTCTTCCGTCATGAGGTGCAGGTCTGCATCCTCTGTCAGGACCGTATAGGCGACAACGGATTCAAGGCCGGCCATGTTTGCGCGCGCTGCGATGTCGCGGAACAGAGGCTCTACCGATGCACGATCCGTCGTCAGAGGTGCGGCGGCATTGTCGGCCCAGTTCTTGACGTTGCTACCAATGCTGAAGACGTTTCCGTCCTGCTGGAAGCTGCCACGGTTTCCGGTGTCCAGGAAGCTCTCGGTGAGCAGGCCATTCGCCATGATGACCGAGTGATCTGCCGTCTCGATGTGGAAGTAATCGTATGACGTGATGCTCAGGTCGTAATGGATGGAACGACCGTTCACCAGCATGCGAGCCGGAATAAACTTCCCATTAAGGAACAGGCAATGCTCCGGGGTTACCAGCAGGTCCGTGTGGGGTACGCCGGATGCGATGGCATCTTTCATGATGCGAACCGGGTATCCCGCTTCGTCAGCAGGAGCGCCAGCACGAACAGTCATGTGACGATGGCCTGCCCAGGTGACAGGACGAATTTCCTCACGGCCATTAACATATACGGCCACATTGTCGCCAAACCGCAGAGCCTCGACAGCAATTTCACCATCCTGGGTGCGGATCAGGGAGCCCGTCAAAAAGCACGTTAGGGTTGAATCGTTGCCGGTGCTTGAAGAGCTGAAGTCTACAGCCTTGTAGTAGCTCCCTTGTGGGTTCTTGGCAGTGTAAAGAGTGCTGAGAGTCTGACCGTTGCTATTTGTGACCTTAACAACGCCGTTTCCTGCATCAACAAGTTTCACAGCGCCATATGAGTTCACGAAGGTGATCTTGTCGCCGGGCGCAACATTGCTGAAGCTCACGTTCGTAGCATATGCGTTGACTGTTACGGCACTCCCTGCCTCCGGGGCCCCGAACTCAAACGTCAGCGGGCCGGAAGCACTGTAAGCGTTGGTGTTCGTGAAGGAGCCACCATCTACCTTGATGGTACCAGCAGGCAGGGTGCTGTTATTCATCTTGAAGTTGGTACCAGTGGCGATAACCAGCTTCGCGGCACTGCCGATTGTGAGGCCCTGAACCTCCACATTCTGGTTATTGTCTAGCGTAACGGTACCATGGATGGTGAGACTGTTCACGGCCGTGCTGGGGTGACCAGTAACGATGGTCTCCTGACCATCTGTTCCAATATCGCCGCCGCTTTGGGGAATGTTTGACCAGTCTATTGTATTAGACACGATATTTTTTTTCCAATCAAAAAAGGATGCTTGTTTTGCCGTATCAGCGACTGGATGCGCTGAGAGGTCATGACTTATTTGCATCAATAAGTTGGAACAAAACTAACAGTCAATAATGATTTGAAAAATTCTAACAGTATGTAATGGACCGGAGGCGGCACTATGGATCGCCCGTTGAGACTCTTGCGAAGCCTCAAGCGAAAAAAACTCAATTAAATAAGGAAATTAACGTATTAAAAATCAGCCAACTGCAGATTTGAGGCCATAGCCTGCTGCGAGTGGGCAAAGAGGCAGCATTGCAAATAGGCATGCTCCCAGAAGGTCGAATCCGGCGCTTGATGATGCACCAAGCTGCCCGGCATAGGACGAAGCCGCACCGAAAATCAGTACCGGCGTTGCGAGAGGCAAAACAAGGAGTGGCAAAAGAACGCCACCACGACGCGCCCCCAACACGATTGAGGCGGCCATGCCACCCATCAGGGACAGGCACATCGTTCCAAGCATCAGCCCGAACAAAAGAAGCGGGAGTTCGCTCCCTTTTACGCCCAGCATGATGCCAAGCGGGATAGCTGCAACAAGAAGAGGCAGGCCAGTTGTCAGCCAGTGAGCAATCATTTTAGCAAATGCAACGGCATACGCTGGAAGGCCCGTGAGCATCAGCAGATCCAGTGAGCCATCTTCCAGTTCGGAGCCGAAAAGTCTGTCCAGCGGGAGCAGCGATGCGAGCAGTGCACAGACCCAGATGATGCCCGGCCCCATATGACGCAACAGATCTGGTGAGGGACCAAGGGCCAGAGGGAAAAGGCTGCCACACAATATAAAGAAGAGCAGGGACGCGAGCGTATCCGCCCCAAACCGATAGGCAAGTCGCAGGTCACGGTCGATCAGGGCAAAGAAAGCGGTCATGACAGCCAAAGCGGTTCAGCGTGAGCAAGGGAAGGGAGTTCGTGCGAACGCGTGTTGTCCAGAGGGAGCGGAACATGCGTCGTAACAATCATGGCGCCCCCGTTGTCACGGTGTTTGGCCATGATCGCTCCAAGCCGTTCGATGCTCGCCACATCCAGACCAACGGTCGGTTCGTCCAGAAGCCAAAGGGGTGCTCCTGACAGCATGACGCGTGCGAAAGCCGCCCGGCGTTTCTGGCCGGAGGACAGGAGGCGTGCTGGAAGGTCAGTCAGGAATGCCAGATCAAGGGCTTCCAACACGTCTTCCATGCTTCCGCTGCCCAGGCGATCGGCCAGGGCAAGATTTTGCGCCAGCGTCAGGCCGGGCTTGAGAGCATCCTGATGGCCCAGCCATGCCAGTGCTCCATAGCGCTCAATCGTGCCGCCGTCTGGCTTGCGAAGACCCGCGATTGTTCTGAGAAGGGTGGATTTTCCGGCGCCATTCGGGCCGGTGAGTATCATGGCATCGCCATGAGCAAGCGAAAGGCTCACATCATCCAGAACCAGCCGGTCTCCACGGAAAACCGTAATATCCCTGACATCCAGAAGCACGGAAGGTGTTGTCGGGTCGGGCGGCTGGGTCGTCATGGGAAGCGTTCTGTCCGGTTCACGGTCTCATCAGCTTAGACCCTCTGAGCGCGGGAACTGCAAGGGGGCGTCTGAAAAGCTGCAATCTGGTGAATTCTCATTCCCGCATGCAGGAAAGGTCTCGATAGCCAGTGCGAGGTCCGTTAAGAGGGCTGAACGGTATAATGATCACACGTCTTGTTAAGGGATGTCTGGAACTGACTGATCTGGTGTTACAGGCGAGCGGGATCGCCAAGTCTTTTGATGGCAATGAAATTCTTCGTGGTCTGTCACTTGATGTTGAACGTGGCGAGCTGATCTCGATTATCGGACCGTCAGGGTGTGGCAAGTCCACGTTCCTGCGGTGCCTCAATTTTCTGGAGCATCCTGACGCCGGAACTGTCCGTATTGAAGATGTGACACTCGCCTGCACTGGCAAAAGCTGGACGCGCGCCAATGAGGCACAGGCCCATCGTTTGCGGGCGCATGTCGGCATGGTCTTTCAGGCCTTCAATCTTTTCCCTCATAGAACCGTCATTGATAACGTCATGATGGCGCCGATGCGCGTGAAAGGTGTCTCACGGGATGAGGCGCAGGCGACTGCCTGTACGCTTTTGGAAAAAGTGGGCCTGGCGGGTGTTAAAGACCGCTACCCGGACAGTCTTTCGGGCGGCCAGAAGCAGCGCGCGGCAATTGCCCGTGCGCTCGCCATGAAGCCATCTGTCATGTTGTACGACGAGCCGACATCCGCACTCGACCCGGAACTTTCAGAAGAAGTTCTGTCGGTGATGCGGGATCTGGATGATGATGGGATGACGCAGCTTGTCGTAACGCATGACATGCGCTTTGCCCGTGCCGCCTCGGATCGCGTGCTGTATGTGGAGGCTGGTGAGATCGTTGAAAGCGGTGACCCAGACCTGATGTTCGCCAACCCGAAAGAGGGGCGCACACGGCGCTTCCTGCGGACGCTCCTGTGATGAACAAGTTTTTTGCGTGTTTTCTGGCGCTGGCTTTCGTGCTGGCACCCTCCGTTCATGCCGTAGCGGCTGACGCGACTGTCGCATCCGCGCCTGACGCTCTGGTCGTGCCGGGGGCTCGGGATAACACCGATTTGCCCTGGGCCTCGGATGGTGAGGCCAATGTGCCTTACGTGTTTCATGATCCCGAGCATGAATCCCGGATGACTGGGTTCGAATACGATCTCGTCAATGCCATCGCGGAGAAAATGCACCGCAAGGCGCGTTTCATTCAGAATGACTGGGATGGCCTGATTCCCGGCCTGTCGCGTGACCTTTACAGCATGGTTGCAGACGGCATTGAAATGACGCCGGAGCATAAAGCGGCGGTCCTGTTCTCCCGTCCTTACTATGTGACAAGCGAGCGGATCATTCTTCGCAAGGAAGAAACGGGTCTCGACACGCTGGAGGCTCTCAAAGGGCATAAGATTGGCACGATCAAGGACACTACAGCCGAGCGAATGCTGCGCCGGCAGGGTGGCTCTACGATCCGGTCTTATGAAGAAGAGACAAATGCCTTTTCAGATCTGCGGAACGGAAGACTGGACGCGATCCTGCTGGATGCGCCCATCGCCCTGTATTACGGCAGCATATCCGATGACATGAAGCTGGTGGGCGAACCGATCGGCAGCATGGAATATGGCATCGCGTTTGCGCCTGGTAGCCGCGCGTTGCGGGATCAGGTGGATGCCGCCCTCGGAGATCTTATCAAGGACGGGACACTTCACCAGATTCTGGCACGCTGGAACCTGTGGACTCCGTTAATGGAGAATTACACGGGGGACCATACCCATCCGGCTATTGCCCCGGTGGAATGGGACCGGTATCGGGCCGCCATGGCCAGCACGACCGGTGGGAACTGGAAAGTTCTGGTTCACCGGTATGTCGGGTTCCTGCCTCTGATCGGCCAAGCTGCCTTGATGACGCTAGCCGTTTCAGCGCTCGCTATGGTGATTGCGGTCGCTCTGGGCCTGCTTCTTGCGTTGGCGCGGCATTATGGTGGGACGGTCCCTCGGCTTGTGGCGGGGCTATATGTTGAAATTGTCCGCGGCACACCGCTGCTGATTCAGGTTCTTTTCATTTTCTATGGGCTGCCAGCCTTTGGCATCCGGTTGTCTCCCTTCATGGCAGGCGTGTTGTCACTGGGTCTCAATTACGCCGCCTATGAAGCCGAGAATTACCGTGCGGGTTTGTTGTCTGTCCCCCGCGGCCAGATGGAAGCCGCTATCGCCCTGAACATGACGCACTGGCAGGCGCTTCGTCTGGTCGTGGTCCCGCAGGCATTCCGTACGGTTGTGCCGGTCATGACCAATGACTTTATTTCGTTGCTCAAAGACAGCTCGCTGGTGTCCGTCATCACCTTGACGGAACTCAGTCAGACCTATGTCCGTCTGTCATCTACCTATTACGATTATTTCGGAACAGGGCTGATGGTCGGTGCGGCTTATCTTCTGCTTGGGCTACCGTTCGTGAGATTGGCCCGTATGGCAGAACGGCGCATGGGCCGCGGTATGGGCGGCAATATCGGTCACCACTGACTAGGAGGCATGGAAGACGCCTCGTTCTATGAATTAAAAAAAGCTGCCTCTCTGTTGGAGGCAGCCTTTTTTTGTCAGGACGCTTTGGGCGCTGACGGATCACTCGTGATGGATGGTGTAAGCGTATTCGGGTCAAGCGTCCCGTCAAACCCTTGCCGCAGAACGTCCGCCCATTTCAGCATCCACCGATCTAGATCCGTGATGAAGCGCGAGGAGCCCGGATTGGAATGAACTGTGCCCTTGCCCCAGATGTTGATGGGCGCCAGGAGTTGGCGGGACCCATGCTCAATCGGGGCAATAAGCGTCTCAACAGTCTCGACCTGAACGCCCTGCGTGCCCTGAAGGGCAGCGTGATACCACCCAACATTGATCATGAGGGGTGGAATGGGAAAGCCGAGTGTTGCCATGCGGTTGAAGGCGGCTGTGATGAACGGGTCCGGGCTGACTGTATTGTTCGCCAGAACTGCGTTCCCCATATAGGTACATTCTTCCGATGCGCCCGGCTTTCCACTGATACGTGATGCATAGTTGCGATCATCATGGCACGGCGTTTCCAGCCCATCCGTCACTTCCTGTGGAAGAGTCTGCTGGCTGGCGCGGACAACAATCACGGCCGAGACAACGCCACTATCCGTACGCGCCAGAACCTGCTGGGAAATTTCTCCGTGAGGGCCGCTACGGGCTGTCAGGATGGTGTGCCAGTCTCCGGTCGGGAGCGGAACAGTGCGCCCGGCAATCTTCAGGCTGTGCCGGAGGGTGATGCCTGGATCGGGAACACCGACCTGATCCACGCCACCATTGGGGGCATTGCCGCCGGCGGCGTTTTGAGCGCCGCTCGCGCCTGCTGCAGACGCTGGGCTTGCACCAGGAGCATGTCCCGGGAGCCAGGGCATGGCTTTCTTCAAAGCGGGGGTCGGGAAAAACGACGCCATCCCGATCCCGCCGACCATCATGATAAGGCTTGTGCGCCAAAGAGGCGCACGGCGCCAGAGTCGTCCAAATGCTGTCATGGATCAGTGGCTCAGGCGGCCGAGTTGCGCTTCGGTATCCTTGGAAATTTCCGCGACAACGCCCTCATCTCCTGCCGTCAGGCGAACCGTCTTGGCGCCCTGCTGACGGGCGATAATCAGACTTTCGCTCACCATATCTTCAATGGACCGCACCAGATCACGAGCGCTGGCGCCGGTGCCCAGGTTCTTCTGCTTGACCATGACCTGGAAGAGCAGGGCCGGATCAATACCGCCCGTTTCAACGTGCAGGCCATAGCTTTCGATCATAGCTTCAATTTCCAGAGCGGCCACACGGGCCAGATCCAGACCGCGGAGAGCGCGGAATACAAAGATCCTGTCGAGGCGGTTCAGAACCTCAGGAGCGAAGCCTGCCCGCTTGAGGGCTTCCACCGACTCCGCACGCATTTTGTCAGGTTCATTTTCCAGGCGGTCCGCAATCTCTGTCAGTGCGTCTGTTGCGATGTTGGACGTCAGCATGAAGATGGCGCGGGTAGTGGAGACCTGTTCGCCTGTAGATGCTTCCGTAACGTGACCATCGTTCCATGCAGTGAGAAACTTCTTGAACACGTCCGGGTGGGCTTTTTCAATTTCATCCAGTAGCACGACGGCATCTGGCTGATCCTTGAGACCGCCGGTCAGCTTGCCGAAAGTGTCTGAACCGACATAGCCCTTCGGGGAGCCGAAGAGCTGTGTGGCTGCATGGGGGCTGGACATCTGCGTCATATCGAAATGGAGCAGGGGGCGCTCCATCTGTCGGGCAATCTGCTTGGCCAGATAGGTTTTTCCAGTCCCTGGAGGCCCTGCCAGCAGAAAAATACCCACGGGCTTGCCGCGAACCTGAAGAGCGAGGCGGCGGCGGAGCTGCTGGGCAATGTCTTCGCAGACACGGTCCTGCCCGATGACGCGGGCCCGAAGAGATGCGGCAAGCTCCTCCGCATCGATGACGGTTTCGCGCTGTTCGCGGGCCATGAGTTCTTCAAGCGCACCACGATTGGTCAGCCGGCTGAGAACATCCATGATCAGACCTTTCCTCCGGCGCAGTCCACGACGCGCCAGTTTTTCTGCAGAAGTTTCGTATCCCAGACCCATGACGGTCAGGAGGGCGCCGATCCCCGCAAGGGGGAGATAGGCAGGGCGTGCCCAGTTCAGAGCTCTCCAGAAACCATCCAGAGACAGGTGTAGCATGACGGCCACCTGAATGACCGCCAGAATCAGGAAGGCCGCCATCATAACTGGCATGGCCCGGTTGAGCATGGGAACGAGGGACTTGAACACCGGGGTGGCCTTTACTGAACAATCACGCCAAGCACGATACGCTGACTCAGCGCAGTCAGGCTTGGCAGGGCTTCGGGGCCGAGGGCGGTCATGGCACCAATGGTAAGAGCGGGTGCGTGCGGCATTGTGACAGGATCAATCGTAACCTGTGCGGCTTCGGCAATCGGCAGAATGAGCCGCTGGAATTTTCCTGTCAAAACAACGCGCTGGGTCAATCCGGATACTGTGACATCAACGGTCTGTCCTGTCACGCCTGCCGCATCCAGAACCGGCATTTCCACAAGGCGCATATCGCCACGCTGCACAGCCGCTAAAATCTGGCTCCGCTGTTGGGCATTGAAGCTGGTGGCAGCAAGCGCTTTAGGGGCATTCTGTGCGGAGAGCATGGAAAGCTGAACAGCCGCCTGAAGCGCCGGTGCCGTGCCAACGGCAGCATTGTCTGGCGGAGGAGCGGGAACTGCCGCCTTGGGCGTTGTGGCATGAGTATAAAAAAATGCCCCGGCCCCAATGGTGACCACGGCCAGAAGACTACCTCCCGCCCAGAGAGGTCGGCTCCGGGGAGCATCCTGCTGCGGAAGGAGATGCGGTTTAGGCTCGGGTTCGGCTGTCATCAGGGCCTCATCTCACCCTGACTAACCGTTCAAGGCAAGCATTCTCCGCACTGATAAATGTAAACAAATCTTTCGATATGCTTATGGGGCTGTATCCCTGTCGTTCTACTTGCATTGCGAGGGTGGAGGGCCTAGATAGAGGTCATTCCATTCATCTTCCGCTTCTTTTCGGGGGGTGGCCCTGACGGGCCGCCTTTTTTGTCTTGTCTCAACAGAACACATCTTCCGGTCTCGAACTGCCTCATCTGACGGGCCTTGAAGCCCGCATTGCGGAGCGGATCGTGCCGACGCTGGCGGACCTGGGCTACGAGCTCGTCCGTCTTTCCGTTCTCGGGCGCGACACCCCGACCATTCAGATCATGGCGGACCGTGCAAACGGCTCCCTGATCTCCGTGGAGGACTGCGAGCAGATCAGTCACGCCGTCGGTGCCATCCTTGACGTGGATGACCCGATTCCAGGCGCATGGATGCTCGAAGTATCATCAGCTGGAATCGACCGCCCTTTGACCCGTGCAAAGGACTGGGAGCGATTCGCCGGACATCTGGCCAAGGCTGAGCTTGATGTTCCGCTCAATGGCCGTCGTCGTTTCTCTGGAACGGTGATGGGCACGCGGGATGGCAAGGGCGTGATTCGTCTGGACGACGGGACTGAAGCGGAGCTGCCATTGGCAGAAGTTCGCAAGGCCCGTCTGATCCTGACGGATGCCCTGATTGAGGCAAGTGCTGCCCTTTCGGGTATCACACCTGAAGCGGAGAGTGACGGCGAGACGCCTCGCGTTCCGAAACTGAATCCGAAGAAGCCGGGGAAGAAGAAACAATGACCCGTCTCATGCTGGCTGGAGGTCCGATCTGATGGACACATCTGTTATCCGCCCTGAACTGCTGCTGGTCGCAGATGCAGTCTCGCGCGAGAAGAACATCGACCGCGAAGAAGTGCTGGAAGCGATGGAGCAGGCCATTCAGAAGGCTGGCCGCGCCAAGTATGGTCACGAGAAGGACATTCGCGCGACCATCGATCGCAAGACGGGCGAAGTTCGTCTCAGCCGCTGGACGGAGGCTGTCGAGCAGGTGGAGAATGAGGACACGCAGATCCCCATTCACATTGCTCGTAAGTTCCAGCCGGAAATTCAGATTGGCGAACATCTCGTTGATCCACTGCCGCCGATCGACTTTGGTCGTATTGCAGCGCAGACGGCCAAGCAGGTTATTGTGCAGCGCGTGCGTGAATATGAACGCAAGCGCCAGTTCAATGAATTCAAGGATCGCGTAGGCGAGATCGTCAACGGTACCGTCAAGCGGACCGAGTACGGCAACATGATGGTTGAAATCGGCAATGCCGAAGGCCTTCTGCGTCGTGATGAACTGATCCCTCGCGAGTCTTTCCGAAATTCGGACCGTATTCGCGCGTATATCTATGATGTACGTGACGAGCCGCGCGGCCCGCAGATCTTCCTGTCACGAACGCATCCGGCATTCCTTGCCAAGCTGTTCGCACAGGAAGTACCGGAAATTTACGACGGTATCATCGAGATCAAGGCTGTTGCCCGTGATCCGGGGTCCCGCGCCAAGATGGCTGTCATTTCCCGTGACGCGGCGATTGATCCGGTCGGTGCGTGCGTTGGTATGCGTGGCTCGCGTGTTCAGGCCGTTGTGGCTGAGTTGCAGGGCGAGAAGATCGACATCATTCCCTGGAGCCCGCAGGCTGCAACATTCGTTGTGAATGCGCTGGCACCTGCGGAAGTCACCAAGGTGGTGATGGACGAGGAAGCAGGGCGTGTTGAGGTCGTGGTGCCGGATGAGCAGCTTTCGCTCGCGATCGGTCGCCGCGGACAGAACGTGCGTCTGGCCAGCCAGTTGACCCGCTGGGACATCGATATTCTGACGGAGGCCGAGGAATCGGAGCGTCGTCAGGAAGAGTTCCGCAAGCGGACTGGCCTCTTCGTTGACTCGCTGGATGTGGACGATGTGATTGCCAGCCTTCTGGTTACAGAGGGCTTCCACTCCATCGAAGAACTGGCTTATACGGAGCCGGGCGAACTGCATGACATCGAAGGCTTCGATGAGAGTGTTGCTGAAGAGCTGATGCTGCGTGCAAACGAGTATCTGGCTGGCAAGGAACACGAGCTGGACGACAAGCGCAAAGAGCTTGGCGTGACGGACGATGTTGTCGATCTCGGTGTCTTCACGAACCAGATGCTGGTGACGCTTGGTGAGAAGGGTGTGAAAACGCTCGACGATCTGGCGGATCTGGCAGGTGATGAACTCGTGGACATTCTTGGCGCAGACGCCATGGATGAAGATGCCGCGAATGAAGTCATCATGGCAGCCCGTGCCCACTGGTTTGAGGGTGACGAATCGGCTGAAGCCGAAAAGAAGGACGGGGAGTCGACCGACGTCTGATATTTCTGATACTGATAATGGTCCCATTCGCGGTGCTTTAGGGCGCCGCGGTTCAGAGCGCCGCTGCCTCGTGACCCGAGAGCAGAGGCCGCCTGAAAGCATGATCCGTTTCGTGGTCAGCCCGGATAATCGGGTTGTGCCAGATCTGGCCGCAAAGCTGCCAGGTCGGGGAATGTGGTTGAGTGCCAGCCGGGATGTGTTAGATAGCCCCCGCACCCGACAGGCTTTTGCACGTGCTGCAAAGGCCCAGGTGTCTGTACCGGACTGTCTGGCGGATCTCGTCGAGGCGGCACTGGGACAGAGGATGTTGGACGCTGTCAGTCTGGCCCGAAGAGCGGGACAGGTTGTCTGCGGGTTTCAGAAATGCCGGGAGTGGCTCATTTCCGGTAGGGCAGGGGTGGTGATCCGTTCCGAAGGTGCAAGCCTGGACGAGTTCTCCAGACTGGTGTCGGGCCGGCGATCTCTGCCGGTGGTGACAGTTCCCGATCGCGTCCTGGCTTCGGCGTTCGGCCGGGACCGGGCGGTCTATGCGGTGATGGCGCCGGGTGCGCTGGCACAGCGCCTGATCGCCGAACATGAGAGATTTTCGGGAGTGGCAGGACGTTCACTCCCAGACCCCAAAGGGGTCAGTAAGGAACAGGCGGAACTATGAGCGACGGCAACGAGCGCAACCAGGACGGAACACAGACCCCATCACAGGGCGGCGAACAGAACAAGACTGGCCGCCTGTCCCTACGCCCCGCAGGACGTCAGGAGGTCGGTCGTACAGTCGACGCTGGCTCCGTGCGTCAAAGCTTCAGCCACGGCCGTTCAAAGGTCGTGCAGGTTGAAGTTCGCAAGCCCAAGCGCGCAGCTTCCGGCCCGGGTGGCTCGGCTGCTGGCGGTGCACGTGGTGGTCGTGGTGCTGGTGCTGGCGGTCGCGCCCTGACGGCTGCGGAGCTTGCAACGCGTCAGCGCGTTCTGGAAGCACAGCGTAAAGCTGCGGTTGAAGAGGCTGCACGCCGCGAAGCCGAAAAGATCCAGATCATGTCGGCTGCAGAAGCAGCCCGCCGTGCCGAGGAGGAACAGCGTCTTGCCGCAGAGGCGAGAGAGGCTGAAGAAGCTGCACGCATCGAGCGTGATCGTCAGGCGATCAAAACCGCAGAAGACGCGCGCATCTTCGCTGAAGAAGAAGCCCAGCGCGCTGCGCGTCAGGCAGAACGTGAAGCTGAAGAAGCCCAGCGTGCTGCTCCGCTTGACCCGCGTACGCATTCAACGGGTGGCGTGCAGCTAGCAGCCCCCGTGCAGCGTCTGCGTCCTCTTGCAGAGCGCGCAATTATGCCGGAGCGTCCGGTTCAGACCGCACGTCCTGCGGCTGCAGCTCCTGCACAGCCCCGTGGTGGTGAGACGCTTCATCTGCGTTCTCCGGCCGCAGCCGCGGCGGGTGGCGAAGAAGAGCGTCGTGCTCCTGCTCGCCGCAGTGGTGGTGCACCCAGTGGTCCGGCTCAGCGTCGTTCCACCCAGCCTTCTCCTCGCAAGAGCCCGGGCGGCAATGACCGTCGTAGCGGTCGCATCGATGTGCGTGCAGCGATTGAAGGCGATGACGGCAAAACCCGTTCGCTGGCTTCAGTTCGCCGTCAGCGCGATCGTGAGCGTCGCCAGGCTGAGCTTGAACGTCTTCGTTCTGATCAGGTGCGCGTTGTGCGTGACGTAATTGTTCCGGAAACCATCACGGTCGCTGAGCTGGCCAACCGTATGGCGTCCCGTCAGGGTGATGTCATCAAGTCGCTCATGAAAATGGGCGTCATGGCGACGGCAACCCAGAGCATCGACGGCGATACTGCTGAGCTGATCGTCGAAGAGTTCGGCCATCGTGTGAAGCGCGTTGCTGAAAGCGATGTGGAAATCGGCATCAAGGGCGTTGAAGATCGCCCAGAAGATCTGGCGCCGCGTGCTCCGGTCGTGACCGTTATGGGTCATGTCGATCACGGTAAGACGTCTCTTCTCGATGCACTCCGCTCTGCTGATGTGGCTGGCGCAGAAGCCGGCGGTATCACGCAGCACATCGGTGCGTATCAGGTCACGGCACCTTCCGGGAAGAAGATCACCTTCATCGATACACCGGGCCATGAGGCATTTACGTCCATGCGTGCTCGTGGTGCATCCGTGACGGACGTGGTCGTTCTGGTGGTTGCGGCCGATGACGGTGTCATGCCGCAGACGATCGAAGCCATTAAGCATGCCAAGGCTTCGAATGCCCCGATCATTGTCGCCATCAACAAGATGGACAAACCAGGCGCCAACCCAACCCGTGTCCGTCAGGAACTTCTGAGCCATGAAATCGTGGTCGAAGATATGGGCGGTGATACGCAGGATGTCGAAGTCTCGGCACTGAAGCGTACGGGTCTGGACAAGCTGGAAGAGGCTATTCTGCTTCAGGCTGAAATGCTTGATCTGAGAGCTAACCCGGATCGTATGGCCGAAGGTACGGTGATCGAAAGCCGCCTTGATCGCGGGCGTGGCCCAGTGGCTTCCGTTCTTGTTCAGAAGGGCACACTGCGTCGCGGCGATATTGTTGTCGCTGGTGCGGAGTGGGGACGTGTTCGTGCGGTTCTCGATGATCGTGGCCGTCAGCTCAAGGACGCTGGCCCATCCATGCCTGTCGAGATTCTCGGCATCGCGGGTGTTCCGGGTGCAGGTGAGCCGTTCGTTGTTGTTGAAAACGACGTCCGCGCTCGTGAGATCAGCGAATTCCGTCAGCGTACCATCAAGGAAAAGCAGGCTGCGACGCAGGTTGCTGCCCGTGGCACACTCGACCAGATGCTGGCTCGTATTCAGGCCGGTGATCAGAAGGAAGTTGCCCTTCTTATCAAGGCGGACGTTCAGGGCTCTGCGGAAGCAATCTCCACGACAGTCCAGAAACTGGCTCATGAGGAAGTTGCAATTCGCGTCCTGAACGCCAGTGTCGGTCAGATCACGGAAAGCGATATCCAGTTCGCCAAGGCTTCTGATGCCATCATCGTGGCGTTCAACGTTCGTGCGACGACGCAGGCTCGTGAACTGGCGCAGCGTGAAGGTGTGGATATCCGCTACTACTCCATCATCTACCAGGTGGCGGACGACGTAGAGCAGCTCGTGAAGGGCAAGGTTGCGCCCAAGCATCGCGAGAAATTCCTCGGCTATGCGGAGATCCGTCAGGTCTTCAACATCACGAAGACTGGCAAGGTCGCTGGTTGCTACGTCACCGAAGGCCTCGTCAAGCGTGGCTGTGGTGTGCGTCTGCTGCGTGAGAACGTGGTCATCCATCAGGGTGAACTCAGCCAGCTCAAGCGCTTCAAGGACGATGTCAAGGAAGTGGCTCGTGGGTATGAGTGCGGTCTTTCCTTCGCAGGTTACAATGATCTGCGCGAAGGCGATGTCGTCGAGTGCTACGAGATGGAAGTGATCCCGGCTTGAGCTCACGTTCCAGAAATGACCTGAAAGGCCCGGCAGGCGTTGTTGCCCAAGGGCCAAGCACGCGCCAGCTTCGGGTGGCAGAAGAGGTTCGCCGGACTCTGGCGGACATCTTCGCCCGCACGGAGTTTCGTGATCCTGACCTGCTGGATGTTCGCATCACGGTTACGGAAGTTCGGGTTTCCCCGGACTTTGGTCACGCGACAGTGTTTGTGACCCGACTGGGCCGAAGCGATGTGGAAGAAGTTCTTCCTGCTTTAAAGCGGGTTTCTCCCTTCCTTCGCTCCGGGTTGGCCAAGGTGCTTCGACTGCGAAGTGTTCCGGAAATTCATTTCCAGCCAGATACGGCGCTGGATAATGCGATGGAACTGGATCAGCTCTTTCGTTCACCGGAAGTTAGCCGAGATCTGGAAGACTGATTTTGCACAACACCTCTGGCCTTCGGGTCAGGGGTGTTTTTGCATTTACAGGTCAGACTGGTCTATCAGCGCCCGATCATGAGTGAGGGATGCTGGACCAGTGGCAAGAAAACGCGGACGCGAGATTGACGGATGGCTGATTCTCGACAAGCCGCTTGGCCCAACGTCTACGGACATGGTCAATAAACTGCGTTGGGAATTTGACGCGAAAAAAGCGGGCCATGGCGGCACGCTTGACCCCTTGGCCTCGGGCGTCCTGCCGATCGCATTTGGCAAGGCCACGCGAACAATCCCCTATATTATGGATGCGACAAAGCGTTACCGCTTTACCCTTTCTTTGGGGGAAAGCCGCACAACCGATGATCGCGAGGGAGAAGTTCTTGCGACGTCGGTTCATCGTCCAACAGATGATGATCTACGCGCCTGTCTTCCCGCTTTGACGGGCGATGTGATGCAGATTCCCCCCGTGTTCTCTGCGCTGAGAGTTGGTGGAAAGCGTGCTTACGATCTTGCGCGTGCCGGCCGTCCACCGGAGCTTCCGCCCCGTCCGGCACGGATAGATTCGATCACACTGGTAGAACGACCGGATGTGGATACTGCAGTTTTTGAAGTGCAGTCCGGCAAGGGCGTTTATATGCGGTCTCTGGCGAGAGACATCGCTCTTGCGTGCGGAACAGTGGGGCATATTTCTGTCCTGCGTCGAACGAAATGCGGGCCGTTTGATCTGTCTCATGCCATGACGATTGACGAGATAGCACTGGACAAATCGACTCAAACTGTGGACAACGCCGATGCTCTTCCGGCTCCTCTGCTGGATGTAGCGACCGCGCTGGTCGACATCCCGGCGCTGGCCGTTACCGAAGCGGAGGGAAGAATATTGATCTGGGGCCAGTCTCTTGACCCCTCGGATCTCACAAATTCTCTGCCGGCCGTGTCACAGGAGGGAGACCATCTGTGGCGTGCGATGATCGGAGAGCACGTGATTGGCCTGTGTCAGATCCGCGATGGACGGCTCAGGGCAGCACGGATGCTGGAAAACCACGAGTTTTTTGGAGAACACGATGTCGATTACTGCAGAACGCCGCACGGCTCTGATCGCTGAATACCGCCAGAACGAGACCGATACGGGATCGCCGGAAGTTCAGGTTGCTATCCTGACCGAGCGGATTGTTAACCTGACCGAGCACCTGAAGACCCACAAGAAGGACTTCCACTCCCGTCGTGGTCTTCTGATGATGGTCGGTCAGCGTCGTAGCATGCTGGACTATCTGAAGCGCAAGGATCAGGCTCGTTACCAGAGCGTGATCGAGCGTCTCGGCCTGCGTCGCTGATACGTCGTCCGGGGGCTTGCCCCCGGACACCCCTGCCATTGGTCTTTCCGGGGGTGGGGTGCGCGACCGGCGTTTCAGGCCACATGGTGTCGTTGCGGGAATTGTCCCGCTACCACCGCCATGCCGTCCGAAACGCTGCTCCGTCACCTGCCGGATGTCCAGATGATGGCTCGTTCCTAATCTAGGAGAACGATATGTTCGATTATTTCCGCAAGGAAATCGAGTGGGCCGGACGCCCGCTTATTCTTGAAACCGGCAAGATTGCCCGTCAGGCTGACGGCGCTGTCATGATCACCTATGGTGACACGGTCGTTCTGTGTACGGCTGTTGGTGCCAAGAGCGTCAAGCCGGGACAGGACTTCTTCCCGCTTACGGTCAACTATCAGGAAAAGGCTTACGCCGCAGGCAAGATCCCAGGCGGGTTCTTCAAGCGCGAAGGTCGTCCGTCTGAAGCGGAAGTGCTGAATGCACGTCTGATCGATCGTCCGCTCCGTCCGCTGTTCCCGGAGAACTTCCGCAACGAAGTTCAGGTTACAGCTACGGTTCTGAGCCATGACATGGAAAACGATCCGGCGATCGTGTCCCTGATCGGTTGCTCTGCTGCCCTGACGCTGTCTGGTATTCCTTTCTTCGGTCCGGTTGCTGCTGCCCGCATTGGTCGCATCGATGGCAAGCTCGTCGTGAACCCGACGCTGTCCGAAGTTAAGGACAGCACGCTGGATCTCGTTGTGGCCGGTACGTCTGAAGGCGTGCTGATGGTTGAGTCCGAAGCTAGCGAGCTTTCGGAAGAGACCATGCTGGAAGCCGTGACCCTGGGTCACACGTCCTTCCAGCCTGTGATTGAAGCCATCATCGCTCTGGCCGAACACGCAGCCAAGGCGCCGTGGGATCTGCCGTCGCTGACGAAGGAAGAAATTGCCCTTCGCAAGCGCGTCGAGAAGGTCGGCAACAAGCTGATGGCCGATGCCTACAAGGAGCGTGTCAAGCAGGCACGCTACAAGAAGGTTGCTGAAGCCAAGGACCGTATCAACGAGATCCTTGCTGAAGAAGGTCTTGACGTTGAGCTGGCCAAGCCGATGCTCAAGGAGCTGGAAGCCCAGGTTGTTCGTGGCTCCATCCTCAAGACCGGCATCCGTATTGATGGCCGCGACCTGAAGACGGTTCGTCCGATCCTTGCAGAAGTTGGCATCCTGCCGCGTGCGCACGGTTCCTCGCTCTTCACCCGTGGTGAAACGCAGGCTCTGGTCGTTGCAACGCTTGGCACGGGCCAGGACGAGCAGATCATTGATGCGCTCGAAGGCGAATACCGCTCGAACTTCCTGCTGCACTACAACTTCCCTCCGTATTCGGTCGGTGAGTGTGGTCGTATGGGTTCCCCAGGTCGTCGTGAAATCGGTCACGGCAAGCTGGCATGGCGTGCGCTGCACCCGCTGCTGCCGTCCAAGGAGCAGTTCCCGTACACGATGCGTGTCGTCTCCGAGATCACGGAGAGCAACGGCTCCTCATCCATGGCAACCGTCTGCGGTTCGTCTCTGGCGCTGATGGATGCTGGTGTTCCGCTGCCGCGTCCGGTTGCTGGTATCGCTATGGGTCTGATCAAGGAAGATCGTGGCTACGCTGTGCTGTCCGATATCCTGGGTGATGAAGATCATCTTGGTGACATGGACTTCAAGGTGGCCGGTACGGCAGACGGTGTGACCGCTCTGCAGATGGACATCAAGATCACGTCCATCACGCCGGAAATCATGAAAATTGCTCTTGAGCAGGCTCGTGAAGGGCGGATCCATATCCTTGGCGAAATGTCCAAGGCTCTGACGGAAGGTCGTGACGACGTCTCCGGCAATGCGCCGAAGATTACGACGATGTCCGTGCCGAAGGAAAAGATCCGCGATGTGATCGGTTCCGGTGGCAAGGTCATCCGCGAGATCGTCGAGTATTCCGGTGCCAAGGTTGACATCGGGGATGACGGCACGATCACGATCGCTGCTTCCAATGACGAACAGGCCCAGAAGGCTATTGCTCGCATTGAAGGCATCGTGGCTGAGCCGGAAATCGGCCGTATCTACGACGGTAAGGTTGTAAAGACGGCCGACTTCGGTGCGTTCGTGAACTTCCTTGGCCCGCGTGATGGTCTGGTGCACATCTCCGAGCTGACGCAGGGCCGTGTTGCCAAGACGTCCGACGTGGTCCAGCAGGGCGATGCCGTGAAGGTCAAGGTCATCGGTTTTGATGACCGCGGCAAAGTGAAGCTGTCCATGCGGGTTGTCGATCAGGAAACTGGTGCCGATATCACGGAGAGCGTGGGGGCCAAGGCTGGCCGTCCGCCCCGTCGCGACGCCGAGTGAGTGTTGGGGCGGGGCTCATAAGGCCCCGCCTTTTTTATCTGAGTATCGGAGACATCGAGTCCCCATGAAGTCGATCGACACCCTTCGTTTTGGTGGTCAGGATGTTCTGCCTCTGGTCGAGGGGGGCAAAGGTGTTTCTGTCTCCACCGGTACTTCGGCAGGCCATTGGGCCGCTGCCGGCGGAATTGGAACAATTTCTGCCGTCAACGCTGACAGCTATGACGAACAGGGTCGTCCTGTTCCCCAGATCTATCACGGTCGTACGCGCCGTGAGCGGCAGCGCGAACTGATCCGCTATGCTATTGATGGCGGCATTGCACAGGCAAAGATCGCCCGTGAGATCGCTGGTGGTAAAGGACGCCTTCACGCCAATATCCTGTGGGAAATGGGCGGCGCTGAAGAAATTATCGAGGGTATCCTCGAAGGCGCTCCAGGCATCATCAACGGCCTGACCTGTGGGGCAGGCATGCCATATCGTCTGTCTGACATCGCGATCAAACACGGTATTCCCTATTACCCGATCGTGTCATCCGGACGTGCCTTCAATGCGCTCTGGCGCCGTGCGTACAGCAAGGCACCGGAACTGCTGGGTGGCGTGGTGTATGAAGATCCGTGGCGCGCAGGTGGCCATAATGGTCTTTCCAACACGGAAAATCCGTTACAGCCGGAAGATCCGTTCCCGCGTGTGCTCGAGCTTCGTCGGGTTCTGCGTCAGTATGGTCTGGATGAAACGCCCATCATTATGGCGGGTGGTGTCTGGGCCCTTGAAGAATGGCAGGACTGGATTGGTAACCCGGATCTTGGGCCAATCGCTTTCCAGTTCGGAACGCGTCCGCTGCTGACAAAGGAAAGCCCGATTCCGGAGGCTTGGAAGCGCCGTCTTCTGACGCTGAAGAAGGGGGATGTTTATCTGAACCGCTTCTCTCCGACCGGCTTCTATTCCTCTGCTGTCAACAATAGCTTCATGCATGACCTGCGAGGCCGCTCGGAGCGTCAGGTTGCGTACAGTCCGGAAGCTACGGCAGAACTGGATGCAGCTTACGGCGTAGGTGCACGTAAGCGCGAAGTGTTTGTGTCCTCAACCGACCGTCAGCATATTGCAGGTTGGGAGGCAGCGGGCTTCACCGAGGCGCTCCGTACGCCTGATGACACGCTAGTTTTTGTCACCCCTGACAGTGCCCGTGAAATCCTGGCTGACCAGACGAACTGCATGGGCTGTCTGTCTGCCTGTAAGTTCTCCAACTGGATGCAGCGCCAGCCCTACACGAATGGTCAGAAGGCTGATCCGCGGTCTTTCTGCATTCAGAAGACGCTTCAGACGATTGCTCATGCTCCGAATGACGAGCATGCGGACGATGTGGTTGATCACAACCTGATGTTTGGTGGCACGAATGCCTGGCGCTTCGGAACTGATCCTTTCTATGCGAATGGATTTGTTCCTACAGTTGGTCAGCTCGTGGAGCGTATTCTGACAGGACGATAACATGACGGTGCGTGATCCACTGGCGCGACAGGCTTCATTGAACCGCACCCGTCATCTGACTTTCCTGTCACAGTTTCTGGCCCGTCATTCCGTTCCCCTCAGCCCGGAGCAACTTGCTCCTGCTGAGGGTGTCCGGGCGGCCCTTGCAACAGTTGTTGCCCTTCTTCCTGCTCTTTATTTTCATCAGGCTGTTTTTGCCTGGGCTGCTTTTGCAGCATTCTGGTGCTGTCTGATTGAACCCGGTGGCACACCGCGTGAGCAGTTGCGCATCCTCGGCATCTTTACGGTTGCGGGTGCGGTACTGGGTGGTGTGACGTCCCTGATTGCGACATTCCCGTATTGGGGGGTCATTCCCTGGTTGATCGTGACGGGCCTGTTCGCGGGGCTGGCGCGTGCCTTAGTTCCCAGCATGGCGCTCCTGTGTGCGTTGCTGGGCTGCGTCATGCTCGCCGGGATCGGGTTCCCGGCACATTCCTTCAACGACGCCCTGACGATTGCGCTCGCCTTTGGTGGCGGTGGCACATGGGCGATCGTGCTGTGCCTGATCCTGTGGCCTCAGCATCCCTATGCACCTGCACGGCGGGCTGTTGGGGGCTGCTATCAGCTTCTTGCCGTGATGGCTGGAGAATTGGCCGCAGGTCGTCTTCAGGAGACGGTTCATCGTCAGACGATCCGCACGGCCATTGAGCGGGCGAGAGGTGTTGCCCTTCAGATTGATGCAGGCCATGCCAGTTACAGTATGCGTGGTCGCCTGATTGCCTCTCTTGCCGGTGCAGAGCGTCTTTTCACGGCGATGCTGGCTGTTGAGCATCTTGTTGAAACGCGTGGGCTGGATTTTGAAGCGCGTGGAACACTCGCAGCATTTTCGGCACTTTGCCAGCATGCCAGTGAGGCCGCTCTGTCTCCCAGCCCGGATCTGAAACGCCTTTCCCGAGAGGCTTTGGGTCTGGCGGATAGTATTCGTGTGCGCTCCGGCACGATCGGAGAACTGGTGGCAACCAGCGCACGGACGCTTGGCACGCTTGCTGATGGTCTGGCCGAGAAAGCGAGACTCCCTTTCGATGCCGACGCTCCCAAGCACGTCGCCCGGCTGACGCCTGTGATCTGGCGTCATGCCCTCCGCATGGTTGTTGGCCTCCTGGGGACTTATCTGGCGACGCAGTGGTTGGGCCTGAGTTACGGCTTCTGGGCTCTCGTGGCCGTACTTCTTGTTATCCAGCCCTCGGGCCAGACAACCCTGGTGCGGGCTCTAGAGCGCGTTCTGGGAACAATCGGCGGGGGTGTTCTGGCACTTCTGGCAACGCCGTTCTTGCCGGGGCCGACTGAAATGATGGTCGCGCTTGCGCTGTTCGTGATTGGCGCGATTGCGATGCGTGCGGTCAACTATACGCTTCTGGTTCTGTTCCTGAGCGCACATTTCATTATCGTCACGGAAATGACGATGCCGTCTGATGGTGTCGCGTGGCTTCGTATTCTGGATAATACGCTTGGTAGCCTGATTGGCCTTGGCTGCGCTTTTGCACTCTTTCCCCAGCGGCAGACGCAGGACATGGATGGTCTGTTGCGGGCCGCGATTGTTGGGAATATCCGCTATCTGTCGGCCGTGCTGAATGGCAATGATACGGTTTCCACGGATCGGACGCAGCGTCAGGCGGGGATTGATACCACGCGGGCTGAATTTGCCCGTGGCTCGCTTCCGCTTCTTGGTGGGCTTTCTGGTGTGGGGCCAGGGGCGGAGCGCATGCATGCCTTGTTACGCGCGCTAAGAAGCCTGAGCGGAGAAGTCACGCTGCTTCGGTTTGATATGGCTGCCGGGTTATGTGCGCCTGACCCTCAGACCGGCCAGTTCTGGAAGGAGAAGGCCGAAGCTCTTGAAGCAAGAGAGCCACTCGCGGAAATTGCGGGTCAGCTTGAAAGCGGTGAGATCATGTCGAGCATTGCGGCGCTGAAGCGTTCTGATCGACCCGTTGCCAGTGAAGAAGATCAGGGACCGGTTCTCTCCGGCCCCTGAGCAGGGTGTCAGTGGCGTCCACCACCACCGGGGCCACCGTGACCGCCACCACCATGTCCGCCCCCTCCAGGGCCACCTCCGCCTCCCGGACCGCCGCCATGGAAGCCCCCACCACCAGGGCGTCCTCCGCCACCATGGAAGCCTCCTCCCGGCCGACCGCCACCTCCAGGT
>NZ_JACRVW010000031.1:0-7777 GCF_018812085.1 Gluconobacter sp. P5H9_a
GGGCAGGGGCGTGTCACCGTCAGCGGCGCGGGCGGCATCGGCGAGTTTCGGGATGGTTTTGAGCGGGTAGAGCAGGATCTGCCGTCCGACGCGGCGGCAGACATGGGCGGGCATATCGACCGGAAATCCGGCTTCGAGCAGGATTTCGCCCCTGTAGAATTCCTGAAGGACGGAGTCTTCGTTTTCTTCATGGTGGAATTTGAAGAAAAAGCGTTCTCCGGTGTCACGGGTCATGAATCCGTTGACGGAGTTCAGGCTGTAATCGTCTGCGCCGAGTGTGACGTCCGTGATGTGGAAGCCGAATTCTTCCGCGATCATGCGCGACAGGAGGTCCGCAGCCAGAGCGGGATTTCCGCTCCGGGCCGCGGCGAGGATGCCTGCCGCGCTGACGGGGCCGGTGCTGGCGGGTGTGTTGCTGGCTGCTTCGGGGCTCATCGGGGTTGGATCTTGGGCATGGGGCGGGCCGAGGAGACGGCGCGGGCATGGCCTGAGAAGTTTTCGTACCGGGCGAAACGTTCCGCATGGCGCGCGGCTTCGGGGTACGCTTCGGGCGAGACGCGTGCGAAGGACATGCGCTTCATGAAGTCATGGACCGACAGCGGGGAGTGGGTGCGGGCGGCGCGGTTCGTGGGGAGCACGGCGTTCGGGCCGAGGACGTAGTTGCACAATGTGACGGGCGAGGCCGTACCGAGGAGGACTTCGCCTGCGTTGCGGATGCGGCCGAGATCCGCCATCGGATCGACCGTCAGGATTTCGAGATGTTCGGGTGCGTAGGCGTTTGTGAAATCGACGGCGGCGCTGAAGTCTTTGGTCAGGATCACGCCGCCATGGGCTCCGCCCAGAACGGTGCGGGAGAAATCGGCGCGTTTGGGGTCCATTTCGGCCCAGTGTGCGGGCAGGGCGGCGATGACGCCTTCGGCCACGCGGCGGCTGTTGGTGACGAGCCAGGCGGAGGAATCCGGGCCGTGTTCGGACTCGATGATGAGGTCCAGCGCGGCCAGAACCGGATCGACGCTGTCATCGGTCAGGATGATGCTCTCGCTGGGGCCTGCGGGGATGCCGGGGTCGATCCGGTCGGACAGCAGGCGTTTGGCGGCGACGACATATGGGCTGCCGGGGCCGACGATCTTGGCGCAGGCGGGCACGGTTTCTGTACCGAAAGCCACGGCGGCGACTGCCTGTGCGCCGCCACATTTATAGACTTCCTCGACCCCGATGAGGCGGGCCGCCACGAGGGTTCCGGCGTCGACGGTGCCGTCGGGGGAGGGCGGTGTGACAATGATCAGGCGCGGGACGTCGGCCACTTTTCCGGGGATGGTCGTCATGTTCACGACGCTGGGGAAGCTGCCCTTGCCGCGTGGGACGTAACAGGCCACGGAGTCTATGGGGATGTTGCGGTCTCCAGCCCAGATGCCGGGCTGGACCTCGATCATCCAGCTTTCTTCCGGCTTCTGGGCTTCGTGAAAGCGACGGATGTTCCGGATACCGTATTTGATGGATTCGAGAACGTCGGGCTCGATGCTGGCGAAGGCGGCGTCGAACTCTTCCGGCGTGGCCCGGATGCTCATTTCGGGGGCGGTCACGCCGTCGAAAGCCTGTGCGAAATGACGCAGGGCGGCGTCGCCTTCGGTGCGGACGCGCTCGATGATCGGTTTGACGCGCTCGAAGAAGACCGACAGGTCGCTCTCTGTGCGTTGCAGCAGGGCTTCGGGGATTGTCCCGGTCTGGGTCAGATCATGGAAGGTGATGTTTTCAGACATCGGGTCTCTCTTTTCGGGGCGGAGGGTTGGAAGGATCAGAGCGCGGCGAGTGTTCCGCCGTCCACGTACAGGACCTGTCCGGTGATGTAGGCGGAGGCTGTGGAGCAGAGGAATTGCAGGGGGCCTGCGAGGTCGTCAGGCAGGCCGAAGCGTGCGAGGGGGATGCCCGACAGCATCTTTTCGCGCCATGCGTCGTTGCGGAAGAACGTGTCGGTCATGTCCGTATGGAAGTAGCCGGGCGCCAGGGCGTTGACCCGGATGCCCCGAGGCGCCCATTCGACGGCGAAGCTGCGTGTCAGGCCGAGGATGCCGGATTTGGAGGCGCTGTAGGGGACGGCTTTTGCGACGCCCGCTGCCGAGGTGAGGGAGGCGAGGTTGATGATGCTGCCTCCGTCCGGCATCAGGCGGGCGGCCTGCTGGGCTACGAAGAACGGCCCTTTCAAATTGGTGTCCAGAAGGCGGTCCCACAGGGCTTCGTCCACGTCGTCGCAGGCACGGAGGGTTTCGTCGCCGGCATTGTTGACGAGAATGTCGAGCGTTCGGCTTTCGCGGGCGATCCGGAAGAAGGCTTCGCGGATCGTGTCGAGGTTGCTGACATCCATGACGAGCGGATGCAGGGTCAGACCGTTGGAGAGGGCTTCGGAGCGGGCGGCTTCGAGGGTGTCGGCGTTGCGTCCGGAAATCCAGGCGTTTGCGCCGCAGCGGGCGAGGTGGAGGGCCATGGCTTTCCCCAGGCCGCGTCCGCCGCCGGTGATGAGAGCCGTTTTGCCTGCCAGCGAGAAAAGCGGGGCGATCTCTACCATGTTCCGTCCGTACCGTTGGGGGCGATTAGGGTTTTTAGGCGGTTTTCCGCGCCTGAGAGCAGATGGGTATAGAGGGCCGGCAGATCGGTGAGGGCTGCGGCCGGAGTGATCAGGCGGTCGAGAAACGGAACGAGGCCGGGGAGACGTTGGATGGCCTCGGGCATTTCGTCTGCGAAGGCGCTGACGCCCCGGATGTCGAGTTCCCGTTCTACGACCAGGTTGAGGTCGATCCGGGGCGTGTGATGGAAAATGCCGGCCAGCACGAGCCTGCCGCCCGGCGCGAGGCGCTGGCAGGCCATTTCCACAACGGGGGCGGCGCCGGTGGCGTCGAGAATAAACGCGGGGCCTTCCGGGCCGAACAGGGCGTCCCAGTCTTCTGCGTCCGGAGGGAGGGGGAGCGTGCCGATGGTTTCGGCGAGGAGCGTCTGGCGCCCGATGTTGCGTTCAAGCAGATGGACGTCATGGCCCTGCTGCCGAAGCAGGAGGGCGGCCAGCCCTCCGATCGTGCCGCCGCCGCAGATGATGACTGGAGAACCGGGTGTCGGGGCGAGGCGGTTGACGGCGTGGAGGGAGACGGAGAGCGGTTCGACGAGGGCGCCGTATCTCAGGGGGAGTGTATCGGGGAAAAGCAGGACCTGAGTGGCGGGCAGGATGACGTCCTGCGCGAAGCCGCCGTCGCAGCTTTCTCCGACGAAGCTCAGGKTCCGGCACAGGTTTTTTCGGCCGGAGCGGCACGACTGGCAGGTTCCGCAGCCGACCCTTGAATCCGCGATGACGGGTGTGCCGACTGTCAGTGAGCCGCAATTGCCGTTGGTTTGGGTGATGGTTCCGGAAAATTCGTGGCCCGGTGTGACGGGACAGCGGGAAAGCCACTGCCCGGTCTGGAAATTGTGCAGGTCGGACCCGCAGATCCCCGCTGCTTCGACCCGGATGCGGACACAGCCGTCCGGCAGGTCCTGCGACATCGGGACAGAGAGAACCTGAATGTCTCCAACGCCTGAAAAACGGGCAGCAAGCACGAGATTCTTCCTTTCCCACCAGACTGAGGTCGGGCCTCACCTTTTCTTTTCGATATAGATATAATGAAGCCGGAATGAAAAGACCGATCCGAGGGATCTGCGCGTAGCTTTTTCCGGGGTAAAGCTTCAGGAAATATGCATCAGAAACACATTACCAATACGGAAAAATGTGTATTTTATAATGATCTGATATTGCAATAAATCGTGGCGATATCAGCATCTTTCCGTATGGCGGATTGACTGGCAGAAGGAGGGAGAGTGGCACGATGGAGACCATTGGCGCACTGGAAGCAGAGACGATCTACCCCATTTCTTCGGATCGCCGTCATGGGAGTGCCCGGGACCTGTTTACGGTCTGGTTCGGGCCGAACCTCATGATGCTGACGGTCGTGACCGGGGCACTGGCGACGACGGTTTTCGGACTGTCTCTGGTTCCTGCGCTTCTGGCGCTTCTGGCGGGCAATCTGGTGGGCGGCGTTTTCATGGCGCTCCATGCTGCTCAGGGGCCTCGGTTGGGTGTGCCGCAGATGATCCAGACGCGGGGGCAGTTCGGCCTGTTCGGGGCGGTTCCGGTGACGGCCGTGATTGTGCTGATGTATGTCGGGTTTGCGGCCTCGAACCTTGTTCTGGGGGCGGAGGGGCTTCAGTCCTGTTTTCCAGGTTTGGGGCGATTTCCGGCCATTCTGATCATCCAGATCCTGTCCATTGTTCCTGCCATTCTCGGGTATCATGTGATCCATGTTGCGGCGCGTATTCTGACGCTGCTGTGCGGGGCGGCCGTCCTGGTCTGTCTGTGGCAGGTCATGGGCGTGTACCCGGCGGTGCATGACGTTGCGGTGCCGTCATGGGGCGGGACGGGTATTCTGCGCACCCTGTCGCTGGCGGCTTTATGGCAGATTGCGTACGCGCCTTATGTTTCGGATTCGTCGCGATATCTTCCGGCGGGGCAGAAAAGCGAAAAATATGCATTTCTGGCGTGTTTTTCGGGGTCCGTTTCGGGGTCGATGCTGGCCATGGGGCTGGGGGCTGCGATCGGGATCGTGGCGGGTGGGGCGCATGTCATTCAGGCGCTTACGGCGATCCTGGGCGTAACGGCGGTGCCGGTTCTGCTGGCGCTTTCCATCGGCATTGCGGTGGCGAATGCCMTGAACGTCTATTGCGGGGCGCTCTCGACGCTGACCGTGGCGCAGACGTTCACGCCGGACCGTCATTACGGCAAAGGCGCGCGGCTTGTGGTGACGGTGGGGCTGCTGTCGCTGGCTTTTGGCATGGCCACGCTCATGGCCGACCAGTTCATGACGGCTTACAGCGAGTTCCTGGAGCTTCTGATGTCGGTCATGATCCCGTGGACGGCGATTAACCTGACGGATTATTATATTCTCCATCATGGAGACTATGACGTTGCTTCTTTCTTCAAGAAAGATGGCGGAATTTACGGGTATTACAACACGCCAGCCCTGATCTGTTACGGGGTTGGGGTTGCGGTACAGATTCCGTTTCTGGCGACGAATCTTTATACGGGAAGCATGGCCAGGATGCTGGGAGGCGTGGATGTTTCCTGGGTGGTGAGCCTCATTCTGACGCCGGTAATCTATATTGTTGCGGAGCGGACGTTCCGGCGGAAAGTTCTGCCTGCGGGAGAGCGGGCATGACGCTTTTGTACAATGCGCGGATTGCGCTGCCGGGCCATGAGCGGTTTGAAGGCGCGGTTCTTCTGCGCGATGGGCGGATTGCGGCGATTGGTGAGCGTCAGGCGTTGCTCGACGGCTGCGGGGCGGATGTGGAGCAGGTGGATCTGGGGCGCGCGTGTGTTCTTCCGGGGTTTGTGGACAGCCATCTTCATCTGTTGATGGGGGCGGAATATCTATCGAATATCGGCCTGCGGGACGCCAGAACGATGGCGGAAGTCGTAGGGCGGGTGGAGGCGTTCGCCGCCGCGCATCCGGAGCGGGAATGGCTTGTGGGGCTGGAATGGAGCTACGGCTATCCTGATCTGCCGCCGGAAGGTTTTGACCGTGCGATGCTCGATGCGGTGGTGCCGGACCGGCCGGTTTTTCTGAGGTCCGGCATGGCGCATGCGGCCTGGGCCAACAGCAGAGCGCTCGAACTTGCGGGCATTGATGCGTCAACGCCGGACCCGGAGGGCGGGGAAATCGTGCGCCGTCCAGATGGGGCTCCGACGGGGTGGCTCAAGGAAGAGGCGGGCAAGTTGGTCGGGGCGCATGTGGTGCCCATGGATGAGGCGCTGGTCCGGGACGGGCTTGAGCGCGTTCTGGGGGAAATGGCGCGTTGCGGGATCACGCGGGTTGAGAGCGCGGCCTATGACGAAGGGCTTTTTCCGGCGCTTGCGGAGATGGAAGCCTCCGGCGCGCTGACCTGTCGGGTCGGGGTCATGGTCGAGATGCCGCCGCCGGAGCTTTCGGAAAAGCGGCTGTCCGAGATCGGGGCGCTGCGTCGGCGGTATCATTCGCCGATGCTGAGTCTGGATGGGGTGAAGTTCTTTCTGGATGGCGTTCTGGAATCGCACACGGCCAGCATGCCGCAGGGTTATGCGGACCGGCCGCATGAGACGGGAACGCTGGTCTGGAAGCCTGAGGCCTATCACTCCGCTGTGCGGCGGGTGTCCGAGGCGGGGTTTCAGATCTGGACGCATGCGATCGGCAGTGGGGCGATCCGGCTTGCGCTGGATGCCTATGCGCAGGTTCCCGAAGCGACGCGCTCCCTGCGGCATCGCGTCGAGCATGTGGAAATTCCGTTTGCCGAGGATATTCCCCGGTTCAAAGAGCTGGGTGCGGTTGCCTGTCTTCAGCCTGTGATGGTTGCGCCGTCCGATGAATGGATGGGGATGGACGGGGTGTGGGCGCAGCGGGTGCGCGAGAGCGAGCAGGAGCGGGCGTTTCCGAACCGGTCGCTTCTGGATGCGGGCAGTGTCGTGGCGTTCGGGACGGACTGGCCGATCGTGTCGCTGTCGCCACTTCGGGGGATCGGCAAGGCCGTGACCCGCCGGAGCCTTGCGGGAGGCGCGGCATTCGTTCCGCAGCAGGCCATCAGCGTTGACGAGGCCCTGTATGCCTATACGGCGGCGGGGGCTTTTGCCTGTCATCGTGAGGGGCAGGAAGGCAGCATCGAGGTCGGGAAGCTGGCGGATCTGGTGGTTCTGGATGCAGATCCGGCTGATGTGCCACCCGAGCGGATTTCGGAAATTTCGGTTCKGATGACCGTTCTTGGGGGGCGGGTCGTTTATGACGCGCGTTGATGACGGTGTCTTTTCCGGTGTTGCGGCGTCCGCGCGGCGGCGTCTTCCCCGGCTGTTTGCGGATTATGTCGATGGGGGCGCGCATGGGGAATGGACCATGGTGCGGAACCGCGAGGCTTTCCGCGAATGGGGGATCGTGCCGCGGGGGCTGAAGAACGTCGAGACCGTGGATGCGGGTGTGCGCTGTTTCGGGCAGGAGTGGGCAGCGCCGTTCATGCTCGCGCCGGTCGGTTTTGCGGGGATGCTGCATCCGGACCGCGAAGTGGGCGCCGCGCGTGCTGCGCTGCGCTGCGGGGTGGGGATGGCCGTTTCCACCTTTTCCATTGATCCGATGGAAGCGGTTGCGAAAGTGGGAGGTGCGCCGCTTGCGCAGATCTATGTTTTCCGGGACCGGGGTCTGACGCGGGACATGCTGGCCCGTGCGGCGCAATGCGGCATGGACGGCATTATCGTGACGATTGATACGGCTATTACGCCGGTGCGGGAGCGGGATGTGCGGAATGGATTCCGCCATCTTTCGCGGCCCACGCTGACGCAGATGGCGGGGATGATGGCCCATCCGCGCTGGTGTCTGGGCATGGCGGGGCGCGGGACGCCGGCGATCGGAAATCTGGCCGCCTATACCTCGGCGCACGGTATCATGGGGCAGGCCAAGGACATGGCCGCGCAGATTGATCCCACGCTCGACAGGGCCGGGCTTGAATGGCTCCGGAGCGAATGGAAGGGGCGGCTTGTTGTGAAGGGCGTCATGCACCCGGAAGACGCAGGGAACGCTATTGCGGCGGGTGCGGATGGGGTGATCGTCTCCAATCATGGTGGACGGCAGATGGACCCGTCTCCGGCGACGCTGGATGTTCTGCCGCAGATTGTGGACGCCGTTGAGGGCAGGGGCGATATCGTTCTCGACAGTGGCATTCGCCGGGGCGGGGACGTTGTGAC
>NZ_JACRVW010000032.1:0-6726 GCF_018812085.1 Gluconobacter sp. P5H9_a
CGTCAGTGCGGTGCGATCCGCCGCGTCCACAAGGGAGACGACGCGGTCGACGTCGCAGCGTCTCAGCTGCTCCACGCTGTCAGCCGCCACAGCCACGGCCGAGGCCCAGATCTGGTCGCGCGACCGCGGACCCGCAGACACCGTGTCAGGCGTAGCATCGGACATTCTTCTTCTCCTGAAGGATTTCAAGGACGGCCGGTCAGGCCTGAAATTCGAGGGTTTCCGGGGTGATGGTCATGCGCAGTGTGTCGCCTGAGGCCTGCCTGAGGGCCTGCCGCACAAGCGTCGCCTCCAGGAACTCGCATCCGTCATCCCCGCCAAAAGCCTGGCGTTTGACGTCATGAGCCCTGCCCGCGTTCTGTGCCGGGTCCGCTTCGCGTGCATACGCGCACAGATTGGGCTTCTGACCGTCATCGGACGGCAGAAGGGGAAGCCCGTTCGACATCATGTAGATCCCGTGATCTCCAACCAGCCACAGACCCGCAGGGATCTTTGCAGGATCGACGTCGTCCTGACGGCCCCATTCGCGCGCGCCGTGCCCGGGCTTGCGCAGCCTCTTGTCAAAGAGCTGCGTCAGCGTGGCACGGCGCTCGGACGCGGCCTCGGCATGGGCGAGAAGGCGCTCGATCAGCGCGCGGTCGAAAGTGACGATCATGAGATATTTCCTCGGATCAGAAATGAAAAAACCCCGCACGATGGCGGGGTCTGGGGGCGTTCGGTGACGTGGAGGCTTCAGCCCCGACCGTGGGTGATGTGGGAGGCGGAGGCGAGATAATGATGGGGCACCGGGCCCGCCAGAAAGCTCGGCAGGCACGTAAAGGCGAAGACCAGGGCGAGAAAACCGAAGACCCCACCGGCCAGTCCGGCAACGTCCTTGATGTCCTGAAGGGCCTGTTGGGAAATCTGCATGAAAGGTCACTCCTGTTGCCGTCATCTCTTTTCTCTGATGACCTCTCCGGCACAGGCACAGGATGGCTGCGATGGCACAGGCGCCGCGCAGCGGCGGGATCTCCACGACCCGGAGCCCGTCAGGGCGAGGACGCGTGGAGACCCACCCTTTGCCAGCGCAGACAGCCTGTGCTGCCCCTCTCTCCTTCTGCTTCTTTCCCTCTCTTTCTTCTTCCTGCTCGCCCTCCACCCGGCTCGCGCGGGTGACGATACGGGGTTCAGATGTGTCCATTTTGGCGCGCGGATTTCTCCTGCCCGGCCTCATCCACCAGCTGATAGGCCGTCAGGGTCAGGTGGCCCGTCCAGCGATGCCTCAGGACGATCATGGGAACACCCTCGACCGTGCCATGCTCCCCGCGGCGGCTCGCCTCGGCGATCTGGGCGCGCGTGACGCGTGGCGGCTGCGTCCGGGTTCGGAAATCCGTCTCCGCCGCCTGCCGGTCCGAATAGGGGCCGTGCCAGTGCTCGGCGGCTTCTTTCGGCCAGAACGACGTCACGCGCAGATAGACACGCCCATCCGGTGCAACGCCAAGATGGACCTTGCGACGATCCAGAAGGCAGGTCTCGATCTGGAGAAGGCTTTCATCGACCATGGAAAACTCGCTCGTCTTTTGAACCGTAGGATCTGGCAGGGGAGACCTGGTCCGCTCCCCTGCATTGGCCTCAGGCCGCCAGTTGGTCCGCCTGTGAGGCCGCAATCAGGACGGCGGCGGCCAGGGCAGGATGCTGGTGGGCGCGATAGCGCGACACCAGAGCGTCCCAGGTCTCGCTGCTCAAAGCGGCCGCAGGCACGCCTCTGGTTTCGAGACTGGCTGCGACTTCCGCGGCCCATCCCTTGAAGCCAAGATGGCCGTCGTCAGACAGGCGTTCGGCCTCGGTGAGCGAGACCTCGCGCGGCTCTGCACCGTCCATGCGGAACGGCGTGTACCGTGTTCCCCATGAGGCCACACCTGCCGTGCCCTCGTGGGGAACCGGGTCTGCAATCGTGGTTTCCAGCCATTCGGAGGTGCCAAGCGCCTCGGAATCATAAGCCGCGTCGAAGCCGCGTGGCTTACGGCTGCCACGATTGACCGTGACCATGATCTTGAACGACCGACCAGGGTGCTGAAGGGCGGTGTCGCGGCCGAAACTCAGAATGAGCGGCTTGAGGCCATCCACCGACTTTGCCTCGACAACGCGCCGCTCTCCCAGATGGGACATGAGCGCCATCGTGGTGCTGGTGAAATAACCCTCGCGCTTTGCGGTGGCGGGCGTAGCACTGAGCGTAAAGAAAGCCATGTCGATCTCCAGATATGACAAAGGCCGCCTCGCGGCGGCCTGGAAGAACTGTGAAGGGGCGAGGTGGGGTCAGAAGACGTATTCGGCGCTGCCGAACACCTCCTGCCAGGGGCTCCGGCTCTTGGAGTGACAATCCGTCACGTCGTCATAGAACCCGGATCTGAAACGCTTTCTGATGTCGGAAACGGTCTGGTGTTCCGTATCGTCCAGCGGAGCGTCGCAGCTGATCGACACCGACCCGTAGGAGGTTTTGCGCACCCGGAATTTGTGGTTTGGCAGGGCGGCTTTCAGCAGGCGGCGGATGTTCTTTCCTGCCAGCACCCCGCTCTGGTCCGATCCCTGCTCCAGATGGGCGTACTCGGGATCGGTGCGCAGGCGCTCGATTTCGGCCGCGTGCGCTGCCTCGGCCTGCTCTTTCTGCGCCTGCTTTTCAGCACGGCACGCTTCGGCATGAGCGCGCAGCTGCGCAATTTCCTCAGGCTCAGCCTTGGGCTCGTCGTGGAAGATCGTCCACTGCACGCCGTGCAGAATGCTCTCGGGCAGCATCCTGCTGATACTCCCGCAGGCGAAGACGATGTCAAAGCTGGCATTCCCCCCCGCGGCAATGAAGCCGCCAGCAAGGCGTCGGATCGTCTGGGGACGCGGCGTGCCATGGACCGCATACACGACGCCCCGGCCTCTGTTGTACAGGATGGTGCTGACGCGGGTGCCCACGGTGACAGTCGGGTGTTCGGACATGCTGATCTCCTTCTCTTCATGTCTCTTCAACTGTCCTCTCCGGGGTCAGGGCCTGACTGGCGGGGCAAGGGCGACGCGTCAGCGGCGGTCCCGCAGGCGTCAGCCGAGGACACCACCCCTTGCGGCGACAGACAGGCTCTGGCACCCGCCCCTCTCTCCTGTTTCTCTCTCTTTTCTTTTTGCTTTTCGTCCTCGCGCGGGCAGGCTCTTCCCCCGTGAAACAAGGCATCGTCTCACTGCACGAAAAAGGGCGGAGCCATGCTGACTCCGCCCTTGAAAATCGTAACCGGTTCGTCCAAGTTCAGAGGTGAGCCGTGAGGGGCTTCGCAAAAAACACCTCACGGCCCGGTTTACCTTAAGTGATTTACTCGGAGAGGCTCTTCAGTGCGGTGGCAACCGCCTGAAGGGTCTTCTTCGTTTTACGAAGGATCTTCGTAAACCACTTACGGTCCACCACGATCACGAAGATCATGGTTTCCCCTTTCACTCTGACGACTGTGGGCAAAGCGACCCCCGACCCACATCCGGTTACGATTTTCGGGGGCCGCGACGTCTGAACCGTAACCTGAACAGACGTTTCGTCACGCGGACTCATCAGGCGGCCCCGATCTCCTGTTGTGCCAGATCAGGCGTTACGCGCAAGTCTGGCCCGGAACCCTAGTCCGGCCCCCACCCTACCAATGTCACAGTCCTGCGTTCGGCAACGGATTTCAGCGCCTGCACAAGAGGACTCAGTGTTTTGATTTCCTCTGACAGCTCCTCCGTCCGGTCTGAGGCCGCCATTTCCAGACAGAGCACGTCGTGCGCCGTCGCGGCCATCCCGACATCGATACGCACAGTGTCACGTTTGCCGTTGGCAATCGCATCGGCCATCTCAGCGAGATCAAGCGACGCGATGCGCTCTCCGGTTTCAAGATCGATGACACAGGCGCCACCGCCGTAAGCATCCAGTCGGGGACGATTGCAATCGTGGCTCCACACAAAGGACCACCGGCTCCCGGCACACAGCTTCTGGCGGGCGCATTCCTGAACAAAGGCGATCACGCTCTCCTCATTACCGCAGCCCTGATCGCTCACCCAGAGAGGGGCCGTACCATCAGCCTCGACAGGCTTTTCTTCTGCACCAAAGTAAAAAGGCTCGGTGGTGCATGGCTGGGTCTTTCCCCATTGTGCGTTGTGCGCCTCCTGAAGCGCGAGCGCGCAGGCGCGCGCCTCAACGCTCCTGAACGGGATCAACACTGAGAACCTCGAAAAATAGTCTGCCATAGGGGCTCTTTCTTCTGTCTGCTTACAAAAAAGGCGGCACTCAGAAGAGCGCCGCCTGATGTCAGGTCTATTCGTGGCCGCGTGCTGCCTCAGACCCGAAGGATCTCCATCCGGCCTCCCATGGCGGCCTGCATGGCCACCAGTTCCTGGGGCACCACGCGGTCCGGTTTTTCTGCCGGCTCATCCTCCGTGACGTCCGGATCGCCAGCATCTTCTCCGCCCTCCTCGTCCATCCCGTCTTCCAGATCCTCCGGATCAGCGCACTCCAGGCCGTCTTCATCCTCGGCTTCCAGATCGTCTTTCAGGGCGGCCCATTTCGCGCGGCGGCCCTGCCTGTTTCGAACCTCCTCGGTCCAGACGCCAATCGCCTGCGCAAAACCTGCGGCCTCCGGAACCCAGTGCCCGTCTCCCACGGCGTTCAGCAGGGCGGCCCGCATCTCCTTGCCTGTGTTGAGTGGTGCGAGCCCATGCGCCTGAACCGCTTTGGTGATGCCGGGCTTGCTGTAGGTCTTGAGGAAGTCCTCATCGGCCATGCTCGGCATGTGGGTATCCGCGTCGAACAGACAGCCCAGCAGTTCCGCTGCCATGCCGGAGCCGGAATGCATGCTGACCTCGCAGTTCATGAAGCCTCCGAGGCTTTCCAGCGCGTGGCGGCGGATGAGCACTTCATCACGCACCAGTTCGCCTTCCGGAAACAGCGCTTCCATGGCGGTTTTCACCGCGTTCTCCTGAGGCGAACTGCTTTCGCAGCCGTAAATATGGACGTTGTTGGCATTCAGCGCGAGGAGCAGGCCGGCCACCAGATCCCACGGATCCGCATCTTCACTTTTCGCCTGCAGGGCCTTTTTCAGCGCGAGAGTCCGCACGGAGCCGATCATCTTCAGACCGGTGCCAGAAATGTCAGCGCGCTCCTTCTTTGGGGGTGGCGTCTGCTCCACCACACGCGGTTCGGAGCGGACGGTTTCTTCACCCGTGTAGCGGAACTTCCGTTCTTCGACTTTCAGGGTACTCCGATTGAGCCAGTAGCCGACAACATCGGTCTCCCGCTCGCCCATCCAGCTCGTGACGAAGTTATAGCCCTGAGGGCGGAGGGGAGACCCATACTCGTCCGTCTCGATCGCGAGCGTTCCTTCGGGACGATGCTCGGCGATCCAGTCTTCCTGCGCCGCCCGAAACGCCGTGGCATCCGTGACGTAGCGATTGTCCTCACTGCCCTGCCCGAACAGATCTTCGGTCCAGACCACGCCATGCTTTCGCGCCAGCGCATCGTCAAACCGGGCATCACGCGCATACCACTCGTCCTGACGCAGGTGCCAGGTGAAGTCGCGCCAGTCCACGGTATCCTCCGGGTCTTCGGCGTTGAGACGATACCCGGCCGGGTCCTCTCCCTCCTCCACACTCTCGGCGAACATCTCAGCCCAGGCAGCGGCCTGATCCTCCAGAGACGACAGGGCCAGCGTCCGACGCTCTTTCAGGTCGGGGCCGCGGCCAATCTCGATGGCGTGCAGGATTGGCGGATGCAGCTTCGCGAGAAGGGTCAGCCCCTTGAGATAGGCCGGTGTCACCATGAGGGCCACGCAAAGCTGCTGGTCGGTATAGCCAAGCTCCTCACGCATCCGGGTCACGGCACGCCACTGGTCCGGCTCGGTCATGCCTTCGCGGATCATGTTCTCACTGGCCGCCGCAAGATCCTCAAGACCATTGTCGACCTTCGTCACATGGACCTGAATTTCCGTCAGACCCGCATAGATCGCCGCTTCCGTGCGTCGATGGCCCGCGATGATCATCAGGCTGCCGTCCCCCAGCTCACGCACGCGCGGCGGATGGACAAGCCCGACTGCGCGGATATTCAACGCCAGCTGGCGAATGCTCGCCTGACCGGGCTTCGTCTGACGGGGATTGTTCGGGTTCGCGATCAGGGTGTTGGGATCGACAAGGCGCAGTTCGTCCATGATGGGCTCCAGTGATGTCGTAAGGGTGTCAAAAAGGTCTCGTGGGGGAGACGTCAGGCGGTCAGGCTGTGCGCGAGGTGGGAGACCACACGCTCGATATGTTCGACCTCAAGCTGCCGCGTTTCCAGCGTCAGCGTGGCCGAGCCGTAAGACCCGTCTTCGTCATTGTCGTAATCGGTCTGCACGCGGCGGATAACGGTTTCGACGCAGTGCCAGACCACAAGGTCAAAGCTGTTCGGAAACAGAGGGGCAATCGTCTGGTCAGGCCCAGGCGCTGCAACGGCCTTCTCAAGGGACAGGTCTTCGACCAGATCCGGACTGTCGTCCGCTGTCACATGAAGCGTTGTCCACCAGCCCTCTTTGGTCTCGTACTCAACTTTGACCGTTTTCAGGCCATGCGCTTGCATCGCGTCAAGGATCAGCGTCAGGTTTGCTCTGAGCGCCACTTCGGCCGCGGGTTGTCCTGCCGGGTCTGACACGCCTCTCTCCTTTTTTCTGTCGTGATGATCTCGGCGCGGGCACGGGGCGTGGCTTCGCGCAAGGC
>NZ_JACRVW010000033.1:0-6523 GCF_018812085.1 Gluconobacter sp. P5H9_a
ACAGGACCGTTGAGCGCGGCTCTTTAGGACCTGTCTTCTGATCCTCAACCGTTTGACGCTTTCGCCATTTTGCAACTGTTTTCGGGTTGATCCCGAACTCCTCGCTCAGCGTCGCGAGCGAAGCCTGCGATCGCTGTAGTGCTGCTCGCACGGCGTGCGTGGTCGTGGCGCTGCCATGACGTATCTGTCCCATAAGGCTTCCTTCCACTCGCGTGAAAATATCACACCATCAAAACACGGGACTAAACAGCTAGGCTCAGGATTTTGGTAACGTATTGACCTTGTGATCGAGCAATCAGTGATTTTGGCACGCAGGCGAATACATAATACCTTTTCCTCCTAGCCTTCTCCGGCATTGGAGCGGACCGTCAAAGTATGATCACGAACAAAACGTATCTCCGGCATGCTTTGCACTTGTTCAAATAGACGTTTGCTAGTCGCAGATATAAGGGTGCTAAGCCACGCAACCAATGCTTGCCGCTCTGCAAAAAATGCCAGTGCATCGTCGAAATCAAAGCGTGGCATTTTTACCTGCTTGTTTTCCCAACTAAAGCATTCGGTTGTGAAGCTAATGCGCTGCCGATCAGCATCGGAGTGAGCTATGACCTTGTGACGTCGCTCCAACAGTCGCTCATGCAGAGCACGTTCGTTAGAGTTGGGTCTAATTTTGATCTGTTTCAAACTGAGTGAAGGCAAATTGTTAGCTTTTGTGAAGGCACGCCCATAGGCGATTACAGCGGTGTCTTCAAAACATCGATAGCGCCGTCGCTCGACGCGAGTAACGAGGTGATCATCGCCAAGTTCACACATAAATTCTACGGCGCTGCATGCCATCTGGAGATCAGCGAGAGACTGAACCAACCTGATCTGCCCCGGCAGTAGTTGTTCTGCCGCACCATCTCTTATATTTTTTTCCAACTACATTCTCCATCTGGCACCGATAAAATAAGTCTCCTTATAGGGTTTGAGAAATACCACCCGAAAGCCAATCGGAAAATTCCAGAACATGGGAATAATTCGTCGGGCACCAGACTTTTCAGCCCTTCGGTATCTCTTGCCAATCGCTTTCGGCTGGATGAGTCTTCGGCAGTAGGTTGGAAGCCGGCTGATCAGCGTTGGATGCAAGTTCGGAAAATGTCCGGAGAATTAATCGATGCAATCTCGACGGCAAGCGCAAGGCACGTCACTCGCCGAAAACCAGAAAAACGCGCTTGCGTCCATCCAGACGGGAGCCGTCACGAGGCACACACGGGCTATGCTCCTGGCGTATCTTGGGGCCGATCCACCCAACGGTTGTGGGCCGTGTCACAGCCTCGCGGCTGGCAGAGTTGACTACGGATGAAGGTGGGAAGAACGCCGCCTTAACGGTACTCACAACCACCTGCGATATCGTTGTCTGGCAGCGGGCTTCCTCCGCCGCATCATCACGGTCTCAGACTGGAGAAACAGACATGACCAGAGTTCTTTATGGCGATACCTGCGCCCTTGACCGCGCCGAAGTCCAGGGTTTCGTTCACCATGTTCGCGATGACGCGTCTCTGGAGACGTTCCTCAAGGCAGGACACGACACACACCTTGTTCATGCAGAGAGCGCAGAAGGCGTAATCCGCCAGTTCCCTCGCCTCGCGAGCGTCACGATCGAAGCCGCGGCCTGATCTGACGCTCAGAACGTCGGATCACACGCCGATCAGGGTGTCTATAGTCCCAGGCCTGTGATCCCGGTCCGATAAAGCCCTTCGAACAGATCCCCGAGTGCCAGGCGCCGTCGCAAAGTCAGGCGCCGTTGCGCCAGATGATACATCCGGTCATGCAGCAGATGACAGCGCTGACACAGCGCGCGCAGATTGCGAAGCCGGTTGCTGGTGGGGTCATGATTCAGATGCGCCGCCGCCAGCGACACCTTCGTCTGGCGCACCTGCAGAAGCTCGATCAGGTCCGGAGGTGAGACCCGTCTGCCCCGACCGTTGAACCAGTGTCCCGTTTCCGGATGCTTCCATCGGCCACCCGGCAGCACCTGAAGGTAATACCCATGCGGCCGACCGCAGCGCTGACAGATGCCCCCTGCCCGCTCAAACCTCACCTGTCGGCTCAGCTCGGGCCAGTTGGAAGGGTAAAGCGGCTTCAGTTCCGGTCGGATCGGCATTCAGTCTTCGTTAACACATTTCCAGACGGCGTTGGACAGTGTTTGTTCTCCTCTCTGCCCTTCCCCATGCTCCGTGCTATCAGAAGCCGGGTTCAGGTTTCACGGAGGCTTCCATGCTCAGCCATATTCACATTGCAGGCTCGGCAGACGCAGCCCGTGAGGCCCTTCTGGACCGGCTGGACCAGAAGACCCGACAGCAGCTTCCTGCCGGCAGTCTGGAAAACTCTGTTGCACTCCTGTCGACCGGTCGCTTCTCCCCTCGCCTGTCTCTGGTCATTCGCGGCATCGAATACCGCCACAACGAATTTGCCGAGGACACGGTCCTGTCCACCACTGTGGAGACGGCTGAAGACGCTCTGGCTATCGCCAGCGCCCATGTGACTACCCTGCCCTCCGGGCACGACCTAGCGATCGCTCTGGATCTCGAGCCCGATCCTGTCTTCGTGGCCTGGTTCAAGCCGAAAGCGGCCAAGCGGCGCAAAACCGGCTCTCGGGCCGCCACGCTGGTTCCTCTGGCCTCTCCTCTGGGTCAGCAGTCTTCCGCCGTCCTGCAGTGGTTCGACGCCCTGACCGACGAGGCCCTGCCCGACTATGACGGGACGCTGGTGACGGCGGAGCGCGCCTCAAAGACCTATTCCCGGGCGGCGAAGGCAGTGAACACACGCAGGACCTACCGATCGGTCGTGCGCTCCTGGTGCGCATGGGCGGCAGGACATGGTCTCCCTGCCCTGCCCGCCCGCAGCGAGGATGTTGCCGCCTATCTGGCTGATCTTGCGTTGCAGAAGAAGCGACCCGCAACGGTCGACCTTCATCGCGCCGCACTGCGCTATCTGCACCATATCGCACAGCTTCCCGTTCCGACCTCTCATGCTCTGGTCTCCGAAACTGTTGCGGGCATTCGCAGGACGTCGACGGGAAGCACATCCCGTCAGGTCAAAGGGCTAACCTGGGATCTGCTGAGCGAAGTCATTGAACAGATCGATACCACCGAACTCGTGGGCGTCCGCGACAAGGCTATTCTTCTGCTCGGCTTTGCCGGCGCGCTACGGCGGTCCGAAGTGGCGGCGCTGTGCCTGGAGAACGTGGCGCTGGATGATGACGGGATGCGGATCCGGCTGGACCGCTCAAAGGGCGATCGTACCAGTCAGGGTGTCGAGGTAGCGATCCCGAGGGGGATTACCGGTCTCTGCCCGGTTCGCGCTTACGAGGCCTGGCTACGCGTGGCCAGACTGAACGACGCCAAGGGAGCTGTTTTCCGGCGCGTATGGCTACCGTCAACGTCTGAGCCCGGTGAGCCCCCTGCCCTGCCCTCCATGGGCACTGAGGCGCTGTCTGACCGGTCTGTGGCCCGTATCATTCAGAAGCGGTGCACGGATGCAGGACTGACCGGGGATTTCAGCGGGCACAGCCTGCGACGCGGAGCGATCACGACAGGCGCGCGGGATGGCACCGATCTGGTTTCGCTCAAGCGCTTCTCCCGTCATCAGACCTTTGGCGTCGTGGAGAAATATATCGAGGTTGAGGATGCCATGACCACGCATCCTGGGCGGACCCGGTTTTAGAACGTTCTTACTCTGTGTGATTTGGTGAGGACTAAAAAGAGCCTTATCCCATTCAGATTGAGTGATTTGGTGATGATAGCATGTGATTTGGTGAGAGGACGAATATGGTAAAGTGCCGCTTTTCACATCTTGTTCCGTGTGATTTGGTGAGCATACTAATAATAGATTCACTAATAACCATTAGTTCGTCTCACCAGATCACACGAGAGCGGCTGTCTAGCCTACCCGCGCACTAAACAGTGCAGTTCTCCATGGCCATCCTCACCAAAACACACAGTTCTTTCCTTCGGCTTGTAGTTGGTTAGAGCCAGAGAGATGGCTCAAAAGGTTTGGACCACCCAAAAGACCTCCCTCACCAAAACACACGCCTTGAACCTGCTGGCCTCACCAAAACACACACCTGCTTTCCTCAGATGATGTGCAATAAAAGCTTTCTGGGGATGCTCAAGGGCTAACAGTGTGACGACCATCCATAAGCTTTTAGAAGCTCAAGGTAAGCAAGGCGTCTTGGCCTTAGGCTTAGATCGCGATGTAGTCGAGGCTGCATCAGCGTACATGTCTGATGAAGAAAACGGACTAGGCTTTATATATTCGGGCTGGGCTCAATGCGCTTTGCCTCACCGAAGATTACCGGCTCATGAAGCATGGCAAATGTCATCTGATCGGGTGAAGCTAATCATTCAGCCTGGAATAAAGCCTATCCCCAACACTGATGAATTGGAGCATGTTGGCGTACCCTTCGGTGCACATGCGAGGCTGATTTTGCTGTTCTTGCAAACCGAAGCAATAAGAACGAACTCTCGAGAAATTGAGTTAGGTAAAAGCCTAAGACAATGGATTAAGCGGATAGGCATTCAGCCGAGTGGCTCCTCTGCGCGTTCGGTACGAGATCAAGCCGAGCGCATTAGCAGATGTCGCTTAAGTTTCCATATTCATAATAATGAAACGGGAACAAGTGCTCTCGTAAACCAAGCAATTGTCGATGGCGCGCTTTTTGTCTCCGAAGGTGGCGTTCACAGTGATAAAAGTTATCTCGAAGTAGCAAAGCTCTCAGAAGGGTATTTTGAGCAACTTCGTAAGCATCCAGTACCGGTTCAAGAGGCAGCTGTTAGGGCCATTGCAAATAATTCGGCAGCGTTGGACATATACATATGGCTTGCGTATCGGCTTCATGTTCTAAATCAGAAGCGTCTTGTGACTTGGGGGGCTCTAAAAGCTCAATTCGGTCCTAGTTACAAGGAACTCTATCATTTCAAGGCTAAATGGCAGAAGCCTCTAGCCTTAGCGCTCGCCGTCTATCCCGATGCAAAAGTAGAGGTAACAGAGGAAGGATTGATTCTTCATCAGTCCCCTCCCCCTGTAAAACCACGGCTCATTCCGCGAAAGTCAATTTAGCGATCTCGCCACGGAGTTATTTTGCCATTCTCTAGATCAGGTAGAGCAACGGCTACTCCCTTGTCAGCAACAGCCCGCATAATAAACTGCTTAACCGTCATGCCTTGCTCTTCTGCAGCTTTGCCCAAGGCACGCAGAGTGCTCGCTCTAACACGCATGTTATGATTGACAGCTTTGTCCTCTGGAACGACTTCAGCAGGCGGTAATCGTGGGTTAACGCTTCGCGCAGTCTCAAGTGCTTCGGCTGCACGACTTTTCGGCTGCGGGGCGTGTCCTTCTTCGTTTCTGCTGGCTCGTCCAAGCGCAGCAGCGGTGATCTCACTAGCATCGGATCTTTTTCTGGGTTTGAGCGCCATTAGGCTTGCTCCACTTTAGGTATTTTAGAGCTCTCCGGTATCCAACCGATCGACCTCAGTTCGGCAATTAGAGCGGTTACTTCGTCGGCTGCGGTGCCCTTACTGGGTATCGTGCCTGAATAGGAAATCTCTCCAAACGCTGTACGGTGTGAAATTGAGGCTTTCAAAGTAGGAATGCCAGCTTCCTTCAACTCCTGCTCCGCGTGCTTTGTGAGATTAGTGCGAGACAGACGGTTCATTATTGCACGAACTTCAATTTTACGACGTGCCGCTGATGCAAGCCCTTTGGCTTGTTTGATCGTCTCTTCGGCTTGGTTGAGATCTGCGGCGCCAGCAGTCAAAGGAACAAGAATTTGGTCCGCCACAGTCATCGCTACTGCTCCGGCCAAGTTACCAAAGCCCGCCGTGTCGATCAAAACTAGATCGGATGTCTCATCTAGTCCCAGAGCCAGGTCAGCGATTGACCGCTCCGAAGTTTCCGCAACGCAGGTGAATGGCTCTCCTTCGTAGGTGTTGTTATGCCAGTCGGACATCGCTTTTGTCGGGTCAGCGTCAATGACTGCGACTGTCAAACCATCTGCCGCGCAACGCGCTGAAATTATCTGGCATAGGGTGGTCTTTCCGGGGCCGCCTTTGAAAGAAGCGATGGTAAGAATGGGCATTATCCATATTTCTCCTTAGATGTGTGTAATCGATAACACGTCATTACATCGTTACGCAACGCTATAATGACGTAATGACGTAATGACGTAATGACGTTACGAAACGTTAAGACCTGACACTGCCCTGCCCGCGGGGGATATCGAGGGGCGTAAAGCCGTCATTACGTCATGACGGGGGAGCCCGATGGGAGGACGTTCTTCGCTGACATGCTGGATCCGTCATTGCGTAAAGTCGTAATGACAGGACGGTATCCTAGTGACCGGACACTGCCCTGCCTGCGGGAGATATCGAGGGGCGTAAAGCCGTCATTACGTCATGACGGGGGAGCCCGATGGGAGGACGTTCTTCGCTGACATGCTGGATCCGTCATTGCGTAAAGTCGTAATGACAGGACGGTATCCTAG
>NZ_JACRVW010000034.1:0-6355 GCF_018812085.1 Gluconobacter sp. P5H9_a
CTGGACTTGCTACGGTTTTGTGCCGGTTGACTGAGCGTTTTAAGCTCACATCGGGAGAGGCACGGAACCATGGCAGTGACGCACACAGAAGAATTCCGCCGTGAGGCGGTAAGGATTGCCTTGAGCAGCGGTTTGTCACGGACCCGCGTGGCAGCGGATCTGGGGATTGGCAAATCGACATTGGGACACTGGATTTCGCAGTATCGGACCGCTGATCTGTCAGTGCCTGAACCGCAGGCCGATCTGGTCCGGGAGAACGAGCGCCTACGCCTGGAGAACCGCGTTCTGCGGGAGGAGAGGGAAATCTTAAAAAAAGCCACACAGTTTTTCGCGAGCCAAAAGATATGAGGTTCGCCTTCATCCGTGAGCATCGTAGCCGTTGGTCGATCGAGAGCCTGTGTCGTGTGCTGCGTGTATCGACACGTGGTTATCGCGCCTGGATTTCCAGACCCGTTTGCTAACGCCAGCGCACCGATTTGAAGGTTCTGGCGCATATCCGTGAGCATTTTGTCCTGAGCAACTCCACCTATGGTCGTCCTCGGATGACCATGGAACTCAAGGAGGCGGGGCTCGATGTCGGCGAACGTCGTGTGGGGCGGCTGATGAAACTCAACGGGATCCGCCCAGTGCGCACCCGTCGCCACAGGGTCACAACTGACAGCCGTCATTTCCTTGGTGTTGCAGCCAATGTTCTGGACGGCGACTTTCTGACCAACGCACCCAACCGAAAATGGGCAGGCGATATCAGCTCTATATGGACCACCGAAGGATGGCTCTACCTCGCCGTGGTCATCGACCTGTTCAGTCGACGCGTCATCGGCTGGGCGGAAAGCGACCGGATGAAAAAGGATCTCGCTATCCGGGCGCTCGATATGGCGGTGCGACTGCGCGATCCATCGCCTGGCTGTATTTTCCACTCTGATCGTGGCAGCCAATATTGCTCACACGATTTCCAGAAGAAAATGACGGAATACAGGATGATGCCATCCATGTCCGGCAGGGGAAACTGCTTCGACAATGCAGCCGTAGAGACCTTCTTCAAGAGCCTGAAGGCCGAACTGCTCTGGCGACAGACATGGCCCACTCGGCAGCAGGCAACCGCCCCCATCTTCCAGTACGTCAACGGCTTCTACAACCCGCGACGGCGCCATTCATATCTCGGCAACATCAGCCCTCTCGCTTTCGAGGCTAAAGCCGCCTAACAAAATCACATACCGGCACAAAACCGTAGCAAGTCCAACAATGTCTTCGGGCACCAGCACGATCGGGATTATGCGGCCGGACAACGTTTTGAACCGGGGCAGCTTATGGCCCGTGTCGGTTTCGAACAGCGGCACCCCGTTCGCCTGACAGAAAGCTTCCGTGATCGCGGCGAGGTCATCCATGATGACGGTGGTAGTTAGGTCGCTGATAGTGTCTGGCCCGACATCTTCCTCGAAGAATCCCATTAAAGAGATCATCTCGGGGTCTCTTGCGCCAAGCGCGATGATTTCTTTGCTTGTACGCAGGATCGCCTCACAGATGTCCTGAGGGCGTGAACTACCTGAGCGTCCACTTCCCCCATAGCCCAGCCCGTTTTCGGGCGGCTCGCTCAGGTCGAGTTGGCGGCAGGCGCCCTTCCATGCAGCATCGTTCTCGGCCCTTGAGATCGCCAGCATTCGGACCAGCACCTCGAAATGGCGGCGGAAGCGGTTGATGGCCAATGTGGCAATTGTAGTATTGCTGGATTTTTCGAGCAGCACTGGGTCGATAAAGAGCGGTACATCGACATCGAGGAAAGGATCGATAAGACCGGCAGCCGTGATCGTTTGCGCCGGCACGTCGAAGTAAGTTGAAAATAAGATTGGGTTTCGTACGAGAGCCATTATCTAAGGATAACGTAATTTGCGCCCAATCACCAATCGCCTCATGTCGGTCATTAGATGTGCCAAATGCTTTCCACAAAGCAGACGACACTCTGTAGTTATCTTGGAACGCACACTCTTGACTAATTGGGACTATCGATAAGAGTATAAACTCGATCGCACTCCGCAAGTTGCCGGTCTAAGGCAGCAACATAATGTCGGGTCTTGCGAAGTGCCCGCTCATTTGATGGATCGACCGAAGCCATAACTTTCTCGATTAGCGAGGTAATCGTTTTCTTCACGTTATGTACATGTTTCCGTTCTCCATCAGCGTCGAGTTTCCGAAGACTGCCGAACCAGAGGGAGGGCTGTAGTTGATCGAAGGGATACACGGCCCACACCGAGCCATCGTTCTTCACCATTCGTGAGAACATCTCCTGGACACAAGTATCGCCACATCCATCGATGTAGTCGACGACGTCCCGGTCTACCTCAACGAAGGGGGTTCCTCTCTCGTCCGGATCGATTGCAAACGCGGTCGTGTTCCCTTCCTTCGCGTATGCGTTCTGATAGCCGGAGCCGATCAGACGGCCCTGCTCGTGAATGACATTACCGCGGGTGATGACACCCCTAACGAGTGCCCCTTCACCTAGGATCTTGTAGACACTTCCCCAGCAGTGACTTATCAAGTTGATAACGCCGGCGGGCGATACCTCGGCCGATATTACTGCGCAATCCGAGATCTGCGTAATTTCGAATCCGACATCGTCCTTAATTCGTTTGCTTTGGCGGCACAGTGACGGACCGAAAGCTCGGATACTGTTGAGCTGCTTCACATTCCCTAAATGATTCAAAATCCCGAATATCTCGGCGATTGACCGCCCTTCCCCAAGTTCGGCTTTCTCGATCATGCTCTTGAAGCCCAAGATATCGATGAATGCTACAAATTTGTCCTCGAACTTCACGTCCGTTATCGCCTTCATGTTGATGCTCAGGTGGATACGAACAGCGTTTTAATAGGAGCCTACCCTCACCTCCTATAGCACGAATGACAGTTTTTTAGCGATTACAACCCAAAGGCGGCATTCCGCCCCTCCCTGATCTACCTGTGTGCTCAGTGACCCAGGAGCAGACAGCAGTCGCCTCATCTCGGACATAAGAATTTGCGAATTATGCTCTCGCGTAGCGGACATAACCTCTGCGGCTCCTTGCGGATCAGCGTGGGCGCAAATGAACTATTGGGTTTCAAGCTTTAATTCCGCGATTGTTGTTCACCCAGCCATCAATTAAGTTTGAACTTAACGATAGCTGAGGGTGTGAGGTTCGACGTAGAGATATGGATAAGAAAAAAGTCACCGAAGCTAATATTCGCGATTATATTTCCGCTAACCTCGACTTGATTGAGCCGAGATTGATACTGGTCGATACAGAATTTTATTTACCAAACAAGATGGGATCTGTCGGGTTTCTCGATATTTTTGCGCGTGATGCAGCAGGCAAGCTCGTGATTATCGAGATCAAGCGTACCAATGCGGCTGCACGCGAGGCTATCCAAGAGCTCTATAAGTATGTGCCACTGCTGCGCGAAAAATTCCTCGTCAAAAATACAGAGGTCCGCTTAATTTTGCTGTCAGTAGAATGGCGTGAGCTTTCAACACCCTATGCCGAATTTGCCAGCTCAGCCCCATTCGAAGTGACCGCAGGCGCGATTATTCTCGACACGGACGGCACACCAGTCGCAATCGAACCCGTGAAGCCGAACTTGATTACTAACGAGCGAAAGATCGGGGTTCGTCATTTTCTCTGGGGGTTTCCGGATAAAGTCGCTGCATCAAAAGCCGTTCCCGTGATTGCGCGACGGCTACAGCGTTTTGGTCTGGCCGACTTCGTAATCATTCAGAGCCGGGCGACTAACCCGAACCTGTGCGGGCGCTCCTTCCTCTATTTCGCGCAACGCGAATTACGCTTCGAAGAATACATGAAGTTGATCGAAGCTAGTTTTGAAGAAGTTGAGCTTAATGATTTTAACGATCGCATAGCTGATCTTACAGAGCTTGAGGATCGGGTAGCCGAGGCATCCGATGCAATGTGGGAACTCCATGGAGGAGTGCCTGGTCGCATGGAGATCGGATCTGACTCGGTCGAAATTTCCTACCCTGAAAAGGGAAACATATGGTTCAAGGACGGTGCACAGGAAGATATAATTATTCATCGCTTCGGTCGATTCGTCGATCCTTGGTTAGACGATTACACTATTATCGATGAAATCCGCGGTGATGGCGGAGAATCTGACTTCCGCCTGCGATTTGCAACGTATACGGATTCACCACCGCAAATGGCAGCGCTCCGTCAACGGGTCGAGAATATCTTTTTCTTTAATGAAACATGGCTTGGGTCCGTCATGCAACTCATTCGATATGCCGAACGCAAGAGTTCTCCCGCGCGGGTCGAACTCATTGCATATAGCCCGGAAGATATTCTGCGCGCATTAGCTGCTTCTGCGTTCGGTTTCGTCGGTTACTTACCAACCTTCAAGCTTGTCATTGAGCATGATGGAGATGTTGAGCAATTCATTGGGCTTCCAGAGTGGAATGGTTCGACGCCGAACTTCGGCAAGGTGATTGCCGAGCATTTCTCAGGCGATGGCTTCGGTTATTTCATCGCCTGCCATTTTGGCGAGAACAGATCAATGAATCACGATATTATGGCGGATCTTGGCTTACGCTATGGTGTGTTCCGCGAAGGTAAATCTGGCCTTGAGCGACTTCGTGTCCAAGGTAGTTCGATAATTCAGGTTAAAGGCGATATCCGTTCGATTAACCATATTATCGACAATTACCAAGAAGAGGTTGGTAATATTGTTAACATCTTCATGTCAAAAGACCAAGGTTTCTCTAATACAATTAAAAAATTTATTGACGATGCATACGATATGGCTGAATTAAGGCTAGCGAAAATTCTTGAAGGTGAAGTAAAACCTAAAAAAGAAATATATTGGTGTGGCGACGTTGAAAATTGCGACCTTTTCTTTCACTCATTTTCTCTAATGCGCTTTATGGTTGATGCGATTTTACCGGGCGGTTTCGGCGCCAATATTTGTGCGGTCTGCTTCCTACAAAAAGGACGTGGTATCGGCATTGGATTGGGCCAAGTCTATGAAGCAAGCACCAAAGGTTGGCGATACATTGCCGGATAAAAATTACAATAATTGCTAAACAGAAGCCGCGATTCCATATACACCATCGAGACGAAACCAATCCTCACCTCATACAAATGTGGCTGCATGATATCCAGTTGATCGGCAATTATGCCCGTGGGTGCAAAAGCGACGAAAGTGCCAAATCATTAAACGACTATTTTTTCTGGTCGCTCTTCAGAAAGAGACATTCCGTTCCCGCCTCAATTCTACCCTTCGCACGAAATATTTCTATGGGAAGGCCCTTACCTGTCTCTTGAGTTCTCCTTGGTTCATCATGGAAAGGGGTAACTGATACTGAAGCGGTATCCGGCGGCTTCGCAGATGGAAGCCGCCGGCATGTTGAAAGATGATTTCCCTCTTTCTCATCCTGAGAAAAAGAATTATCTGTTTTTAATTTTCACCCAGAAGCGTTCTGTTGCTGAGCGCCGTGGCTCCCATCCAGATTCTTTGAGCCTGAGAGGTAATTCCTTTTCGATGGTGTCTGGAACGGCCTTCAGGATTTCGGCGATTGTTGTCCGATCTCGCCCCGCAAGATAGGTGTTGAGACTCACAGCCGGTGGCAGTGCTGAGAATGAAGGCATCGGGATTTCCTCAATCCGGATGCCTTCCTCCTCCTCAAGATACTCTGCCACTCTGTGTAACCCAAGAAATTTCACGCCAGCCAACCGATCCTCGGCATAGAAGCCTGACCCTGCCGCGTCGGCAAACATGTCCCAAAGCCTCTCTACCACCGACTGCGGAAGATGCTGGAGCATGGAGAGCCGGTTGATCGGCTCCCACCGGAGAAGTTCGTCCGGCTCCCCGACGATCACTTCGATCCTGTCTGTAGCGACATTGAAGCGTATCCGGCCCTTCATGCGGGAACAGATTTCCTCGCGCATTTCCTAATCTTCATACATTGATCTGGTTCCTTCGATGAATATTGAAAAACGATCGGAGAAACCATTTGAGGCGGCCCTGTAGGCCATGGCGATGCGTAGACGCACGTGATCGCCCGGCCCTCTTTCGAAGGCCGAGACGCGCGTAAGCAACTGAAATGACGCGGGAACATCTGCGTCAGCAGTCGATTGTGATTGATTTATGACGGAAGTGGTTGCGGGGGCAGGATTTGAACCTGCGGCCTTCAGGTTATGAGCCTGACGAGCTACCGGGCTGCTCCACCCCGCGGTGGTGTATGTGATGTTGGTGTGTGGGAGTTTTTATGAGTGGGCTAGGGGACCTGGCGGCGACCGACTTTTCCGCACCTTGAGGTGCAGTATCATAGGCGCTGAGGGATTTCACGGCCGAGTTCGGGAAGGGATCGGGTGTAGGG
>NZ_JACRVW010000035.1:2500-5254 GCF_018812085.1 Gluconobacter sp. P5H9_a
ACTGAAACATCTCAGTACCTGGAGGAAAAGACATCAACAGAGATTCCGCTAGTAGTGGCGAGCGAACGCGGAGCAGGCCAATGCCTTACCAAGAAGAAGCAGAACGGTCTGGAAAGTCCGGCAAGAATGGGTGATAGCCCCGTATGCGTAGTGTCTTGGTGAGGATTCGAGTAGGGCGGGGCACGTGAAACCCTGTCTGAACATGGGGGGACCACCCTCCAAGCCTAAATACTCCTTAGTGACCGATAGCGAACAAGTACCGTGAGGGAAAGGTGAAAAGCACCCCGATAAGGGGAGTGAAAGAGACCTGAAACCGGACGCCTACAAGCAGTCGGAGCCTCTTATGGGGTGACGGCGTACCTTTTGTATAATGGGTCAGCGAGTTTCTGTTTGCAGCGAGCTTAAGCCGTTAGGTGTAGGCGTAGCGAAAGCGAGTCTGAATAGGGCGAATGAGTTGCTGGCAGAAGACCCGAAACCGAGTGATCTAGCCATGGCCAGGCTGAAGGTGCGGTAACACGCACTGGAGGGCCGAACCCACGCCTGTTGAAAAAGTCGGGGATGAGCTGTGGCTAGGGGTGAAAGGCCAATCAAACTCGGAGATAGCTGGTTCTCCGCGAAATCTATTGAGGTAGATCGTCGGGTGTTTACCCTGGGGGGTAGAGCACTGGATGGGCTAGGGGGGCCCAAAGCCTTACCAAACCTAACCAAACTCCGAATACCCAGGAGTATAGCCCGGCAGACAGACAGTGGGTGCTAAGGTCCATTGTCGAGAGGGAAACAGCCCAGACCACCAGCTAAGGCCCCTAAATCGTGGCTAAGTGGGAAAGGATGTGGGGATTCCAAAACAACCAGGAGGTTGGCTTAGAAGCAGCCATCCTTTAAAGAAAGCGTAATAGCTCACTGGTCTATTAGAAACCCTGCGCCGAAAATGTAACGGGGCTCAAGCCACGTGCCGAAGCTGTGGGTGCATTCTTATGAATGCGCGGTAGCGGAGCGTTCCGTAAGTCTGCGAAGGAGGCGGGGTGACCCCCTCTGGAGATATCGGAAGTGCGAATGCTGACATGAGTAGCGACAAACAGTGCGAGAAACACTGTCGCCGAAAGTCCAAGGGTTCCTGCGCAAGGTTAATCCACGCAGGGTGAGCCGGCCCCTAAGGCGAGGGCGAGAGCCGTAGTCGATGGGAACTAGGTGAATATTCCTAGGCCTGCCAGAAGTGACGAATGAGAAATGTTGTCTGTCCTTATCGGATTGAACAGGCTTTTCGACCATTCCAGGAAATAGCTCTGGCGTATAGACCGTACCCGAAACCGACACAGGTGGACTGGTAGAGAATACCAAGGCGCTTGAGAGAACGATGCTGAAGGAACTAGGCAAATTGCTCGTGTAACTTCGGGATAAACGAGACCCAATCGTGGGCAACCATGGTTGGGTGGCACAGACCAGGGGGTAGCGACTGTTTAGTAAAAACACAGGGCTCTGCGAAATCGTGAGATGACGTATAGGGCCTGACGCCTGCCCGGTGCCGGAAGGTTAAGAGGAGATGTGCAAGCATTGAATTGAAGCCCCGGTAAACGGCGGCCGTAACTATAACGGTCCTAAGGTAGCGAAATTCCTTGTCGGGTAAGTTCCGACCTGCACGAATGGCGTAACGACTTCCCCACTGTCTCCAGCATCGACTCAGCGAAATTGAATTCCCCGTGAAGATGCGGGGTACCCGCGGTCAGACGGAAAGACCCTATGAACCTTTACTGCAGCTTTGCAGTGGCATCAGGAAAATCCTGTGTAGGATAGGTCGGAGGCTTTGAAGCCGGGGCGCCAGCACCGGTGGAGCCACCCTTGAAATACGACCCTGAATTTTTCTGATGTCTAACCGAGACCAGTAAGCCTGGTCCGGGACCCTGCATGGTGGGCAGTTTGACTGGGGCGGTCGCCTCCCAAAGTGTAACGGAGGCGCGCGATGGTGGGCTCAGGCCGGTCGGAAACCGGCTGTCGAGTGCAATGGCATAAGCCCGCCTGACTGCGAGAATGACAGTTCGAGCAGAGACGAAAGTCGGCCATAGTGATCCGGTGGTCCCACGTGGACGGGCCATCGCTCAACGGATAAAAGGTACTCTAGGGATAACAGGCTGATCTCCCCCAAGAGTCCACATCGACGGGGAGGTTTGGCACCTCGATGTCGGCTCATCACATCCTGGGGCTGGAGCAGGTCCCAAGGGTTCGGCTGTTCGCCGATTAAAGTGGTACGTGAGCTGGGTTTAGAACGTCGTGAGACAGTTCGGTCCCTATCTGCCGTGGGTGTTAGAGACTTGAGAGGATTTGTCCCTAGTACGAGAGGACCGGGATGAACATACCTCTGGTGCACCGGTTGTCACGCCAGTGGCACAGCCGGGTAGCTAAGTGTGGACGGGATAACCGCTGAAAGCATCTAAGCGGGAAACCCACCTCAAAACGAGGTCTCATAGAGCCGTGACAGACCATCACGTTGATAGGCCGGGTGTGAAAGTGCAGTAATGCATGCAGCTAACCGGTCCTAATCGCTCATACTTCTCACATCAAACACATGCACAGAAATCAGCCACACTCATAAAACACCAACCTCCACCCACTCTCAAAAAGACTGGGTGGGCTAGAAGACCTGGTGGCCATTGCGAGGGCCCTACACCCGATCCCTTCCCGAACTCGGCCGTGAAATCCCTCAGCGCCTATGATACTGCACCTCAAGGTGCGGAAAAGTCGGTCGCCGCCAGGTCCCCT
>NZ_JACRVW010000036.1:0-4471 GCF_018812085.1 Gluconobacter sp. P5H9_a
GGAAAATAATCCCAAAACCAGCAGCACCAAAACGCCGCCAACATATCCCTTCCAATTCCATATTCAATTTTCAAAGATCATCATCTCAAACCGCCCCGGCCAGACCCTCGAAGAAGGCCCCGCCGCGTCGGTGAACGGGCTTATACGGCCCACACACATCACTGTCAAACAATCATCATACGACACTTATCCACAAGAAAAATGACTGAAAATCGGGGAAAATGCGATAAATCCACACTTTCCACCTTTTTAGTCCCCACAAAAAACTTTCATTTTCTGCATTTTTCTTCTGAAATCTTCGTCCCCCGTCAGAAATCCGGCCAGTTCGGCGCCAGATGCCCTCCCATCCTTAAAGGAGCGACGCGGACAGCCAGGCCTGTGGCATCGTTTGTCTCGACCATCAGACCGCAAACTGTCGCCTCGCCTTCTGCTGGCTGAGGGCGCTCCCCTGGGATTTTACGGATCAGCCGATGAAGGGACGCCTCCTTCCCCATGCCAATGACACTGTCATAGTCACCACACATGCCGGCATCCGTCTGATAGGCCGTTCCTTTGGGAAGAATACGATGATCTGCCGTCGGCACATGCGTATGTGTTCCAACAACCAGCGACACCCGCCCGTCGAAGAACTGACCAAAGCCCATCTTCTCACTGGTCGCTTCCGCGTGAATGTCTACGACAATTGCATTCACGGTCACCCCAAGTCGATGACGGGACAGCAGTTCACCGACGACCCGAAAGGGATCATCCAGCGGGTCCATGAAAATTCGACCCATGACATTAACCACCAAAGCGCGGCGACCACGCTCCAGATCAATAATGTAGCTCCCCTGCCCCGGCGTTCCTGCGGGATAGTTAATAGGACGCACGATATTTGGCATCTGGCTGATGTGAGTCACCATATCACGCCTGTCCCAGGCATGGTTACCCAACGTGATGACATCCACACCGGCAGAGAACAGGCTTCTCGCGATATCAGGGGAAAGGCCATAACCATGTGAAGCGTTCTCCGCATTCACGACAACCAGATCCAAAGAGAGCTTTTTACGCCACTCCGGCAAGTTGTCGGTTATTGCTTCACGTCCACTCCGACCTACAACGTCGCCCAGAAACAGCAGTCTCAACAGTCAGCCTTCCAAATTATAAGGCCCCGTCTGAATCGTCTCTTTTTCGGTGACGACAACAGAAAGGGGAATATCGTACGGCCCAACGGGAATGCTTTTCGTTTCCTGAAAGGCAAAACCGAAGCCAATTGCGGGCACATTCAGCTGCGCCAGAGTGCGGTCATAATAACCGCCTCCATAGCCCAAGCGAAAACCTTTCCGGTCAAACGCCAGGAAAGGAACAAGAACAAGATCAGGAACAAGAATGGGGCCATCAGGATGAGATGTCCCAAAGCGACCTGCCAGCATGGGCGTCTCTTCGCTCCACCCCCGAAAAACGAGAGGCGTTCCTTTGGGTGTCGTCTCAGGCAGCGCAACGCGTCGCCCATCACCAGCCAGCCGGGAACACAAAGGTCGAAGATCGATTTCTCCCGGCAGAGGCCAAACTGCCGCTACGCTCGGAGCATCATAAGTCTGAACGGTTTTGAAGATCCGTTCCAGAAGGTCCGCTTCTGCATGCGCTGGCGCATTTCTGCGCTTCTCAGCCATGAGATCGCGGAGTTCTTTTTTTTGCTGATCGATGGAAGAAATCTGTGGAGCCGCCAAAGCCGTTGGTCTTTTCAGCCCTCCTAGACCTGCAAGTGCAGGTGGGCACCGGTTAACGTGACCAGGGCCACGACAGAGCCAGTTCCCGTAGGAATGCTTATCGGCCCGGGGGTTGATTTGCCTGACGCACCAGGCAGCTCCGAACTACATATTAGACACTGCGGAGAGATATTCAACGGGAACCCGTCGATTACCCGTCCTTTTCGAGTGTCTCAGCCAAACCTTCAACCTGCTGCGTCAAATGCGCGAGCCTCGCTTGGCGGGATTCCGCGATACGCAAGGCCGCTTTGGCTTCTTCAACAGTCGCCAGCATATCATCCGGAATCGGGCGGCGCTTCAGCTCGAAAATTTCGTCCGCCATCAAGAGCGCAGCCATCATAAGTGTCTTGGACTCGCTGGCGGCACCACCCAGGGTCCTCGCCCGCTGAAGCCAGCTCTCAACCTGCCGCGCCATGGAATAAAGATGGTGTTCTTCTCCATCCTGGCAGCCAACACTGTAAACATACCCGTTCAGACGAATGGAAACCTGCCCCATGGCTCATTCTCCCTTTCGTTCAAGAATTCCGCGGATACGCACACATAAAGCATCGATGTTTGCGGCAATCTCTGGCAGGTCGGGAGCTGAGCGCGCCTCGCGCTCACGCTCTTCCCGCATTCGGGCCTGCTGCTCCATCGCAGTGGCAATTCGTCCCACTGCTTCCTCAAGACGATCAATAGTCCTATCGTCCTGCAGAGATCCTGTCTGCTCGCTCAAAACGCGCTCTTTCCGTTCATGCCATCACTATGCCGAATACTATGACCGACACATCTCATCCTAGACTACCTGCTCAGGAAAGACCCGAACCCTGCATCAGGTCAAGCGCTGCACCTTCTCTGATGCTGCCAGTTTTCAGTATTTCTTCTTACCCTGAAATGACCAGCCTCAGAGCGCAGCACCCTCAGCCCTTTCTGGCGCTCTCCCCTGACGGCGCAGGTAACAGCTTCGGAATTCTCTGGTGGCTGGATGTGGTGCAGGAGCAAAAAGCTTTTTCCATTCTGGATTGTGGCGCCTCCGCAGCTTTGGCGCGCATGGCACTCCTGGCCGGGATTGGATGGGTTGTTTGCCAAGCGTCTCCGCAGCAAATGAGAGCCTTGAAGTCAGACAAACTCCATGAAACGAGGGTCCTTGGGGCCCGCCCTTCCCCTACTTTACGGCGACGCTAGCCCGCCGCGCGTGAATCTGCGAAACTCTGCACATGATACCTTGCGATCTTTATCCCGTTCTGCCCTCCACATTCGAAACAGCCGCAATGCTTGATGCATTGCCGGGGCTACTCGCACGCCCCGAGGTCACTGCGCTGCGTTTTCCAGCAGCCCACAACCTCGACAAAAAGCAGCTTTCCAAATTCGTGAGTCTGCTTCACGAGCATGACGTCGCCCTGATGTTGGATGTGGCGGATGTAACGGTTTCTATCTCGCCAGATCTTTTAAAGGTGGCTGATGGTATCCACGCGCCGTCAGCAGACAGCCTGCCTGCCCTGCGCAAAATAGCAGGAGAGAACATCCAGATTGGATGCTTCTGCCAAAGCCGGGACGAAGCGATGCAGGCTGGAGAAAGCGGCGCGGACTACATCGCCTTCCCTTCAGAACATGCAGACATGATTAAGTGGTGGACGTCCGTAATGGAACTTCCTGCCGTAGCCGAAAACATTGTATCGGTCGAAGCTGCACTGACCGCCAGAGATTCTGCTGCTGACTTCCTTGCCATCCCTCTAAAGCTGGATGGCAGTGATCAGGACATTGTCATCCAGCTGATAAGCGCACTCAGCACCTAAAAAAGTGGCGCGCTTTTCTTTGATTCAGTGAGAAACAGGAAGCAGCGCTTCCCGCATGAAATACAGAACACCATTGGACTGCGGCAGCGAATGACTCCACAGATGAGCCACCTGCCCGGCGGGATTATTCAGGAAAATTTCGCCAGTCCGCGCATCGATATGGACGCTGATGATATCTCCATACAGCGTCTTAAGACCGATACCCCGACCATGGTTTTTGGCGACAGCCTTGCGAATGGCTTTTTCGTCCCATTTTCCTGATGCAATTGTATAGCCCAGAATATGGGTCAATTGACCCTTCATCGCTGGGGCCATCAGCCCGCCAGGCCAGCGAGCCGAGAGCTTTTCCATGGCCTCATTTGGAATAGCGAAAACCGTATAAGGGCCAGGTCCCGTGATCCACGGTACCAGACCAACATGCTGGATGGCAGCCGTATAGTCGGCCAGTTCCACGGACGCCGCGATATTTTCGTCCAGCGGACGATCATCATACGACGGAGATGCAGGCCGGTGATAAGCGACCGGCGTGCTCGGCTCGTTATTCTTGGGCTTTTCGAACGCATCGGCGACCGTGTCAGGCATGTAAGACATGGACGTCTTTGCCTGGGTCTCGAAACTGTCCTGATAATTATGCGACCAGTCCGTCCCATGACATCCTGCCAGAGCTAAACCCAGCAGGGCCACTGCGCCCGAACGAAGACCCGAGAACCGGGTCAAAGCGCCGGGGGCAGAGGAAAAACCGAATCGCACATGCATGTCTGGTCACACCGTCTTAATAGAGAGGACGCAGAACCATAGACGAGGAAACCGGGTTCAGCACCCGTCCCCGCGCATGGTCCATCCCACGACGTGACCACTTACCAGTTCAAACGTCGTCTGACAGCTTGTGTTGTAATAGGTCGCAGGGAAACCGCCACCCCAGCCGCCGCCGTAGCCACCATAGCCGGG
>NZ_JACRVW010000037.1:0-3614 GCF_018812085.1 Gluconobacter sp. P5H9_a
CCTCACCCGGCCCGTCTCCTACACCGTTCCATACTTGCGCATAGCCACGCTCAACAGCCTCTTACCATTCTGCCTCGAACTCAGATCGGGCGGACGGGGAAATGTATTGCAGAACCCCATTAACCATTTCCTCAAACTGCTGCGCCATGAAGCCTACCATTTCCCCGACACTCTGAACGCAGGCTTGCAGCCGGTTCTTCCGGGCAACTGTCAGGCCCTCAGCTAACCACCAGCGCCAGTCCCCTGACGTGCTGACGTTATAGGTCGCCTCATTGCGCACCCATGCCCGCTTGAGAGTGTCAAAGTCCTCTCGAAGTGCTGCAATCGCCTCAGCTTTTGCCTTCTCAATCGCTACTTCCGGCTCCTGTAGCGCTTGGCTTCGCTCCTCAACCGCCAGCGCAGCACTGGACACCTCTGCCAAGGCCTCCCGCACAGGCAGGGCAGTTAAACGCCATGCCGCCCGCAACTCCTCACGTCGTGCCTCTGGCATATCTTTGGCTGCCCACCACCCCAGCCGGTCAGGTACTTTCGGTGACGGGCAAACCCTGCGAACCTCACCGCCCCGGAATGCCGCAGCAAACTGGTTTGAGCCAGCCCGAACCTCCTGCGCCTTCTGCTCCCGTTCCGCAAAGGCCGCTTCCCGCTCTGCCAGAGCCTCTTCCCGCCTCCGAAGATCAGCCTCTTTCTGCTCGGCAATCCGGGCATACAGGTCAGCATTTTGATGAACGGCACCCGTCTCTATTTTCGGTTTTCCGCGCTCTAGACGGCGATCCAGCCTCTCCCGCGCCCAACGTGCCCAACTGGACTGCATAGCAGCCCCAGAGGTCTTTAAATCAGGCTCTAGGGCACGTTCAGAGGCCAATAGCTCCTCCTTCGCCTTCCGACACGAAATAACCGGCTTGGACTTCCCGCTTTTGTGCCGTTGTTCCCGGACTGGCGACATGAACACATCAACCACCCCGGAGCCTTTTTCGTCGGTGTCATAGCGCAGCCCCCAGACGGCACCGGCACCACCCCAACTTTCGGCCCATGCCTTCGCTTCATCGACGAGCTGCTGCACCCTCGGATTAGCCGCGTCATGTGGGTCTCCGGTTTCGGCCAGCCATTCAGGACTGACCACCACCTTGAACTCCATCCCGAGATCCGCACCCTTCCGCTCACTGGCACCAGTGGCCCGCTTGTGCGCCTTGAACGCTTTCACGTAATCCGTGGGGCCTTCCGCCTTGCTCCACGCTATCGGATCACTGTCCCGAACGTGTCGTTTCTGGGAGACCGGATCGAGACGCTTGGCGTGATATTCCGTTGAGAGGATTCCACCTCGACCCGTCCCGATGGACTTGAGAGCACCCGCACGAACCGCCGCGAAAATTGCCACCTGTCATTCCTTCCTGCTATGCAAGAAGTAACACACTACCGATTGACCCTAAAGGGCCGCTCCGCTTCAATCCGTGTGCAAGGGGAAACCCCCTTGACCCCTTCCGATTACCCACGAGAAATTCGGTACGACATGACCCCCATCGAGCGCGCCCGTGCACTGCGTCGGGACTATGACGATCTGACCCGACAAGCACAGGAAACCGGCCACTACTCCGACCCACCGGCGGAGATGGTGGCATCCCCGTCCCTACCATCGGTCGATCACTGGCAGATCGTCAGGATTCCGAATGTCGGCCCGGTTCTGGCAGGATGGGCGCGATCTCATCCAGTGCTCGGCCCGTCTGACTGCTGGTTCGTCTCAACACCACTGGAACGCATCGACCCGGCCGGAAAATGGGCATGGTCAAAGAACCACCTGTTCCGGCTGCTCCGACCGGCTGACCCACTCAAAGAGGCCGAGCGATGGGCGGGAACGCTCAACAGTCCTCGTGAAGCTACGTCCAACCACATAGAGCATTCAGAAGATTGGAATGAAGCAGAAGCCTACGACCAGTCAGGACTTGCGGCCTTCTAGGTGAGGCTCTGCCGGTCTCGCTGCCGCCTCACTTCATACCCCTTGAGCAAATCCCCTCTTGCCCGGTTTTTCCGTCCTTCCAAGGCCGGAGCGAGCGCAGCGCGGGAGCGGCGTAGCCCGCCCGTCAGGGCGTCCGGACATGCGTTTGCACTCAGGTCAGACTGGCTTGCACTTAGGTCAGAATGAGGTCTTGCACTTAGGTGCCGTCAGGTGGCTTTCGCTTCCTTCAGACACCATGCGACCATCTCCGCATGGGTCATCTGGGGGGGCTGAAAGACTCTTTCAGGTCTTAAAAAAGAACTAGAAGGACGTTCCTGTGCAGGTCTTGCACTTAGGTGAGCACGCACTGTCCGCATGAAGTTCCGGGCCGCCTGCGCCACCTGCTGGAGTGCCGACAGAACGATCTCATATGCGTTCGATGTCCGCACCCGCTTCCCAAGCTGGCGATCATACTGATAGCGGGGCGTGTGCTTCACGATGCCGAGCGCATAGGCCCGATTCAGAGCATTGATAACCGTCCGGCGGCTGGCGCCTGACTTCTCTGCCATTGCTTCGTGACTAGGGAACATAGCCCCATCGTCCCCCATGAACTCCGGCAGAACCGCCAGCGCATGTGCTTCCCCAAGAGTCAGCTTACCTTCCGACCGGAAACGACGAAGCATGGCCTGAAACCGGCGGATAATCTGCCATTTTGTCATGGGACGGGAGGTCTTGGAAGTAATGGCCACTGTCTATCCTCACTCGGACTGGCCATCTTCTCTTGAGGGGAACCCCGGAAACGGGTTATCGTTCACCTCGGAAAGCTGACCCGTCCACTGCTACTGGCGGGTTAAGCTGAAAGGTCGGAGTTCGCTGCTCCGGCCTTTCGCCGTTTATGGGGACAGTGTTTTCCCATTTCTGAAAAAACGCAATGGGATATGAAAAATGAAATCGCCATTAGAACTGCAAGGGATAGCCAAAGCAGGCGCCAGCATCAAAATGTCCGCTAAAGGAAGAAGTAGTCTGGAACTGCAAGGAATTGCGAAAAGCATTCAAGCCGGTGGGTCATTAACTATCACTGATGCAGATACAAAATCGCCCCTAGAATTGCAGGGAATAGCTCACGCAGGCGCAGGAAAAGTCATCTTCGATTTTACGGCTTAATCCCACCCAGACGCCCTGACGGGCGGGCTACGCCGCTCCCGCGCTGCGCTCGCTCCGGGTCTGTTCTGCTCTGTGCTATGCTCATCTGCTTGCTCAGAGGACAAGGAGTATTTTAGCCACTAAAATACTTCTGATGTTGCTCTGGAGCGGTGTAAAAGCCGCCCCATTTTCGTGACATCTAACATTACCATATTTGGTTAAGTATTTTGATAAGAGGAAATTATACAGTGCTTACTGACAAAGAAATTAACGATGCCAAAATTGGCTTCAAGTACCAACATCCATCAGACATTCTTCACGAGCATGAAGACTGTATTAGGATGGCGTATGAATGGTTAGATGCTCAGACAACAATAAAAACAAAACCAAAACACAGTAGAGCTCTAAAGCATATTATAGAAAAATGGGCAGGAAGATATATATCTCAATCAGACGTAGAAATAGCTGCTTATTTACATCCAAAAATAACAGGGAAATACCCAAATTTTAATTTAAGCGCCAAGTTTACACGCCCACTAGA
>NZ_JACRVW010000038.1:0-2063 GCF_018812085.1 Gluconobacter sp. P5H9_a
TGAGCGTTACGAAGGCCACCAAGAACTTCATGATGGCGATTGGATTTATTTCCGAAGACGGAAGTATGTCCGGTCAGGATGTTGCGGACTATGTGGCTTCTACAATATCCGATCCACTGTCCCGGGTTTCGGGTGTCGGCGATCATACGCTCTTTGCGTCCGAATACGCGATGCGTATCTGGATGGACCCATCGAAACTCTACAATTACGGCCTGACGGTCGGCGACGTGCAGTCTGCCATTCAGACCCAGAATATTCAGGTGTCATCCGGTGAGTTGGGTGGTTTGCCTGCCAAAAAGGGCATTGGATTTGACGCGACGGTCATTGGTCCGACGCGTCTGAGTTCGCCTGAACAGTTCGAGAAGATCCTGCTCAAGGTCCAGCAGGATGGCAGTCAGGTCCGCCTGAAGGACGTGGGTCGTGTGGAGCTCGGTGCACAGAGCTACAGCATGACATCTCTTATCAACAACCATCCTGGCGCCGCCCTGGCTCTCAAACTGGCAGCCGGCGCCAACCAGATTGTTGTTGAAAATGCTGTCCGGGCGAAGCTGAAGGAACTTTCACATTATTTCCCTCCCGGTCTGAAAACAGTCTATCCGCTAGATACGGAACCATTCATTACTTTGTCGATCCGAGAGGTCATTGAGACACTGATTGAAGCCATCGCGCTCGTTTTCGTCGTGATGCTGATTTTCCTTCAGAATTTCCGCGCCACGCTGATCCCGACGATTGCTGTGCCGGTCGTTCTTCTGGGCACGTTCGGGCTCCTGTCCGTGATGGGATACAGCATCAACACGCTGACCATGCTGGCTATGGTTCTGGCTGTTGGTCTGCTCGTGGATGATGCCATTGTCGTTGTTGAAAACGTCGAACGTGTCATGACGGACAGGGGGCTTTCTCCCAAGGAGGCCGCCCGCGTTTCCATGGACGAAATTTCCGGTGCGCTGATCGGTATCGTGCTGGTTCTGACGGCTGTGTTCCTGCCGATGGCCGCCTTTAGTGGTTCTACTGGTATTATCTATCGTCAGTTCTCCATCACCATTGTTGCCGCCATGTGGTTGTCTGTTCTGGTGGCCATGGTCATGACACCGGCACTTTGCGGGTCGATGCTCAAGCCCACCCACAAGGGACATGAGCATGGGCCTGCCGCCTGGTTCAATCGTAATTTCGATCGCCTGACCAATGGTTATCTGAGTGGCGTGAAGTGGCTGACACGGCATGCTTTTATCAGCATGGGGGTGTTCATTGCCACAACAGCCGGTGTCATCTTCCTTTTCATGAAAATTCCTGGTGGGTTCCTGCCCGATGAAGATCAGGGTCTGATTTTCGGTCAGGTAACAATGCGTGCGGGTGCCACAGATGCCCAGACCGCAGCCGTAAACCGCAGGATTGCAGACTATATTCTGAAAACTTACGGGAATACTGTAGATTCCGTTCTGTCGATGAACGGGTTTAATTTTGCAGGACAAGGGCAAAATGCAGGGGCTTTCTTTATTCGTATGAAGCCCTGGGATGAAAGGTCAGGCTGGAAGAACTCAACGGCAGCAATAGCCGGCGAAATCATGAAGCATTTCCAATCAGATCCGGAAGCCATGATCTTTGCCGTCAATCCACCGGCTGTCCTCGAACTTGGGAACGCAACAGGGTTTGATCTTGAACTCGAAGACACAGGGCATTTAGGACACGATGCCCTATTGGCTGCGCGCAACCAGATCCTGCGCGAAGCTGGACAGAATCCCCGCCTGGCAGCTGTTCGTCCGCTTGGTATGGAAGATGCGCCGCAGTTCAAGCTGGACATCAACCGTGAACGTGCRAAYGCACTTGGTCTGACCAACGCKGACATCAACACGACGCTGGAAGGTGCTCTTGGCTCCATCTACGTCAACCAGTTCATGCGCGATGACCGTGTGAAGCAGGTCTATATCCAGGGTGAACCCTGGGCACGTATGACGCCGGAAGATCTAAACCGCTGGTATGTCCGTAATACGACGGGCACGATGGTTCCGTTCAATGCCTTTGCTTCAGGTACGTGGGAAAGCGGCCCGCAGAAGGTCGAAGACTAC
>NZ_JACRVW010000039.1:0-1522 GCF_018812085.1 Gluconobacter sp. P5H9_a
GGGGGGGCGGGAGGCGGCCTGTGCGGAGCGGGGGCAGAGGGGGGGGGAGGGTCGGGCTGGCTCAAACCGGGGTGCTGCGGCGTTCCGGGGCGGTGAGGTTCGCAGGGTTTGCCCGTCACCGAAAGTACCTGACCGGCTGGGGTGGTGGGCAGCCAAAGATATGCCAGAGGCACGACGTGAGGAGTTGCGGGCGGCATGGCGTTTAACTGCCCTGCCTGTGCGGGAGGCCTTGGCAGAGGTGTCCAGTGCTGCGCTGGCGGTTGAGGAGCGAAGCCAAGCGCTACAGGAGCCGGAAGTAGCGATTGAGAAGGCAAAAGCTGAGGCGATTGCAGCACTTCGAGAGGACTTTGACACTCTCAAGCGGGCATGGGTGCGCAATGAGGCGACCTATAACGTCAGCACGTCAGGGGACTGGCGCTGGTGGTTAGCTGAGGGCCTGACAGTTGCCCGGAAGAACCGGCTGCAAGCCTGCGTTCAGAGTGTCGGGGAAATGGTAGGCTTCATGGCGCAGCAGTTTGAGGAAATGGTTAATGGGGTTCTGCAATACATTTCCCCGTCCGCCCGATCTGAGTTCGAGGCCGAATGGTCAGAGGCTGTTGAGCGTGGCTATGCGCCAGAATGGAACGGTGTAGGAGACGGGCCGGGTGAGGCGTCCGGCGCATCATCCAACGGCCCCTCGCTCGGTATGTGACAGGTCACGAAAATGGGGCAGCTTCCACACTACCCCAGAGGAACTGCCTCATATTTTAGTAGGCATAACTCAGCACAAGTAAACACAACTCGATACGAGTTAGCGGTCTATCGGTCTTGAGAACTGTGCCAGATGCGCAGGATTTCGACCGTTGAATCTGCGATGCGATAGACGATTACATACGGCCAGCAGGACACCAGTTCTCGCGTGCCAGGGACAAGGCCCGGTCGGCCTCGTTCCGGTAGATATTCGAGACGGTCACAGGCTGCGACTATCTGAATAGCAACACGGCTTGCTGCTGCGGGGTTTTCTTCCCCTATGTGATTTCTAATACTTTGGAGGTCATCGACCGCTGGATCGGTAATATCAACGATGAAATTTTGCACGATTACCCGCGCTGTGGTGCAGGTTTTTCGTGTTCCGTACCCCAAGAGAGGAGCCAGTTACGCACCTCAGAATAGGGACGCTTGCGCCCTTCATCTGCGGCGCGGATTCCGTCTCGAACGGCGTCAGCAAAAGCTGTCGTCTCGGCGTCGTCATGCTGGACAATCGGGTGTGCGCTCATCATGCCGCTCCTGTCGCTCAATCAAGTTCAGACATTGATACTACCGGAAAACGGTAGTTTTAGCCGCTAAAATTTCTTTGCTTCATGAGCAGACAGAATAATCAGAAAAAAACATTGGTGCAGACCCAGAGCGAATGCAGCGCGCTAGCGCCGCAGGCTGCTCAGGTATAAATATTACTCGGATTTAGAATATACCTTAGGAKCAAATCGGTCTCTATAATCTTGAGTAAAAGCTTGGCCKATACCATTTAATCTTGAGTMTAGTG
>NZ_JACRVW010000040.1:0-1305 GCF_018812085.1 Gluconobacter sp. P5H9_a
ATCCTGATCCTGCTTTCTGGTGATGGTGCGAACCTGGTTATCAGTGGCACGACCATGCCGACGAATACCATTTCGGGCTGGTCGCCCACAGACACGATTGAGCTGGCGTCCATCCCGCAGGCCAGCGTCACCAGTGTCAGCACAACGGCGAGTGGCATCACGTTCTACACCACCGGTGGCACGTATTCGCTGAACGTGCCGAACGCCAGCACGTATGGCTATACCCTGTCGTCTGACAGCAATGGCGGTCTGGTCTATACGACATGCTTTGCCGAAGGCACTGCGCTCACAACCCCTGACGGGGAGGCCACGGTCGAAACGCTCGTGCCGGGTACGCTGGTCATGACGCCGAAGGGGGCCATGCCTGTCAAATGGCTGGGTCATCGTTCCATCACCGTCTCCAGCCAGCCTATGCCGGAAGAAAACTGGCTCGTCCGCATCCGCGAGGGCGCTCTTGCAGAGGGTGTTCCGTCCCGTGACCTGCTGGTGACGCAGGAGCACTGCATGGTCTTCGAGGGCAAGCTGGTTCCAGCCCGTATGCTGGTCAATGGGGCATCCATCCTGATTGATCGTACGATCAACAGCTACACCTACTATCATGTGGAACTGGAGAGCCATGAAGCGGTCTGGGCTGAAAACGCACTGACCGAGAGCTATCTGGATACAGGAAACCGCAGCCAGTTCGACAATCACACCGTAACTGCAATCTTTGGTGGGTCGAAGGCCGGTGGTTCGAAAACGCTGCCGCTTGAGACGTCCCGTGCCTTTGTCGAGCCGATTTATGCACGCATTGCAGAGCGCGCTGGCAATGGTGTTCTCCAGCCTGAACTGACTACTGATCCGGGTCTGCATCTGGTCACCAATTTCGGTCAGATCATCCGGCCGCTCCGGCAGGCGAATGACCGTGTCATGTTCATGCTTCCAGCAAATGTCACGACAGTTCGTCTGGTATCGCGGGCCAGTCGCCCAAGTGACACGATTGGACCATTCGTAGACGATCGCCGTGATCTCGGCGTTCTTGTCGGGGATGTTTCCCTGTTTGCGTCTCGTCAGACAGTCAGTCTGACCGCTCATCTGTCCCTGTCCAACCTGTCAGGCTGGCATGGACTGGAATCTTCCACACACCGCTGGACGGATGGCGATGCGACGTTGCCGCTGCAAAGCGGAAATAGCAGCAGGGAACCGGGTATTCTTTCCATTCAGGTCGTGTCCAGCGGACCCTATCTGATGGAGGATCGCTCTGCTCTGCCCGAACTCCGTCAGGTCGGATAACAGCCTCTGGGTACTGATGGGGAAGCCTCGGCT